>SLFU01000101.1 GCA_007124095.1 Gemmatimonadota bacterium
ACGGCCCCGGCGCGCCCGCGACCGATCCGCTCCGGATCGTGTTTCTCGACTCGTGGAAGCCGGCCTCCCACGAGGGATCGGGAACTGCGGTGGGCATCGCCAACCTGAAAGAAGGCCTCGAGCTCCTGGGCCACCGGGTCGAGCTCCTCCGCCCCGAGCGAAGCGCCGGCACCCTTCTCGGCCGAACGATCTTCAACCTTCGGCTTCCCCGGCAGCTCGAATCCACCCCCTCCCCCGACCTCGTCGTGGGGTTCGACCTGGACGGATTCACCTGGGGAGCGTCCTCCCTCCGGAAGTCGCCCTACGTCGTCGCCCTCAAGGGCGTGGCCATCGATGAAGCCCGGTTCTCGCGGTCCCCGGCGGAGCGATGTCTCCTCGGGCTCCTGGCCCTCGCGGAAGGCCGGAACGCCCGAAACGCCGACGCCGTCCTGGTCCCGAGTCGATACTCCTCCCGGGTTGCCCAGCGGGCGTACGATCTTCCCCCCGGAGTGATGCGAGTGGTTCCGGAGGCCGTGGACCTCCGTCACTGGGACGAGCTGCGCACCGCACCCCCCCCTCCCCCCGAGCACCCCACGATCCTCTCGGTGGCCCATCAGTACCCCCGCAAGGACACCGCTTCCCTCCTCCGCGCCCTGCCCCTCGTGCGACGGGCGATCCCCGCGGTCCGCCTGGAGATCATCGGAGGAGGCCCGGAGCTCCCGCGCCTGCGTGCCCTCGCCGGGGCGCTGCGGCTGGACGACCGAGTTACCTTTCACGGTTCGATCCCGGAGGACCGGGACGTCCGCAGGGCCTACTTCGCGGCCCACGTCTTCTGCCTTCCCTCCCGCCAGGAGGGCTTCGGCATCGTCTTCGTGGAGGCGATGGCCGCGGGCCTCCCGGTGGTGGCGGCGCGGGCGGGCGCGGTCCCCGAGGTGGTGGCCGAAGGCGAGACCGGACTCCTCGTTCCGCCCCAGACCCCCCGAGCTCTCGCCGAGGCCCTCATCCGGGTCCTCTCCGAGCCCGGAACCCGCGAACGGATGGGGGCCGCCGGAGTTCGCCGCGCCGGCACGTTCGACCTCATACCGACCGCTCGGCGGTTCGTCGAGACTGTGGCGCCGCTGCTCTCGTCACGTTCCACTTCCAGCCCACAGGTCACCCCGTCGCAGGCCACACCGTGAAAATCGCGATCCTCTCGGATACTCATGGGTTCCTGCGACCGGAGCTCTTCCCCCATCTCGAAGGGGTGGAGGAGATCCTGCACGCCGGCGACGTAGGGCCGGCCGGCCTCCTCGTGGAGCTGGAGGCCTTCGCGCCCGTCACGGCGGTGTGGGGCAACACGGACGGCTTCGAGCTCCGTCACCGGCTCCCCGAGATCGCCCACCTGGAACGGAACGACCACCGGATCGTCGTGATGCATGGACATCAGCTCGGGATGCCCACTCCCGAAACAGTCGCCGACGCCCATCCGGACGTCGACCTGGTGATCTTCGGCCACACGCACCGACCGGTGATCGAGCAAGTCGGGTCGGTCCTGGCGGTCAACCCGGGAAGCTGCGGTCCCCGGCGCTTCGATCTCCACCCGACGCTCGCCCTCGCCCACCTCGACCCGGGACACATCGAGGTGGAGGTGATCGAGATCCGAAGCCTCGAGTAAGGAGGAGAGTTGACATGAAGCGCCGCTTCCAGCAGGTCTCGGATCGAGATCGGCCGGGACGGGGAGGGAGCCATCTGGGTCGGGGGCGCGACGAAGACTTGTGACGAGGGAGAGGTCGAGCTATGCACGAACCCCCGGGAACCGTGCCGTAAGGAACGGTCCCGGGGGCCGTGAGCCGTTCGGCATCAGGGGTACCGAACGGGCTTGAACACGGGCGACCGGGAAGCTTTTGCATCGCTTACGTCGCCCACCCGTGATTACCTTGGCTCTACACCCAACTCCTCTCCCACGTTCCCCGACTCCTCCAATCCGGCGACTCCGATCATGTCCACACACCTCCCCCTGGCCGCTCTGGAAGAAGAGGTCGTCGAGTGCCGAGCCTGTCCACGCCTCGTGGAGTGGCGTGAAGAGGTAGGGCGAAGGAAGCGAGCGGCCTTTCAGGCAGAGGACTATTGGGCGCGTCCGGTGCCGGGATTCGGTGACCCGGAAGCCCGACTGCTGATCGTTGGACTGGCCCCGGCCGCCCACGGCGCGAACCGAACGGGCCGGATGTTCACGGGGGATCGTTCCGGGAACTGGCTATACGGCGCCCTTCACCGGGCCGGCTTCGCGTCACAGGCCGAGTCTTCGTACCGGCGCGACGGCCTGGAGCTCCACGATGCATTCATCACTGCGGCGGTGCGGTGCGCACCCCCGAAGAATCGCCCTCGCCCCGAAGAGCGGGGGCGGTGCCGGCACTTTCTCGAGCGGGAGTTCGATCACTTTCTCCCCCACCTCGAGTGCGTGGTGGCGCTGGGTCAATACGCCTTCGATCACGTGCTTCGGATCCTCCGAGACCGGAAGCTCCGCGTACCCTCGCCCAAGCCCCCCTTCGGACACGGGAGGGAAGTGGAACTCGGGGAAGGATTGCATCTGCTCGCCTCCTATCATCCCAGCCAGCAGAACACCTTCACCGGAACGTTGACCAGGGAGGCGTTCGACAAGATCTGGCGGCGGGCCGGGGAGATTCTCCAAGCCCGGCCTCCTTCGATCGCTCCCGAGTGAACGCTCCGCTCGGGCGAGTGAGGATGTGGCAGGACGGCTCCCTCACCCCTCCACCTGGAAGGGCGAGGAAGCCTGATCCCGGAACTCACCTCGGTCCATCAGGTGGAGGGCCACCCGGAACCGGTACTCACCGGTGGAGAGCGCCTCCGGGAGAGAGGTTCCGTACTGGGCTGTCTCACCGGAGTCGATCATGTGGAGCACGAGGGTGCAGATCCGCCCCTCGAGACCTTCCACAGGTACCCAGCCCTCCGAGGTGTTCCGCTCGATTTCGTGGAAGCAGAGGTTGAATCCCACCCTCTCTCCCGACTGGTTGCTCAGGACCAGCTTCACCTCGGCCCCGGCCGCGTAGTGATCGGATTCCACACCCAGGGCGATATCGGTGTCGTTGTCCAGCAGGGTGTAGCCGGGCTGCAGCTCGGACGCCGGGTCTACGGCCGGGCCTGTGGCAGAGTCGTCACACCCTGTCGCGAGGGTTACCAGCGCGAGGGCCGCGAAGGCGGTCGGGAGCCGAATTCCTTCGATCATCGATGTCTCCTCGTGGTTCAGGTTCTTGGGGCCGACGGTCGGACTTCGATTCGCTCTTCGATTCGGGAACGAACGAGGGGGACAGTTCGTGACACCGGGGGGGTGCGCCGCCTCGGCTCGAATGCACTACTCTACAGACCTTCAGGTTGTCGAACCGGCCCCACGGAGGAGTGGGATGGGAACCCTCTACACGCTTTCGGTGACTCTTCATGTCCTGGCCGCGATCTTTTGGCTGGGAGGCATGTTCTTCCTGGGGGTGATAGGCGCACCCGTCCTCAGATCGGTGGATCCACCGTCCCTGCGCGTCGAGCTATTCCGAAAGATCGGGGAGCGTGCTCGACTCTGGGGATGGTCCAGCATTGGGATCCTGGTCGCGACGGGAGTGCTGAACCTTCACCTTCGTGGCCTTCTGTCGGTAGAGCAGTGGGTCAATCCGAATTTCTGGACGTCCCGAATGGGACGGGCGCTCGCATGGAAGCTAGCCATCGTAGCCGCGATGGTCGCGGCCAGCGCGGTGCATGATTTCATCCTGGGACCCCGAGCAGGACGCAGAGAGCTGAGCCGCTCCACCCGGGAGACGATGCGCCGCAGGGCGGCCCTCTTGGCGCGGGCCAACGCCGGACTGGGAATTCTCCTCGTCTACTGGGCGGTCCGTCTCTCCCGGGGGGGATAGCTTCGAGAGATCGAGGCATGGCAGGAAAGAACCCGGAATGACAATGAGGGGGAATCGAATTGGACAAGTGGCCCCGCGTGGTGATCGTAGGCGGTGGGTTCGCAGGTCTTTACTGCGCCCGGAAGCTCCGCAAGGCCGACGTGCGCGTGAGCCTGATCGATCGTCGAAACTTCCACCTCTTCCAGCCGCTCCTTTATCAGGTGGCCACCGCCTCCCTCTCCCCCGCCGATATCGCGAGCCCGATCCGGACCATTCTGCGTCGCCAGACGAACGCCCAGGTTTGGATGGGCGAGGTGACGAAGGTGGATCGGGCCCGCCAAGAAATCACGCTCTCGGACGGGCTTCGCGTGCACTATGACTATCTGGTGCTCGCCACCGGAGCGACCCACAGCTACTTCGGGAAGGACGAGTGGGAGCGGAACGCTCCCGGCCTGAAAACCGTCGACGACGCCACGGAGATCCGGCGCCGATTCCTCCTGGCCTTCGAGGCGGCGGAAAGGGAAGCCGATTCGGAGGCCCGCCGGCGACTCCTGACCTTCGTCATCGTGGGTGCAGGCCCCACGGGGGTGGAGCTCGCGGGCGCCATGGCAGAGATCGCCAGGCAGGTGCTGCCGACCGACTTCCGGGCGATCGACACCACCACTACGCGCATCCTCCTTCTCGAAGGGGTGGACCGGGTGCTACCGACCTATCCTCCGGAGCTCTCTCGGAAGGCGCGGATCCACCTCGAGAAACTCGGAGTTGAAGTCCGAACGAATGCCCGAGTCACGGAGATCGGTAGGGAGCACGTGGCCATCGGAGAGGAGCGGATCGGAGCCGGAAACACCTTCTGGGCCGCAGGGGTGGCCGCCTCGCGGCTCGGAGCGTCGCTCGCCGCCGAAACGGATGACGCCGGGCGAGTGCGGGTGCAGCCGGACTGCTCCGTTTCCGACTCCCCGAACGTGTTCGTCGTGGGCGATCTGGCCAGCCTCGATCGGGAGGACGGCTCCCGGGTTCCCGGGGTCGCACCGGCCGCGATCCAAATGGGGAAGCATGCGGCGCGGATGATCCTGCGGGACCTGGAGGGTCGGCCACGTGAGGCGTTCCGCTACGTCGACAAGGGGGACCTCGCAACGATTGGCCGGGCTGCGGCGGTGGCGCGCCTGGGGAGGATGAAGGTCTCCGGATTCATCGCCTGGATCATCTGGGTCGTGGTGCACATCCTCCACCTCATCGGGTTCCGCAACCGGGCGCTCGTCATGCTCCAGTGGGCGTGGGCATATCTGACCTACCAGCGGGGCATTCGACTGATCACCGGAGACCGACAGGTGGAGCTCCACCGGGCGCGCGAGATCGAAGAGTGATCGGACACGTGTGTGGTGAGTCACCACACACGCTCTGGCTCACCACGCTAGTTGAGGTTGTTGCCCACCCCTATCTTCGGGTTATATTCGGTTTCAGGTGAATTTTCCGGTCTCGACACCACATCTTCGTACCGGAAACGACCTCGCCCACACCCTGCCCGGCTCCACCGTGTCCCCTTATATCGAGCTCCACGCGCACTCGGGATACTCGTTCCTGGACGGCGCCTCCCACCCGGAGGAGCTCGTGCTCCGGGCGAAGGAGCTCGACTACCCAGCCCTCGCCCTGACGGACCACGACGGACTGTATGGAAGCATGGAGTTCGCCCGAGCTGCCCGGGATGCGGGGGTACAGCCCATCACCGGCGCCGAGGTCACGGTACGCGACTGCGGCCTCCCTGGAGAAGCCGGGGCGAGCCGACTCCGCCGGAGCCGCCCCCCCTGTCCAGCCACTTTCCGCCCCGAGGAGCCCGGGAATCGCTGGCACCTGACGCTTCTGGCGGAAACCCCGGAAGGATACGGAAATCTCTGCCATCTCCTCACCCAGGCGCACCGAACGAGCCCCAGGGGACTCCCCGCCCTCCCCCTTGACGAACTCCTCCAGCGACCCGAAGGGCTGATCCTCCTCACCGGATGCCGGAGGAGCCCCCTCCTGGGGGCGCTGGAAGATTCCACCGCAACCGGAGAGGCGTTCGCCCTCCGGCTCCTCGAAGCCTTCGGCCCCGACCACCTCTTCGTGGAACTCCAGGAGAACCGCGTCCGGGGAGACCGGAGGCGAACCCAGCACCTGGCCCGACTCGCGGACCGGCTGGGGATCGCGGTGGTGGGTACGGGAAACGTGCACTACCACGATCCGGAACGACACCGCCTCCAGGACATCCTCATTGCGATTCGCCATCGGACCACCCTCGACGACTCCCACCCACATCGTCGCCCAAACGCCGAGTTCCACCTCCTCTCGCGAGCGGAGGCAGCTCGTCGCTTCGCATCCCGGCCCGACGCACTGACCAACACTCTCCGCATCGCCGAGCGCTGTTCCGCCTTCGACCTGACCGAGGATCTGGGCTATACCTTTCCGGACTTCGAGGGAGGCGGAGGGAAGGGCGCTATGGAGCTCCTGGCTGAAGTCACGATGGCGGCGCTCGAGGAGCGCTACCCCGAGGATCCTCGAACAGCCTTCCCCGACGCCGACCCGGGAAAGGAGGGTGGATGGGAAACCCTGGCCTGCAGGGCGAAGGAGCGCCGGAGGAAGGCGGAGGAGCGGTTGACCGAGGAGCTCCGCCTGGTCGAGCACCATGGGCTCGGTGGTTTCTTTCTCGTATACCGGGACATCATGGAGCTGGCCCGGAAGGTGGCGGCCAGAGTGCGGGGCTCCGCACCCCGTGCCCATTCAGGGCTTCCTCCGGGGCGCGGACGGGGCTCCTCGGTCTCCTCCATTATCTGCTACCTCATCGGCCTTTCCCACGTGGATCCGGTGGATGCGAACCTACTCATCGGCCGCTTCCTGAATGACGCCCTCGGCTCAGTCCCGGACATCGATCTGGACTTTCCCCGGGAGATCCGCGAGGAGCTGATCCTCGCCGTCTACGAGAAGTACGGATACGATCACACTGGAATGGTGGCCACCTTTCCCACGTATCGTCTCCGCTCCGCCGTCCGGGAGGTGGGAAAGGCGATGGACCTTCCTCCCGGAGACCTGGAGAAGATCTCCAAGCTGGCCGAGCACCGCTCCGCGGGGGGGCTTCGGGAAGACCTCGCCCGGCTACCGGAGTTCCGGGAGAAAGTGGGGAGCCGGACATGGGCCCTTTTCCTCGAGAGAGTAGAGGAGATCGGGGGATTTCCTCGCCACATCTCCCAGCACGTGGGAGGTATGATCATCTCGAGCTACCCCCTTCTGAGACTGGTCCCCCTCGAGCCCACCGCGATGGAGGGGCGTTTCCTCTGCCAGTGGGACAAGGACTCTTGCGACGACGCCGGCTTCATCAAGATCGACTTCCTCGCTCTGGGCATGCTCTCCCTCGTGGAGGAGGCAGTGGATCTGATCGCCGAGCGGGGAACCGGCCAAGACGGTCCCGCCCCGACGAACCAGGGAGCTCCCGACCTCTCCCGCATCGACCTGAAGGACCCCGAGATCTACCGGAGAATCCAGGAGGGGGACACGGTGGGAATCTTCCAGGTGGAGAGCCGGGCACAGATCCAGATGCTCCGCCGCACCCTCCCCTCCACTCTCGCCGAGCTGGCTGTCCAGGTAGCCATCGTCCGGCCCGGTCCGATCGTAGGGGGCGCGGTGAACCCCTATGTCCGCCGAAGGGAAGCCCAGCGGGCGGATCCGAGCTACCGGATCCCCTACGACCACCCACTCCTGGAGGACGCTCTGGAGGAGACCTTGGGAGTGCTCATCTATCAGGACCAGGTCCTCGAGGTGTGCCGGGATCTGGCCGGGTTCACCGACGGACAAGCCGAGTCGCTGCGGAGAGCCATGAGCCGGAAACGCTCCAGGGAGGCGATGCGCACCCACTGGGAGGCCTTTCGAGAGGGTGCGAGCGCCCGAGGAGTGGGGGAGGAGACGGCGAAGACGGTCTTCCGCCAGGTGGCGGCCTTCTCGGAGTTCGGCTTTCCGAAGTCCCACGCCGCAGCCTTCGCCCTCCTCGCCTACCAGTCCGCCTGGCTTCGCCACCACTACCCCACCGAATACTACGTGGCGCTCTTCAACAATCAGCCAATGGGCTTCTACTCCCTCGACGCTCTGGGAAGGGACGCGCAGCGAAATGGGATTCGCCTCCTCCTGCCGGATCTGAATCGGAGCGGGGTGATCTGTAAAGCCGAGGGAAAGGATCTCCGCGTAGGGCTCGGGTTCGTCCGTGACTGGGGGAAGGAAGTCGCCTCGAGGGTGGTGCGGGAGAGAGAGGAGGGAGGGGCGTACCGCTCCCTGGCGGACCTCCTCCGGCGCACTCCGGCCGCCCTGAAGCGCCCCGCCATTGAAAACCTGATCTGGGTGGGAGGGATGGAGGCCTTTGGGCTCACCCGGAGGGAGTTGCTCTGGCAGAGTGGTCTCCGGTTGGGTCCCCATGAAAGGGGATCGCGCACTCGCGGAAGGGCGGACGACCCCCAGCTCGCACTGAACCTGGTCGACCCCGACGAGAGCCGTGCTTTCCAGGATCTGGGCCCGGAAGATCGGGTCGTCGCCGAGTACCGGATGCTTCGGTTTTCAACCGAGCGCCACCCCCTGGAGTTGGTCCGCGAAGCGCTCCCGGAGGGGATCCTCTCGTCGGATCGACTCCCTGAGCTTCCCGGGGGCACAGTCGTCACCCTGGCCGGAATCGTGGTGGCCCGACAGCGGCCCCAAACCGCAAAGGGCTACACCTTCGTCCTGATCGAGGACGAGCACGGCCACATCAACGTCATCGTGAAGCCGCCGGTCTACGAACGCTTTCGGACTGCAATTCGGATGGAGCCCTTCCTCCAAGTCCGGGGGAGGCTTCAGAGGGATGGTGCCACCCTGAACATCATCGCTCTCGAGGTGAGAGGGCTTCAGGTACCCGGCGAGAGGGCGCCTTCTCATCGGATGCCGAAGCACTCCACGCGGACCCGGGATCCCGCGAAGATCGACGATGCCGAGAAGGCCGGAGGCTCCGGGAAGCCCGAACAGCCCGAAAAGAATCCCTTCGCCTACCTCACCACGCTCAGGGACAGCTCTCCTGACGTGAAGAGCTTCGGGTAGGCGGGCCGGACGTCCATGACCGGGAGAGCCGGAGCCGGTTGAGACGTGCCCGATCCCGATCCGGGTCATCCGCCACGGCAACGTCCCGGATCCTCGCGAGATAGGCCTCGGGAATCCCGTGGTGCTCGGCCCCGCTCAGGACATAATTCCGGTACCACCGATACGGGGAAAGCATCGCGTTTCTCCACCCCTCACGGGCCTGGTACATCCGTGCTCGAATCCTGCCTCCCTTCCTGACCTCCACCTCCACCTCCAGCTCCCGATACCCGGGCCCCTCCGCCGCATCCAGCGCCGGCTTGTCGGCCGGATGAAGGGTGAAGAGCACCCCCCACACCTCGTCTTCCCTGCAGCCGGTGGGAAGGGCATCTGCCTTGCCCGAGCCGTCCCGGCCCATCATATGGAAGCGCAGGACGTGACCCGGGAGTCGAGCCGGGGCCAGGTAACGCGCCGATTCCACCCTCGCTCGCAAACGCGACGGACAGAGATTCGAACCGTAGGCAAAGAGGAGGGGAGACGTCTCGGGGAAGGGCTTCTCGGACATGGGTCTCTGCAGGACTCATCGCCAATGGGTGGGCCGAAATCCGCGGAGCGGACCCACTCCTGGATCCGGATCCAGCCAATCCGTCCGGGCGTCCCGGTGGGAGAGCGAACCCTCAGGGAGCACCGAGCGCGCACACGGGATACAATGGTGGTTGACACATCATAAAGGGAAAACGACGCTCCTTGAAAGGTTCGAGGCAAGAGCGGCGGATTCCCGACCCTATCGGCCATCCGCCATGCCCCCATCTTCGAACACCCCAAGCTCCGGAATGGGACCGCCCGGCCCCGGGTCCTTTTCCGGCATTCTCCGACGGATGGCCGGGGGGGCCGTCGCCCTTCTGGTCCTCTTGGGAGCGCTCTCCATGGTTCTATCCCCGAGCTTGGCCGAACACTTCGTCTTCTTCCCCGGACGGACGGATCCAGGGCCGGCTCCCCTCCTCGCCGGTGTCGAGGGGAAGGATATCCTCCTCACGCCGCCTGGAGGACCGACAATCCACGGGTGGTGGCACGAGGCGGGCCAGGGAGCACCCGCCGTTCTCCTCCTCCACGGCAATGCCGGAACGATCGCGGAACGCACCCCCCTCGCGCAGGCGTATCTGGGTCGGGGCATTTCCACCTTCATGCTCGACTACCGGGGATACGGCCGGAGCGAAGGGAGCCCGTCGGAGGAGGGGGTCTACGAGGATGCCGAGACGGCCCTGGACTTCGTGGTGGCTCGGGCGGGCTCTCCCGAGCGGGTCGTGGTTCACGGACGGTCCTTGGGGGGATCGGTCGCCGCCCAGGTGGTACGCCGGCGCGAAGTGGCCGGGCTCATCCTGGACTCCACCTTCACCTCCTTGGACCAGATGGGACGGGCTGCCTACCCGTTCCTGCCGGGCTTCGTCTTCCGCCGCCTCAGGGGACACTTCGACACCTTGGGTGCGGTCCGCGAGATCCGGTTTCCCCTCCTCGTGATACACGGTACCGAGGATCGACTCGTCCCCTTCGGGATGGGCCTTGATCTCTTCGAGTCGGCTCCCGGATCGAGCGAATGGCACCCCGTCGAGGGAGCCGGGCACAATGACCTCCTGCTCGTGGGGGGTGAGGACTACTTCGACCGGCTTGGAAGGTTCGTGACGAGGGTCGTCGGCGACGACCCTCATCCGGACCGCTGACGATGGGCCGGATGTATGGCGTGGCACCGCGATTGACAAGAACCCGTGAGTAGCTTACCGTGTGGTGGGCGTACATCTGAAGTGTAGCAACTGAGGACCCGCGACACGAGGATCTGAGGCTCACACTCGCTCAGATTCTTTTTTGTGTTGATCGCCCGCGCGAAACGCGAGAGCGGACAATCTCGCAAGTGAACAGGTGATCGATCGGTACGGTATGACCGCACCCCGATATCACCACAACACGGAGTACGGTATGCGTACCACCGGAACGGTAAAGTGGTTCAACGACGCCAAGGGCTTTGGCTTCATCACCCCAGAGGACGGCTCGAAGGACTGCTTCGTCCACCACAGCGCCATCCAGCAGGAGGGCTTCAAGTCCCTCTCGGAAGGCGAGCGGGTCGAGTTCGACCGAGTAGAAGGAGAGAAGGGCCCGGCCGCTGAGAACGTGACCAAGCTCAGCTGACCCTGAGCAGGGCCTGAGCAGTACGGCTTCTCGCACAGAGGAGTTGAAGCAACGCCCCCGTCGGAGTTCCGGCGGGGGCGTTGTGCGTCCGGGCGCGACAACCACCTCGCGGAGCGGCCAGGCTCGAACACCACAGCGGGTGCGGCCTACCTCACCCGCCTCAGGTCCCTCACTATGGTCCCGGCACTATGGTCCTGGGTCCTCCTCTCCTTCCCCCTCCTCGGTTTCCTCACGGCTTCCATCGACGTCCTCGGCGTCGTCCTCCGGGCCCTCGGCGTCCTCTTCCCGGTCCCCCGCCCTCTCGTCCGCTCCCTCCACTTCGGCACTCGCCCCGAGTTCCTCCTCGAAGGACTCGATCGGAGTCTCCTCCACCTCCAACTGCGGATCGACCCGTTCCGCCGTCGGAGTCGCCCAGGACTCGTCCCATACACCCGTCTCGACCAGAGCCTGCCGGAGGGAGTCGGCCCATCGATTATGGATCTCCACCAGGGTTCGGCATCCGCTTGCGTATTCTCGGAGGCTGTCGGCCTGCCGCTCCCACTCCGGGATCGACTCGTTGTACTCCTCCACGAGACCGAGGTATTCGTCGTAGAATTGAGCCGGCACGCCGTCCGGATCCATCGCCTCGAACTCGTCCACCTGTGCCCGGAGGCCCTCCGTCCGGTTGGCCACCGTTCGAAACCGTGCCTCCATTCGGTTCTGGGTCCCGAGGCAGGAGTTGAGCTGGCTTCGGATCTCCCGGAGGTCGTCGCGAATTTCCTCCGCCTGAGCCATGGGGGAATCAGCGTACGAACTCATTTCGAGTGCCGACCAGGTCGCCCCAAGCGCCCCGGCCACCACCACGATCAGAATCCACTTGGAAAGTCTACGCCTCATGACGAACGTTCCATTTCCGGTGTCGTGCCGCCGTCTCCATAGAGTTGAACCTCATCCTACGCCCGAAGATCCATTTCGTCCTCCCCGGACGAGCCTCCAGAGCGCCCGTCCGACGAGCCAGCCGTCAGTCCGAACGATCGGGACGGGGATCAGGTTCAGGGCGGCCCACACAGAAGATGTCGCGGCCGCCACATAGGAGACATCCGCCGCCCCGCCCTCCATCAGAAGTCCCACGATGGCTCGGAACCCACGGTTCAACTCGAGGGCCATCCCGGTCGTCACCAGATCCCTCACGGCGCCGGGAACCATCCAGAACCACGTTCCGACGCTCGATACCGCGTAGCCGAGCACCCCCTCGGTCCCATCCGAAAAAGGCATCCCTTCCGCGCCCACCACCCATACCGCCCCCGCGAACATGGCGAGAGAGAACCCGAGATTCGCAACGGCTCCGCTGATCGCCACGACCGCCTGCGCCGACCCCGAGCCCACCCCGTCGTAATGGATCATCCCTCCGAAGGGCAGGAGGGAGACCACGACCTCGGTTCCCTCCGAGGTCGTGTGAGACCAGAGCGTGGGCCCCCGGCCGATCTGGACCCGGAGAACCCGGCCTCTCTTGACCTGAACCGCCAGCCAGTGCCCCGTCTCATGGACCACCGTCACACCCAGCAGGACCAGGATCCCAATCATGACCGCGAGCATTCAGCTCGATCCAGCCTGAACCGACGCGTCCACCAGCACCGTCCTCTTCATCAGACCCGAAAGGTACCCGGAAACTCGGCCGGAGGCACGTGAAACCCTACAGTCCCAGGACAAGTAACTTGAGCGCCGCCAGCAGGAGAACCGCTGCAAGCAGGCGACGCGACCCCGAGCTGTGAACACGGAGCGCCCCGAGCCGGGACCCGATGAGGCCCCCGGCAAGCACGGCCGGCACGACCCAGAGGAGTTGGCC
>SLFU01000014.1 GCA_007124095.1 Gemmatimonadota bacterium
AGCGATGCCTTCCCCGTGGAATTCCGGGACGATGCTGAGCGCAGGGTGGAGCTGCACACAGCTCCGGCAAGAATCGTCTCGCTGGTCCCCTCCGCCACGAGGGTCCTGCTTGCTCTGGGCCGGGGAGACCGGCTGGTAGCCCGCACGGATCACGACCGAGTCCCCGAGCTGGCCCACCTCCCCTCAGTCGGAGGGGGATTGAATCCCTCTGTAGAGAGACTGATCGCGCTCGAGCCCGATCTCGTCATCCGGTTCGACGCTGCCTCCGATCTCTCCACCCCGAGGAATCTGGATGCCCGGGGCATCCCCCACCTGGCCGTTCGCCCGGACGGAATCGACGATATCCGGCGAATCATAGGGTTACTTGGCGCGAGCGTGGGCATGCGGGCAGAAGCGGATTCCCTTCGAAGGGAGATGGACCGGAAGCTCTTGGAGGTCGCCCGGCGCGTGGAGGGGACGAATCGGCCCAGGGTGGTGTTCCTCCTGGGTGGAGATCCTCCCCTGGTGGTGGGTCCGGGCACCTTTCTCCACGAGCTGGTCGAGCTGGCCGGGGGAAAGAACGCCTTCGACGACGCCGAAGAGCTCTACGCACCCGTGAGCCTCGAGGAGATCATCCGGAGGGAGCCGGACCTGGTCCTCGTCTCAGAGGGTGGTTCTGTTCCCGACGCCCTGCGCGGAATCCCCTCCCGTACGGCTCCGGCCGGCATCGAGCTCCCCGGGCTCGATGTGGGGCGGTCGGCCGAGGAGCTCTCCCGGATCCTCCATCCGGAACCCGGGCCTTGAACCGCCCGCGAGCCCTCCATCTGGTCACCTGGCTCATCCTGCTCTTCGCGATCGGGGGAGCGCTCATGCTGAGCGTGCGGTTCGGCGCGGTCGGGCTCAGCACCGGCGAGGTGCTGACCGCTCTCCGTGGAAGCGGTTCGGCCACGAATCGATTCATCGTGGTCGAGCTGCGCATGCCCCGCGCGGTGATGGGGATCCTGGTCGGTGGTGGGTTGGCCCTGTCAGGGGGAGTCTTCCAGGCACTCCTCAGAAATCCCCTGGCGGAACCGTACATCCTCGGGATTTCGGGAGGAGCAGCTGCGGGGGCGGTGCTCCTGTTGGCGCTCGGATGGGTGGCGGTCACCTCCTGGGCGCTTCCGCTTGGAGCCTTCGTGGGAGCCGGTGTGGCCATCCTCCTCGTTTTCGGGGTGGCCCTCTCAGCGGACCGTCGGTTGGATGTCCGGGTGCTCCTTCTTTCCGGGGTCGTCGTGGGCGCGTTCTTCTCGGCGTGCATCGCCCTTATCATCTCCCTCTCCGATGCCCCCACGGTGCGCTCCGCCGTCCTCTGGATGATGGGAAGCCTCTCGGGAAGCTCCTGGCGGAGTGTGGCGGTGGTCGCCTCGTACACACTTCCGGGAGCCCTTATCCTCCTTTCACTGGCACGCTCCCTCAATGTGATGGCAATCGGGGAGGAGACCGCCGGCTACCTCGGTACTGAGGTGGAACGGGTCAAGCGAGTCGCATACGGGATCGCATCTCTCATCGCTGCGGCCGGGGTGGCCTTCGCGGGGATCATCGGCTTCGTCGGGCTCATCGTACCTCACGCCGTACGGATGGCCGTGGGCTCGGACCATCGACGCCTACTCCCCCTCTCCTTCATCGCCGGCGGGACCTTCCTCGTTCTCGCGGATCTTCTCGCTCGAGTCGTGCTCGCTCCGGTCGAGATCCCCGTGGGGGTCATCACCGCATTGGTGGGAGTCCCCTTCTTCCTCCTCCTCTTGAGGAGGAGTCTCCGCTCATGAACTTCGACACCCGGAAGCTGGTGGTCCGCTACCGGCGGCGCCACAGGGCAGCGCTGGACGGCGTGACGATGGAGGTGCCGTCCGGCTCCCTCTTCGCCGTCCTCGGCCCCAACGGTTCCGGGAAATCAACACTCATGCGTGCCCTCCTCGGCTCCGTCTCCTTCGAGTCGGGGGACGTTCAGGTGGAGGGGCGTTCCGTCTCGACATGGTCGCGCAGGGAGCTTTCCCGCTCCGTAGGCGCAGTGACCCAGAGCGAAACCGTAGCCTTTCCCCTCTCGGTGCGGGAGCTGGTTTCGATGGGGCGCTACCCTCACCTCGGGCCCCTCGGAGTCGAGAGAGCGGATGATCGGCTGGCGATCGAAGAGGCGCTGCGACGGTGCGAAGCCGGTAACCTCGCGGAGCGGGAGGTAGGGACCCTCTCGGGCGGTGAGTTTCAGAGGGTGCGGATCGCCCGGGCGCTGGCACAACGTCCTCGGGCACTCATCCTCGACGAGCCCACCGCAAGCCTCGACATCCACCACGAGATGGGAATCCTCCAACTCCTCCGCCGGTCGGTGGACGACGGGATGACCGTCGTCCTCATTACCCATCAGCTCAACCTGGCAGCACGCTTCGCGGACCGGATCCTCCTCCTCGATCGTGGGGAGGTCGCGGCGATCGGCTCCGTTTCGGAAGTGTTGCGGGAGGAGGTCCTGGAGGAGGTCTACCGCTGGAAGCTTCGGGTCCGCCGGGACCCGGAAGCCGGCTACCTGACCGTCACTCCGCTCGCCTGATCCGGGGAGCGCCCGTCAATCGCCCTCCACCCCCGCGATCGTCAGGTAGCTTGCGTACCTCGACTCCGGAATCTGCCCTTCCCCCAGCGCTTCCTTCACCCCACAACCGGGCTCGTGCGTATGGGTGCAGCCACTGAAACGGCAGCTCTCCCCCGGTCCGAAGAATTCGGGAAAGGAATGAACGACCGTGGCGGGATCCACACCCCAGAGAGTGACATCGGAAAAACCCGGCGTGTCGACGACCCACCCGGAAGAAAGGGGGAGGAGACGGGCACTGACGGTGGTGTGGCGCCCCCGACCCCGTCGACGGCTCACAGGAGCCGTTCGCAGCTCCAGGCCCGGATCCAGGGCGTTGAGAAGGGAGGATTTTCCAACTCCCGACGGTCCGATAAGCGCCGAGGTCCCCGCGCCCAGGATCTCGAGGAGGGACTGCAACCCTTCACCCGTCCGGGCCGAGGTCGGACACACCTGATAGCCGATCGATCGATAGAGACTTGCGGGTCCCGAAACCGCCTCGGGGGCACCGGGAAGGTCCATCTTGTTCAGAACGAGGATCGGTGTGATCCCGCAGCTCTCCACGAGAACCAGAAATCGATCGGCGATTTCGGGGCGGAAGGAGGGGTCGACGACGGAAAGCACCACGACGACCCGGTCCAGGTTCGCAGCCACGACCTTCGGCTTCCGCCCCCCAGGCCCCCCCCGG
Organism: Gemmatimonadota bacterium; assembly: GCA_007124095.1. Lineage (GTDB taxonomy): Bacteria > Gemmatimonadota > Gemmatimonadetes > Longimicrobiales > Gaopeijiaceae > SLCK01. The sequence goes on from SLFU01000014.1 coordinate 3,261, forward strand.
ACCAGCTCATTATCCCGCGGCAGCCGTTCCTCTACGACCACGCCTTCACCCTCCCCCCCCGGATCCGACACCCGCACCCAATCGCCGGCCACGATCCGCTCCTCCGGACTCACCACCTTCTTCAGGCGCCCCCTCAGAGAGGCGTCGACCTGCCCCACCCCCTCCAGATCGACCCGATAGACACCGCCAACCGTCTCGAGGACCCGACCCCTGCGAACTCCGGGATCACCGTCTCCTTCCCCTACGATTTCACTCATCTGCTACCCTCGGAGGGGTAGGGCATTCACGTGGGGGGCAAACAAATGCCCCGCCCCCCCATAGCCCTGCGAAAGGACCCGGGAAGGCGGGGCTTCGATGGTACCTAACTCGGACGGTGAAGCCGAGCTCAGCCATCGCAAGATGTTCGGGTCAAGCGGCGAAGGACTCCAGAGCGGAGCCCTTTCCACCTTCCCGCAGGCGACGGAGCGCCCGATCCCGAAGCTGTCGGATCCGCTCGCGGGTCACGCCCAGCATGTTTCCGATCTCCTCGAGGGTGTGCTCCCGCTCCCCATCCAGCCCGAAGTAGAGACGCAACACCTTGGCATCCCGAGCTTCGAGCGTGTCCAGGGCTCCGGATACGGCCTCGGTAAGGAGGCGAGTCTCCACGTCCTGCTCCGGCTCGGCGGCTTCTTCGTTGATGAAGCGCTCCACCAACTGGGAATCCTCACTGTCCCCGATCGGGGCGTCCAACCGGATCTCGGCGGCGTTGAGAGTCTGAAGCGACTCGATCAGCTCAGGCGTCAGGTCCGTCGCGGCGCTCAGCTCCTCCGGGTTTGGATCGCGACCCAGCTCCTGCTTCAGCCGCTCCTTCTCTCGGAAGATGCGAGCCAGGTCGGAGGCCCGATTGAGGGGCACCCGCACCGAACGGCCGTGGTTCGCGAGGGCCGCCAGGATCGCCTGCCGGATCCACCAGACCGCGTAGGAGATGAACTTCACTCCCTGCTCCGGGTCGAACTTCCGGGCGGCTGTGACAAGGCCGACATTCCCCTCCTGGATGAGATCGGTGAGGGAAACGCCCCGGTTCTGGTACTTCTTGGCTACACTGATCACGAAGCGGAGGTTGGCACGAGCCAACTCCTGGACGGCGTCTTCATCCCCGGCCTGTGCAAGCGCGCCCAGCTCTTTTTCCCGGTCCGGGGTAATCAACTCATGGCGACTCACATCCCTGAGATATTGGTCGAGCGCGGTCTGCTCGTCGAGCGTGGCGTCGAAGCCGCCCAGCGATCCCTTCGACCGCCCTTTCCGCTTCTTCGTGCGGCTCTTGGTGGCGGTAGTAGCCATATCGATCTATCTCCTTACTGATCCTGTCAGGATCTTGATAACACGTCTGGGGGATCCCCCCATCGAATTAGGTACGGGCCGGATCGACCTCGCGGGAAACACGTAACCGCGCGAGTGCCACCGGGCCTCTCGAATTGCTTGCTACCCGGCCCCGAAACGAAGGATCCACAGCCTTTAAACCTAGAAGGGCAAGGGGATTCCGTCCACCCTCCACACGGCGCCGACCTGCCAATCCCTAAGCGCGGGAGCGGGAGTGCGCCTTGCTAACCCTGGTCGGGGTGGGTGTTCCCGGAGAACACCTCCTCGGGATGGGCCTCCTCCGAAGCCAGGAGGGCGAGCGCCTCGTCCGGACCGATGTGCCGTCGCTCGAAAGTGAAGATTCGGAGAACCCGTGTGGTTCGATACAGCTCATCCGCCACCCGGGGAAGGTCGATGACTCCGCTCAATCCTCCCTCGCTCAAGCGCTCCACCTTGCCGCCCCTCCTCGCTACCAGGAGGTTCAAGTCGAGCATCCGGCGCTTCGCAGGGTAGTCTACCAACACCTCTCCCGGGGCGAGGCCCAGACGCTTGGCCAGGCGATCCTCCATCCGTCGACGAAGCGGAGAGTCCTGGGAGACCCAATTCGGCAGGACGGTGCCGTCGAGCTCCGCAGCGGTAAGCTCGCACGCCCTCTTCGGGAGCCTGCGGTTCCGGAGGGCCTCCACCCACCTGGTTCCGATCCTTCGCACGGCGGGATCGTCCGATGCGTCGGAGCGAGCGCGGATCCGGTAGAGCAGCTCCTCGTCCGTAGGTCCGACGAGCTCATCGGACTGGATCAGCCCGACGCTCACCGCCTCGTCCACGATCCGCCGATAGAGGGCGGTGGCACTGCGGACCGCGTGATGCCAGTAGACATTTCGGAACATCTGGTACTTCGCGAAGAGGAGGGACTCGAGTGCGCTCACCCCCTTCTCCCGGACTCCGACCTCCAGCTCCCCGCTCTCCGGATCGGGAAGGAGGACGAGAGCCTGGAGGAGCCGATCCACGTCCACCTCACCGTAGGGCACACCGCAGAAGAGTGAATCCCGACGGAGATACTCCATCTTGTCGAGATCGAGGCTACCTGTGACGAGCCCTGCCAAGGGGTGCCGGCTCTCACCGCGGATCAGCGCATAGATCTCCTCGGGTGCCCCAGCTCCGAGGGGGGCGAGCGCCTCTCCCAGCTCAGGAGACTCGAAAAACCGTGCGCTGACTGCCTCATGGTCGCCCGGCAGACGGTCGGCCTCCAATTCCTCCATCGCGTGCGAAAAGGCGTAGTGCCCGATATCGTGGAGGAGCGCGGCATAGGGGATCAGCTCGGCCCGGTTCCAGACGGAGGGATCCACTCCCCCCCCCTCCCGAAGCAGGCGGAGGGCGGTCCCGGCAAGGTGGTAAACCCCGATCGCGTGATCGAAGCGCGTGTGAGTCGCCCCCGGATAAACGAGGTGGGCGAATCCGAGCTGTCGGATGTACCGCAGCCGCTGGAAGGCGGCCGTGTCCACTATGGTCATCGCCACCGGATCCACCCGGATGGTGTTCCAGAGGGGATCGCGCACGATACGTACGCCGGGGGACTGACTCATGCTGTGAGTCTACCCCGTCGCCGCGGGCGAAGGAATGTGCCGGGAGGGAGTGCGGCCACGGCGGAATCGCCTAGGGAGAGAGCGGTGCGAACGCACCCTCCGGGGGCTCGGCCTCCACCCGCAGGTGTGGGAAGAAGATCCGGGGTTCGGCGTCCATCCCGTCCGGACGTCGATTCTCGGCGAGCTCGATCGGGCCGACCCTTCCCCAATCGGTCCAGTAAGAGGGAGACGGGTCCGCGTCCGGGGAGGCATAGTAATGCCACAGCTCCATCCGCCCGGTTTCCGGGTTTACGAAGGCGTGGTAGCGATTCTGGGGAGTGAGACCGGTTCCGTCGTCGAAAGAGAGCTCCACGACCTCCCACTCCCGTCCGTTCTCATCCTCTTCCTGGCCCAGATAGCGAAGAGTCACCCCTGGATCGGTCCACTTGAAGGGCATGAGGAGCCAGTAGGCATCGTTGATGTGACTGCGGTAAGCCTGGGAAAGCAGCGCCTCGGCTTCATCGCCGGCAACCTCTTCACCGTCGAGCCAGGCCCGACCCGCGGTCGGGTCGTCGGTGTTGAACACGGCCACCATCTCCCGGCCATCCACCGGCGCTTGCACCCGTGCATCCCCTTCCCACCGGTCCCAGCGATGCTGGCGCACATTCCCCCCGGCTACGGCCCACTCGAACTCAATGTATCGCGCCCGGTCCCAACCTCCGTCCGGTGAGATCACGGACATCATCCGCTCGTGGATTCGCTCTACGTCAGGATCGTCGAATGCCGCCTGGGCCCCCAGCTCCCGGGCCCTCTCCCCCGAGAGCTGGTCATCGGAGACCGCCTCCCCACACGCCCCGAGAAGGAGAGCGAGGGAAACCGTGATGGCGATCCGTGTACTCATGATCAACTCCCTTGTGGCCGGTGCATTCGCCTCAAGCTGAGACGTCAGAGAAGAAGCTACAGAGTAAGAATCTACGCCCACTCCTGCACTCGGGAAACGATTTTCCTGAGTGACGTACCCGAACGGATGCTGAAGGATCGAATCCCCGTGAACCTTCCCGACTCCTCCCCGCGGCGCCAGTTCGCCCTGGAGGTGTGCCGAACGGACGCCGAGATCGACCTCGCGCGGGCCGCGCTCCTCGTGGCCCGCGAGGAATACCCTCAGCTGCCGATCGACCACTACCTCGCCCGGCTGGACACGCTGGCCGAGGAGGTCCGGGACCGGATCGCCGGCGAAACCGCCCACCTGATCATTCTGCAGGAGTTACTGAGAACCCTTTACGAGCGCAACCAGCTGAAGGGGAACCGCGAGGCCTACTACGACCCCAGGAACTCCTTCATCTGTGACGTCCTGGACCGTCGAAAGGGAATTCCCCTCACCCTCGGGATCATCCTTCTCGAGGTGGGATGGAGGCTCGAACTTCCTCTCGAGGGGATAAGCTTTCCAGGGCATTTCCTGGTTCGGTACCCGGGCGAGCAGTTGAGGCTTCTCATGGATCCCTTCGATGGCGGAAGGATCCGGTTCGAGGACCAGGCCCAAGAGCTCCTCGATCGGGTGTACGGCGGGATGGTGAGGGTTCGGCCGGAGTTCCTGAGGTCGGCTTCCCGGAGGGAGATGCTGGTCCGGCTCCTCACGAACTTGAAGGGAGTCTACCTGAATGTTCACGACCACAGGAGGGCGCTTTCCGCGGTCGAGCGGATCCTGGTCATTCATCCGACGGCCACGGCGGAGATTCGCGACCGGGGAACGCTTCTCGCCCGAATGGGTCGTACCGAGGAGGCGCTGGCGCAGCTGCAGTGGTATCTGGACTACGCTCCCGAAGCCACCGACGCCGGGCGGATTCGGGCCCTCGTCGAAGAGCTGAGGGGAGCAGGCACGGAGAGGGATGAAGTATGACCGACGAGCTCTCGAGCATCCCGGTTGAAAGGAGCACGAAAGGCAACGAGGTGGGTGACCGGCAGGAGGTCCGCCACCACGGGGATCCCGGCCGCGAGTACCGGGCGGCGACCACGTCAGCCGCCATGGTGGATCGTTCCCACCGAACGCTTCTCGTGGTGTCCGGCCGTGCCCCGACCCGAATGCTGCACGGGGTGATCACCGGATCGCTCCCCCCGGATCTGGAGGAGGACGAATCCGGCATGCTCCGGGGCCGCATGCCCTACTCCACGATCCTCACCCCCAAGGGAAAGGTGGTTACGGACCTGCGCCTGGCCCGGCTCGAGAACGGTGAGGAGGGCTCGCTCCTGATGGAGCTTCCCCCGCAGGGAACCACCGCGGCCCTGAGCCATCTACGAAAGTACTTGCCTCCCCGATTCGCCCAACTCTCGGAGTCGGACGACCCTCTCGGTCTCCTCACCCTCCTCGGCCCCGGCTCCGCCGACCTGATCTCTCGCGAGCTCCTCGAGGGACGCGTGTCTCCCGAAGAGCTAGCCGGACTTTCGGAGGGTGAAGAGCGAATTCTCCCCCAGCCGGGGAAATTCGGGATCCGGGTGATCCGGAACGGGGACGTGTCTCCCCTCGCACTCGACGTGATCGCCCCCGCCCCGCTCCTTTCCGAGCTCTGGCGGAGGCTGGAGGAGGCCGGGACCGTCCCGACCGGAACGGAGGTCTGGGAAACGCTCAGGCTCGAGAAGGGCCGCCCTTCCTACGGCGTGGAGCTGGATGAGGACACTCTCCCCCCCGAAGCGGGGATCGAAACCCGGGCGATCGACCACGAAAAGGGGTGCTACACCGGTCAGGAGGTGATCGTGAGAATCCGTGATCGCGGGCGAGTGAACCGGAGGCTTCGGGGCCTCCTTCTGGGAGACGCTGTGCCTCCTCCTCCGGGTACCCCGATCTACCATCCGGGGCGGGATCGTCCATCCGGAGAGGTCCGGAGCACCGCCAAGTCGCCCCAGTTCGGCCAGGGAATCGCGCTCGCCTACCTCCGCAGAGAGGTCGAGCCGCCGGCCCTGGTCCGCCTGGGCTCGGAAGCGGGTCCGGAGGTCCAGGTGCGAGCTCTGGATCCGGAGTCGGGATGGATCCTCAACGAAGGGGATCCGGGCGCAGACTGAGAAGGGCGGCCCGGCCTTCCGAAACTCCCGTCATCGGCCACGCAGGATCTCCTCGACGATTCGCCTCCCGTGCAGACGCCCGGTTTCGATGAATATTCGATTCGCGTCCAACCCCGCTGCCAGGACCCCGGCCAGAAACACCCGAGGAACCGGAGTCTCCATCGTCTCGGGATTGTGGGCCGGCACCCCCGTCTCCTCGTCCACGGGAATCCCCATCGAGCGGAGCAGCTTGGGCTCAGGTCGCCATCCGGTCAGTGCGAGCACCCAATCGTTCGGAACCTCTTCCATCGCCCCCCCGCTCTCATTTCGAAGGAGGATCGAGCCGGGCCGGATCTGGGTGACGCGGGTCCGCCATCGGACCTCCACCTCACCCTTCGCGATCCGGTTCCGGATATCGGGGAGAAGCCACGGCTTCACCCCGGGGTCGAAATCCGATCCGAAGTGGACGAGCGTCACTCGAGCCCCCGTCCGAAAGAGCTCCAGAGTGGACTCCACCGCCGAGTTTCCCCCTCCTACGACTACGACATCCTGCCTCCAGTAGGGGTGAGCCTCGCGGTAGTAGTGAGAGACCTTCGGAAGGTCCTCCCCCGGCACGCCGAGAGGGTTCGGCTCGTGAAATCCCCCGGTGGCCACAACGACCGCCTCTGCCCTCCAGGCCTCCTCGGCCCCGGCGTGGGTGCGGGTGCGAAGGACGAAGGCTTCGCCCTCCCGCTCCACCGACAGCGCCTCCTGGTATTGGCGAACATCGAGCTCAAAATACCTGGCCACTCCCCGATAATAGGCCAGCGCCTCCTTCCGGGTGGGATTCGTGTCGGAGGTCACGAAGGGCACCCCCTCGACTTCCAGGTTCTCGGGAGTGGAGAAGAAGGACATGTAGGGAGGGTAATCCACGAGCGAGGCACAGAGCGGCCCCCGATCGAAAAGCGCCGAATGGATGCCCGACCGCCGGGCCGCCGCCCCCACCGCCAGACCACAGGGTCCCGCTCCGATGACCGCGAGCTCCACCGACTTACCCACCATGACCGCATCCTTCCGGAAGAAGACCCACTCCAGGCCGCACGTACATGCGGCTCACCCCGGATCCCGGCACCGGTTCCCCCCTTCCCGACTCCCCCCATGGCACTCGCCATTGCTCCGAGGGGCCCTATCCATCACCCTTGAATCATGGCCGTCACGGTGGGGAGATGTCGGCGATTCTCCCCTGCATCCCAACCCCAGGAGGCTCCATGGCCAAAGTGGAATCGGAAGCTCGAAAGGCCCTGAACCGCCTTCGCAGAGCGCTGGAGAAGAGCCGTCGCGAGCTGGAATCCTTGGCCGGAGCCATCCGGCACGCCGAAGGAGAGGAGTTCCCGAGTGAAGCCTATCGCGGCGCCGAGGCCCGAATTGATGGACTCCTCGAGTTCGCGGAGGGGGAGGCGGCTCGCCTCCAGGCCAAGATCCTCCGCTCGGGCGGACTGGAGCCCGGAAGGGTGCGACGCTCCTCCTCGAGCTGAAGGAGCGAGAATGATGAAAGGGGAGCGCTCACTTGAGGAGCCCGCGCCGCTCGAGGCCACGCGGCACCTCCTCTGCGCGGAGCTGATCACGGAGATGTCCCGAGGTGCGACCGCCGTGTGGAGCCAGGATCGGTTCGACGACCTTGCGCTCCGCGTCTTCCGCTACCAGGCCCTCGCAAACCCCGTGTACCGGGCGCTCACCACGAGCCGGGGGCTCGACCCCTCGAGGGTGTCGGATTGGAGGGAGATCCCTCCGGTGCCCACCCGCGCCTTCAAGGAGCTCTCCCTCGCCTGTTCGAGCCCCAATCCACCGCAGGCCCTCTTTCGGACGAGTGGAACGAGCGAGGGCGGGATGCAGCGCGGGGCGCACCCCGTCCGCGACCTGACCCTCTATCGCGCATCCCTCCTCGGGGCGGGATCGAGCTACCTCCGGCCCGAGCTCGATGGCCCCTCCGGCTCCCTGCAGATCGAGATAGCTCATGAGCCTCTCAGGGTCCTGGCGCTCCTGCCCGAGCCGGCACGATGTCCTGATTCCTCCCTGGCCCACATGGCCGGGGTCTTCGCGGAGGAGTGGGACGACGGTGGCGGCGGCTTCTTCGCCGACAAGCAGTGGAATCTCGACGTCGACGGCTTCGCCTCCGCCCTCTCGGCCGCACGGGACGACGACGTGGCTGTCTTCCTCCTCGGAACCGCCTTCGCTTTCGTGCATTGGCTCGACCGGCGGGAGACGAGTCGGCCCGCACCGCTTCCTTCGGGATCCCGCCTTATGGAGACGGGTGGGTTCAAGGGCCGGAGCCGGGAAGTTCCCAGGGGCGAGCTCTACGCGGCCCTTGGAAGGACTCTCGGACTCCCTCCCGAGCGGATGGTGAATGAATACGGGATGACCGAGCTCCTCTCGCAGTTCTACGAGCCCGTGCTCCGGGAAGGAGGGCCCGGAGACCTGCGGGAGCGTAGGCACGTCCCCCCCCCGTGGGTCCGGACGCGAGTCCTGGACCCCGAGAGCCTGGTGCCCGTGGAGCCGGGAGAGGTGGGGCTCCTGTGCCACCTCGATCTGGCCAACCTCGACTCCGTCTCGGCGATCCTCACCGAGGACCTCGGCGTCGCGGTTCCGAACGGACTCAGGATCCTCGGGCGGGCCCCGGGCGCCGAACCCAGAGGGTGCTCCCTCGCGATGGAGGAAATCCTCGAGCTGGAGGAGGACGCGACGTGACCCCCCCCGGCTCCCCCGAGGAGGCGGCGGCGCTTCTCGATGGGCTCCGCTCAGCCGGCACCGAGCTGGCCTCCCGACCGATCCGCGAGCTGATCCGGGTCCTGGGGAGCGCAGGAAACCGCTTCCTCGATCCGGAGGACCCCCTCCGACAGAAAGCGGAGGCCGCGCTCCCGGAGGAAGCGGGATTGTCCCCCCCGATGGTCCGGGCGGTCGTGGAAGGGATGGCGCGGGACTGGACGGCGCCCCGCCTGGAGGCATTGGTGGAGGCCGACTTCCGGGATCCCGGGGTGCTCGACGGATTCCGGCCCGGGCCTCGAGGGGAGCTCCTCCGGGCTATGGGAGGGACGCTCGCCTTCCACATCGGCGCAGGGAGCGTCCCCGGGGTGGGAGCCATGTCCCTACTTCGCTCGCTCCTCGTCAAATGCCCCGTTCTCCTCAAGCCGGGACGGGGTGATGTAACCCTTCCAACCTTGCTGGCCAGGGCCATTGCGGAATCGGATCCGGGGCTGGCTCGAGCCCTCGCGGTCGTCTACTGGCCCGGCGAGGACGGGGGCACTCTCGAAGACCTCGCGCTCCGGGAGGCGAGTCGCGTGGTGGTCTACGGTGGTACGGAGACGGTTCGAGCCTTGAGGTCCCGGATCCCGGCCACCACCCCACTGGTCGCCTACCACCACAGATGGTCGATGGGGGCGGTCGCTCGAGAGCGGCTCACAGCGGCGGTCTCCGCTCGCCGCACGGCCACCGACGCTGCGATGGCGGTCGCCATCTTCGACCAGAGAGGATGTGTGTCGCCCCAGGTGATCTGGGTGGAGGAGGGCGGGGAAATCGATCCGCTCGGGTGGGCGAGACTCCTGGCGAAGGAGCTCGAGGCTCTGGAGGCCTCCCTTCCCCCGGGCCCGGTCGACGCCGGGACCGCCGCTGCAGTCCATCAACTCCGAGGCACGAGCGAGATTCGGGGAATCGCGGGCTCGGGCGAGGAAGTCCTGGCCGGCAAAGGCGTGAGCTGGACCGTTCTCTATGAGCCGGACCCGAAGCCGCTACCGAGCTGTCTCTCCAGAACGGTTCGAGTGAAGCCGGTCGAGGCCCTGGAGCGCATCCCTGAGCTGCTCGTTCCCTTCGCCCCGGTTCTCCAGACGCTAGCCGTGGAAGCCACGAGGACGCGTCGCGAGGCCTTGGCCGAAGGGCTGGCCCGATCCGGAATCACCCGGATCACGACCTTTCGAGATCAGCCGTGGCCTCCAGCGTGGTGGCGCCACGATGGGACCGGACCACTCCAAGCCCTGGTCCGGTGGATCTCCCTGGAGGGCCAGAGTGAGGTGGACTGACGGGAGGGTCAGTCCTCGGCCGGCTGCTCAGAGCGCCAGATCACCATCTGTCTGGTGCCGGAAGCGTTCTCTTCGACTCGGACCGTAAGGACATCCCCCTCTTCGATTCCCAGGTCGTCACGCATGTCCTGGGGGATCGTGATCCTGCCTCCAACACCAACGGTCACATCGCTATAGTAGCGAGTCCGGTAGATGGCCATCCGGTCTCCTCTCGGATTTCACTGTGGCGTATGACATCTCGACTCGGTCGAAACAGATCGCAAACGTCTAGAACCCCCGACCCCCGATGCAGGATCCCCTCCTCCGCGAAGATCCCACACACTCCTCGAACCAGGCTCAGGGCAATAGTGAGCGGAGGAAGGATATCAGCTGGTGGTCCTCGAGTGCACGAGCTTTGTTGACCGCCTCCTCGTAGGATGGCTCGACGATCACGGGGACGGTTCGGAGAGGCCGTTCCCCGTCGCCCCGGTCGGCGGGGGAATAGCTGAGAGCGGCCCGATAGGACTCCGGCCTCCTGGGGTCGTCGTCGAACTCGAGGTAGACGTCCCAGAAGCGACCTGAGTGGCTGATCGTGGCGATATGCTGGCCCGGGGACGGCAGCTCCGGCGGCAAGGGGTCAGGACCGCTCATCGATAGAATCTCCTTCCGGCTGGGTGGGCTCCGGGATCACACGAACGGGGAAGGGATCGGTCTCGAGCCCGGAGTATAGGGTGCGGTGCGGGAAGGGGATCTCGATCCCCTCCTCATCGAAGCGGGCCTTGACCTCCTCGAGCAGCGAATTCTTGAGCTGGATGAAGTTCTCGCGCACCGCCCAGACCGCCAGCCGCAGCTCCAGGGCCGAGTCCCCGTACCCGTCGAAAAGCACCTTCGGCTCCGGCTCCATCAAGGCCTTCGGATTCTTCGTGACCACGTCCAGCAGGACCTCGCGCACCCGGACCACATCTTCCTTGTAGGCCACCCCTATGTCGAGGTCCAACCTTCGGATCGGAAACCGGGTGATCGTGGTGACCTGGCTCTTCACGATGGTCTCGTTCGGAATGCGCACGAAGCGATTGTCGAAGGTTCGCAGCTTCACTGACAGGGTATCGATGGAGATTACCCGGCCCACCGTCTCCCCAACCTGGATGAAGTCGTCCACCTGGAAGGGCCTCTCCCCCAGGAGGAAGAATCCTGAGATGACGTTGGAGACCGAGGTCTGGGAAGCGAAGCCCACCGCGATCCCGAGAATCCCGGCGGCCCCCAGCAGGGGGCCCAGGCTGAAACCGAGCTCCGTCAGCACCGAGACGAGGAGGATCAGAATCCCCGGATAGAGGACGACCTTCGCGGCGACCAGCCCCTGCTGCGGCGAGTACTTCCGACCGACCGCAGCCCGCGTCCAACGGGTGAGCAAAAGAACCGCCGGGACCCCGATGAGCACCATCGCCACGGAGCGGAGCACTCTTCCGAAATCGACCTGCCCGGCGAGTTGGCCGAAGGCCTCCTGCGCAATCGGCTCCACGGAGATCGAGGCCGCCGGCTGCAGGGCTTCCACGGAGAGGGCGGCATGGACCAGAAAGTGCTGTATCAAAGGGCTCCTCCCATCCCCGGCAGGGTCCGGAAAAGATCGAAGGTACGGGCCCGGAACCCTCTGGGGACCGGAGAGCGGGGCTTCCCCACCCGCACTCCGCTCCGGGCTTCGACCGGAGCCCGACCCGCCATCTCGATCTGACTCCCCTCGGCATCCCCCTGATACCGGACCGTCACCTCGTCGGTCCAGAGGTGTTCCTCGTGGACAAAGAGGGAGAGGTGTGCGACCCTCAGCGCCAACTTCTCCACCCGAAGGTCTCCAGAGGATCGGTTCGTGAGGACAAGAGGACAAACCGCCAGGTGATCGGCGAAGAGCTCCGTGCGCATCTCCCGCCTCGCGGTGGTCGGCAGCCAGTAGCAGAGCTCACCCGTCATGAAATCCCCCCACCAGGTGTCCGACAGGGCAACCGCGGGCACTTCCTCCAGGAGAGCGCCTTCGTGCCCCCCCGGCGCGGGCAACTCGATGCGCACGAAGAGGGGGATGCGTACGTAGATCCTGAGCTCCGCGGCCGGCAAGAGCCAGAATGGCCGCTCCGGTTCGAGGACGAGCGGACGCTCGGGAAGGATCGGCCGAATCAGGAGCTCGCGCTCACCGGCGGGGGTGGCCCAGCGCGACCATGAGAGATTGGCGGGATCCGATTCGTCGAGGATCCCCGGATCCCCGCCGTCTGGGCGGGACGTGGGATCGTGGAACGAGTCTGCGATCCAGATCTCCCCGTCTCGGGCTCGCAGCCGGAATTCGCGGGGTCCGAAGCGGATGAGGGTGACCCTTTCTCGATCGAGAACATGCCGTCCCCACGGGGAGGGAAGGTCGGAACGGAGATCGGAGGCTTCCATGAAGAGAATCTGCCGCCCGAACCGGGAAGCATGCAACCGGCAGCCGCCAAGCCGAAACCATTTTCGTACGGCGTTGACGGCCTGCACGGGGGTCCCTAACTTCGGGGCTGTTTGTTTCAGGGGGAGCCCGGCTCCCGCCCGTGCCTTGACCGACTGAGACCCGATACGGTTATGAAGACGCAGTGGCTCATCGCTTTGATGGTGGGGTTCGCCCTCGTCGGCTCCCTCGCCTTCGTGCAGGCCCAGACCAACGGGTCCGACGATCCCGACTCCGAAGAGGACAGGGGGAGCGAGGTCGGTTCCTCCGGCCAGCCCATTGCCTTCCCTCACGACCGCCACGCTGAGGAGTTCCAGATCGACTGCCAGTTCTGCCATTTTTCGGCGGAACGCTCCACCAGCGCCGGGATTCCCCCGGTCTCCACCTGCATGGGTTGCCACACCTTCATCTCTGGATCGCAGAACCCCGAGGAGGTCGAGCTCCTTCGAGGTTACTGGGAGCGGGAGGAGGCCATTCCCTGGAACCGGATCTACCGGGTTTCGAGTCACGTCCAATTTCCCCACATGCGCCATGTCTCCGCAGGGGTAGACTGCGCGAGTTGCCACGGGAACGTCGAGGAGATTGGAGTGATCCAGGAAGTCGCCCAGCCACTCACGATGGGGTGGTGCCTGAGCTGCCACCTGGAAATGGGCGCTTCAAGGGACTGCACGGTTTGTCACTATTGATCGGCCTCTCGGTCCGGCTCCCCGGGGGGAGTGCGGGCCATCGGTGTGCTCGGAGGGGACGGTCCCTCCGCCAGATCGGATCTTCACAGGGTAATCCATGAGCGACGGGATCAAACGGCGAGATTTCCTCAAGGTGCTGGGCGTGAGTGGCGCCGGTGCGGGCCTCGTAGGATGTTCCACCGACAAGGTGGAGAGACTGATCCCCTACGTGACTCCGCCGGAGGAGATCACTCCGGGCGTGGCGACCTGGTACTCCACCGCGTGTGCGGAATGCCCGGCGGGCTGCGGAGTCTGGGTGAAGACGCGGGAAGGGCGCGCCGTAAAGCTGGAAGGGAACGCCGACCATCCTGTCTCGCAGGGGGCGCTGTGCGCACGAGGACACTCCGCGCTGCAGGGGGTCTACGATCCGGACCGCCTGGACCAACCCATGCGACGAAACGGGGACGCCTTCGAGCCGGTGTCGTGGGACGAGGCCGAGTCTCTCCTGGCCGACGGGCTACGGGCGGCCGGAAACGACGTGCTCCTCGTGAGCGGCCGAACGGGACCGTCCTTGACTCGCCTCCAGGAGGATCTCATGGAGGCCGTGGGTGGGTCTCGAGTGGAGTACGAAGCCCTCTCGGAGGCTCCCCTGCGGGAGGCTGCGCGCATGGCCTTCGGCACCGACGCCGTTCCCACCTTCGACTTCGAAGCCGCGGGAATCGTCTTCTCCTTCGGGGCCGATTTCCTGGAATCCTGGCTCTCGCCCGTGGAGCATGCACGAGGCTTCGCCCGGATGAGTGGGACCGACACCGAGGGAGAGAAGGGCCGGTTCGTCTTCGTGGGCCCCAGGCTCTCCCTCACGGGCCAGAATGCTGACGAGTGGATCCCGGTGCACGGGGGAAGCGAGGGTCTCGTGGCCCTGGCGATGGCGCATGTCATCGTGCGGGACGAGGGAGGGGACCCCGGGCCCTACGCCGAGCTCCTCGAGACGTACGACCCTCAAAGTGTGGCCCAGGAAATTGATGTCTCCGCCGAGATACTCGAGCAACTGGCCCGGCAATTCCTCTCCGAGGGTCCCGGCCTCGCAGTCGGGCCGGGGGTGGCGGGACAGAGTGGAAACGCGACGGCGATCAACCTGGCCGTCCTGATCCTGAACGCAGTCGCCGGGAGCGTCGGCCAGACGGTCCACCCGGGCCGTAGCCACCTCACCGCGGCCTCCGCGGGCCAGGGCAGCCTCTTCGGCGCCATCGAGTCGATGTCTCAGGGCGGGGTCCAGGCCCTGATCCTTCACGGCACCAACCCGCAGTATACGCTTCCTCCTGCGGCCGGGTTCGCGGATGCCGTCGGAGCCGTGGGGTTCACGGTCGCGATCTCCGACCGGATCGACGAGACCGCGGAGCTGGCCGACCTCGTCCTTCCGGCGCAACATCCGCTGGAGAGCTGGGGCGATTCGAACCCCCGCCCTGGATTGTGGACGATTCAGCAGCCCGCGATGCGGCCCGTGCCTCATTTCGACTCCCGGTCCTCCGGGGACATTCTCCTCGCTCTCGCCCGCAATCTGGACCATGACCTGGGTGCCGAGACCTTCTACGATTATCTCCGCGCTCGCTGGGACGAACTCCATCAGGAGGCGGGAAGCCCGGGTGAATCCTTCTCGGCGTTCTGGCGCCAGACCCTCCGCGACGGGCTCGTAGAGGTTTCCGCACCTGAGCCGGCGGCCCCAGCCCTTCAGACCCCCGATCGAGCGCTGACCTTCGAGCCGGCGCCCCTCGACGGAGAGGGGCTCGCGCTCCTGGTCTACCCTTCGTCCCGCTTCGGAGACGGGAGGGGAGCGAACCGGCCATGGCTCCAGGAGCTGCCCGATCCGGTCTCCAAGATCGGCTGGCACTCCTGGATCGAGATTCATCCGGAGACGGCCACCGAGCGAGGCTTGCGAAAGGGTGAGATCGTTCGTGTCACCTCCCCCCACGGGGAGCTCGAGGTTCCCGTATGGACCTACCCCGGGATCCGCCGAGACACCGTGGCACTCGCGATGGGTGGGGGGCACACGCGCTTCGGACGATATGCGGACGATCAGGGCGTCAACCCGATGACGCTCCTGCCCGCCACCATCGAACAGCCGTCCGGATCCCTGGTCCATCTGGCCACCCGCGTGGAGATCGATCCGACCGGGCGCGGGCGGCAGCTCTCCACCATCGAGGGGTCCGACCAGCAGTTCAATCGCCCGATCGCGCCCGCGGTGGCCCTCGAGGCGCTGCGGGCAGGTGAGGAGTTCCAGGACCCCGAGCCCGACCGCCTCCACGAGCTTCAGGCTGTCGGAGGCTTCGTGCCGGTTCCCACAGACGGCGAACCCGGAGCCTTCCCCCTCGAAGGCGCACGGCACGGGGAATACGATCCCGAAGCGCACGCCCGCTGGGCCATGGCGATCGACCTCGACAAATGCACCGGATGCTCCGCCTGCGTCACCGCCTGCCAGTCGGAAAACAACATCCCCTGGGTGGGCGAAGAGCAGATGGCAATGGGGCGGAGCCTCGAGTGGATGCGGCTGGAGCGCTACTACGAGGAGGTCGATGCCGACCAACCGGGCCCGGTGGACATCCGTTTCCTGCCGATGCTCTGTCAGCACTGCGGAAATGCCCCATGTGAGCCCGTGTGCCCGGTGTACGCGGCCTATCATACCCACGACGGGCTGAACGCCCAGATCTACAATCGGTGCGTGGGGACCCGATACTGTGCGAACAACTGTCCCTACAAGGTCAGGGTGTTCAACTGGTTCCGTTTCTCGGAGGTCCCCGAGCCGTTGAACTGGCAGTACAACCCGGATGTCACTGTGCGCTCGGAAGGGGTCATGGAAAAATGCAGCTTCTGTGTCCAGCGCATTCGACAGAGAGAGAACCAGGCGACCCTGGAGGGACGATCGGTTCAAGAGGGAGAGGTCGTCCCTGCCTGTCAACAGAGCTGTCCGGCCGAAGCGATCGTCTTCGGAAACATCCGTGATCCGAACTCACGCGTCGCACAGGTCTCCCGAGATCAGCGCACGTATCGTGTGCTGGACGTGCTCATCAACACCCAGCCGGCCGTGAACTATCTGCGCAAGGTCACCTTTCACCCGGTAGAAGATATCCATGTCTGAGGCGTTGCTCGTCGAGACGAGGACCCCCGGCTCCTCCGGGAACACGAGGTAACGAATGGCGACGGCCACGAAACCCGACGAGAAGGCACGCGAGCGAGGCGCGCAGACCCACCCCGACGTCACATCGCTGGGTGAGGTCAATGTCGATATCCTCAAGATGCTCTCCCGACCGGGGAAGGGCTGGTGGATCCTGTTCGGGCTCTCTGTAGCCGGGATCGGCCTCCTCTTCTTCTCCTGGGGAAACCAGCTAATAAACGGGATCGGCCTCACCGGCCTGAACACTCCGGTGGGCTGGGGCGTGTACATCGCCACCTTCGTCTTCTGGGTCGGTATCGCCCACTCGGGGACGCTGATCTCCGCCGTGCTCTACCTCTTCCGGGCTCGGTGGAGACAGTCGATCTACCGGGCCGCGGAAGCGATGACGGTCTTCGCGGTCATGACCGCCGGACTCTTCCCCTTGATCCACCTGGGTCGGGCGTGGCATGCCTACTGGCTCTTTCCCTACCCGAACGAGCGGCTCCTCTGGCCGAATTTTCGCTCTCCTCTGGTCTGGGACGTCTTCGCGGTCTCGACATACTTCACGGTGTCGTCGCTCTTCTTCCTCCTGGGATTGCTTCCCGACATCGCCGCGGCTCGTGACCAGGCCAAACCCGGGACCCTGAGGCATAAGCTCTACCAGGTCACCTCCTTCGGGTGGCGGGGAACCGACCGCCAGTGGCACCACTTTGGAAAGGCGTATCTCTACCTTGCAGCGCTCGCCACTCCCCTGGTGCTCTCGGTGCACTCCGTGGTTTCCTGGGACTTCGCGATGTCGATCGTTCCCGGGTGGCACGCGACGATCTTCGCCCCGTATTTCGTGGCCGGAGCGATCTTCTCGGGCGTGGCCATGGTCATCACCCTCATGGTGCCCATCCGAAAGATCTTCGGCCTCGAGAAGTACCTGACCACCAAACATTTCGACGCCCTGGCGAAGCTGTGTCTGGTCACGGGCCTCGTCGTATTCTACGCATACCTGGTCGAGTTCTTCATGGCGTGGTACTCCGGTGAGGATCCGGAGCGCAGGGTCTTTTGGAACCGGGTGTTCGGGCACTACTGGTGGGCCACGTGGATCATGCTGATCTGCAACGGATTCATTCCGATCCTCCTCTGGTTCAAGCGGGTCCGCTACTCGATCGCGGCGCTCTTCGTCATCTCGATCTTCATCAACATCGGGATGTGGTTCGAGCGATTCGTGATCGTGGTGACCTCGCTGTCGCATGAATTCATGCCATTTGCATGGAACACTTACCGGCCCTCGGTCACTGAGATGGGGATCGTGGTTGGAAGCTTCGCCTGGTTTTCCTTCTGGTTCCTCCTCTTCATCCGGCTTCTGCCGCCCGTGGCGATCGCCGAGATCAAGGAGGTCTTGCCGCCACCCATGCGTCCCAAGCCGAAAAAGGAGGCCGCCCGATGAGCGAAGGTCGCAAGGGGATTCTGGCTTCTTTCGATTATCTCGATTCGGCGGTGGAGACGATCGAGAGGCTGCGCGCCGAAGGGTTCGAGGAGATCACAGCCTTCGCACCCTTTCCCGAACACAACATCGAGCACGCCCTTGGCTACGGAACCAGCCCGGTTCGGCTGTTCACCCTCGTAGGTGGTCTCACCGGGGCTGCCACCGGCTTCGCGTTCACGACGTTCACCTCGATGGACTGGCCTCTGGTGACGGGTGGAAAGCCGATCGTCTCGATTCCGGCGTATACCGTCATAGCCTTCGAGTTGACGATCCTCTTCGGGGTTCTGGCGACGGTTATCGGGGTCTTCTGGAACATGCGCGTTCCCGAGCTCAAGTCGGAAGTGGTTTATGATCCCGAGCTCTCCGCGGGCAGGTTCGGAGTGTACGTCACCACCTCCGACGACCGCCTGACCACCGTACGCGACATTATGGAATCGAATGAGCCGGCTCTCATGGAAGAGGATGCCGAAGGGAGGTCCCATGGCTGAACCACGAGGTGCCCGATTGCGAGTCCGCAGCTGGGTCGCGGTAGTCTTGATAGCGATCACCGGAGCCGGCTGCCACCCCATGGACGATCTCCTTTCCTCGATCTTTGGGCGGAGCATGAGGGATCAGCCCTCCCTAGATCCGTACGACCAGCCGCTCATGCCGGCGGAAGGCTCCGTGCCCTTCGCGGCGGGCAACTTCCCGTCCAATCCGGAGACCGTTCAGCTTGGTCAGGCCGAGGTGGGAGAAGTTCCCGCCCCGATCCAGCCGATCCAGCTGCTTCAGCAGGCGCCCGAGGTGATGGAGCTCGAGAACCCGATCGATGTGACGGATCAGTCCCTCGCCCGAGGAGAGGAGCTCTTCAACCGTGCCTGTACCCCCTGTCACGGGCCCACCGGGGAAGGCGACGGACTCGTGACCGCAGCCGGAATGCCGTCCTTCTCCCTACTCACCGATCAGGCCCGGGGATACCCGGACGGCTACATCTACTCGATCGTGCGGATTGGCCGGGGCGCGATGCCCTCCCTCGGCCACCAGATTACGCATTACGACCGCTGGCACGTGGTAAACTACGTTCGCCAACTCCAGGGCCCTTCGCCTGCCGCATCGACCGCTCAGGACGCCGAGGACCGCTAAGAGATGCACGAGATTCACGTTCCCTCCGACATCCAGGCTCGATACCTGCCCCGAGCCAAGGGCCTTACAGCCCTCTTCGCGGGGCTCGTCGCGGTCGGCACGCTCGCCTTTGTGGTCCTTTTGGCCACCAACGCCGACCGGGCCTGGCAGGCCTACGTCTCCAACTGGCTCTTCTTCACGAGCGTGGCCCAGGGAGGGATCATCTTCGCGGCCGTCACGCTCATCGTGAAAGCCAGGTGGAACTGGTCGGTACGGCGCCTCTCCCTGGCCGCCGGAGGATTCCTGCCGATCTCGTTCCTCCTCCTCCTTCCCATGCTGACCCTCCGCGAGAACTACTTCACGTGGATGCGGTACATGGAGTTCGACCCGATCGTGCAGTTGAAGGCGGCGTACCTCAACATCCCGTTCCTCATCACACGAAACTTCCTCGGAGCGATCATACTCTTCGGGTTGAGCCTCTTCTTCATCTATCTTGCCCTTCGGCCCGACCTCGGCCCGGAACGGGAACGGGATGAAAACGACGACATGGGCCGGCGGCGCTGGCGCGAGCGGCTTACCCAAGGCTGGAGGGGACAGGAGGCGGAGGAGTCCCGGAGCTGGGAAGCGCTGAAGGTGCTCGCCCCCGCCCTGGTCCTGGTCTACGCGCTCATCATGGGGATCTTTTCGGTGGACTGGGCCATGAGCCTCGAGCCCCATTGGTTCTCCACGCTCTTGCCCGCGTGGTTCTCGATGGGCGCCTTCTGGGCGGGGATCGGGTTCACCGCTCTGCTCGCGATCATTCTCAAGCGCGGCTACGCCTACTTCGACGAGCAGATGGGTCCCCAGCAGCTCCACGATATGGGAAAACTCTTCTTCGGCTTCTCCATTTTCTGGATGTACCTGTTTTGGTCGCAGTACATCGTGATCTGGTACGGAAAGCTCCCCTGGGAGCAGGAGTGGATCATCCACCGCTCCGGGGCCGAATGGGGACCGATCTCCCTCCTCGTGATCGTCCTCTGCTTCTTCGTCCCCTTCGCTGGCCTGATTGGACGCAAGCCCAAGCTGATACCGAATTGGTTCGGTGGGGTGGTTCTTCTGGCACTCCTCGGGCTCTGGCTCGAACGGTTTATCCTGATCGCACCGTCCCTGCACGAGCCCGGCACGGCCACGATCACCTTGTGGGAACCCCTGATCGCTTTGGGATTCCTCGGCCTGTTCGCCGGGAGCACTCGGTGGTTCCTCACCACCTTCCCGGTGATTCAGCTATGGCAGTTCCGCGACGAGCCGGAAATGCTCGAGTCGGAAACCCCGCCCGAGCACCAGGTGGTAGCCTGACGGAACGGCCCTGCGGCGTGTACCGCCCGGGATGAGAGAGGCGGGCTCGAATTACTGAGCCCGCCTCTCGCTCAGTAATTCGAGCACCTGTGCGTGCAGGCGGCCATTCGTCGAGATCCCCGAGCCCCCATGGATGGTCGAGCGCCCGTCCAGATCCGTGAACCTTCCTCCCGCCTCCTCCAGGATCGGGAGGAAGGGTGCGGCATCCCAGGGTGAAAGGACCGGATCTACCATCACCTCGGCACGACCGGTGGCAACGAGGAGGTGGCCGTATGCATCGCCCCAACCCCTCACGAACCCCGCCCGGTCCGCGAGCGACCTCCACCCCGGCCCCACCGAAGAGACCAGAATCCCCTCCGGATCCGTGGTGAGCGCGACGGACCGGGAGAGCGCAGGCTCGTCGGAGACGGCCGCCGAAACCGGGTTGCCTCCGGCCTTCCTCCACCACCGGCACCCCAGTCCCCGGCCCGCCGCAATGGTCTCCCCCAGAGCCGGGAAATGGGCGACCCCCAGGACGGGCTCTCCGCCCATCTCCACCCCGATCAGCACCGCGTACAATGGGACCCCGTGCAGGAAGGAACGGGTGCCGTCGATCGGATCCAGGATCCATCGGATCGGCTCGGTACCCGCCTCCTCACCATACTCCTCACCCAGAATCGCGTGATTCGGAAAGCGTCCCTGGATGGCTTCCCGGAGCACGGCTTCGGCCTCCCGGTCGGCCCGAGTGACCGGGCTTCCGTCTCCCTTCGCGTCGGCCGACAGGACGCTCCCGAAGTAGCTGAGAGTGACCCTCCCGGCTTCGCGTGCGAATTCGGTTGCGTGATCGAGGAGGGGAGCCAAGCTCCCGGGATCTCCCGGATGAAAGTGTTCGTCCGATCTCACAGCTCTCCCTTTCCCTGAATGCGCCCACGGCATGTCGTCGTCAACGGCCAGGAGCCGATCCTCGGCCGACTCGATCCCCGGGTGTGGTAAGATCACCGAGCTCACCTGGATCCCGGGAGAAACGATTTGGGGAAGATATGGCACGCCGGTCCACCGCAACAACCGCGCAATCCATCACGATTCGTCACAGTCTGGATCGCCCCTCCCGACCCGATCCAGATAGTTGCCGATCTCGAAGCCGACCGCCCGGACGAGCCCCGCTTCCTGGCTGTCCGGGTCGGCTCGGGACACGAGGGTCCGGAGGGTCCTCATGACGCTCTCCGGGGCCCTCGCCTTGAAAAAGTCGATCCTGGCCAGACCATCTTCCAGCGCGCGGAACATCGACTCCATCTCTCCCTTGGTCGCCGGACGAGTGGATCTCTTTCCCCTCGGGAGGGGATTCCCATCCCCTTCGGTGGCCATGCGCACTTCGTAGAGGACGAGGAGGCATGCCTGGGCGAGGTTGAGGCTCGAATACTCCGGGTCCGTAGGAACGACGATGACCTCGTCACAAAGGTCGAGGGCTTCGTTCGAGAGGCCCCGGTCCTCGCGCCCGAAGAGGAGCGCCACCGGGCCCTCTCTGGCGCGCGCCGCGAGCGCACCCGCTCGAGCCCTCGGGTGCGCGTAGTTGCGATGGGCCGTCCGGGCCCGTGCCGTGGATCCCATCACCGACACGCAATCCGCAAGGGCGTCACCCAGATCTTCGAAGAACTCCGTGGATTCGACGACATCCTCCGCCCTGTGGGCGATACCGGTGATCCGCCACGCGTCGAATTCGGCCGGTCGGACCAACCGCAGTCGCTCTACTCCCATGTTCTTCATCGCCCGCACCACCCCGGCGATGTTGACGAGGTTCTGGGGTTGGTCCAGAACAACCACGACGTTCCTGAGAGGGTGCGACTTCATAGGCGATACATGGCTGGAGTCGAGTGGGCGTGCATACGATCCTCAGTCGGGCTGGCGGAGGCGAAGCCCCCAGATCCCGGCCATCGCCCCGATCGCCGAAGCCACGAGGTAAGGCCACGACGGACCGGCGAGGTCCCAGAGGATTCCCGCCATGAGGGGTCCTAGGATTCGGGCCAGGGCTCCAGCGCTCTGGCCCACCCCCAGCGAGCCCCCTTGCAAGGCGTCCGGAGCGGCGCGCGAGAGTAAGCTGACCAGGGACGGCAGGGTCCCTCCGAATCCAACGGCCAACAGTGCCAGGCCCACGAGAAGGATCGGAATCGACGAGGAGAGGGCGATGACGAGCAGGCCGGCCACGAAGGGCACTCCCGAGAGTCGGATGAGGGCCACCTCCCCGAAGCGGGGCACGAGGATTCTGACCAGACCGCCCTGCATGGCCGCCGAGATGACGCCCATGAAGGCGAAGAGCCACCCCACGCCTCGCTCATCGAGGGCGAACCGCTCCGCCGCGAACAGCGGAAACGTCGGGTGCATCGCCGAAAAAGCCGTCGTGAACAGAAAGGAGAGCACCAGAACCCGAAGGAAGTCCGGGTTCCGGAAGACGACCCTCAGTTCGTCGAGGCCCGGCCGGGAGGAAGGTGACGGGTACTCCTCGGCGCGCACCTCGCGCTCTCGCGCAGAGAGCGACTCCGGGAGGAAGAAGACGGCCAGGAGCGCATTCGTGGCGCAGAGGCTTGCCGCCGCGAGCCCGGGCAGTTCGGGTGCGATGGGAGCCAGGATGCCCCCGATCGCCGGCCCGAAGATGAACCCGAGACCGAACGCGGCACCGATCAAGCCCATGTTCCCCGCCCGTTCCCTGGCGGGGGTAACATCGGCGATGTAGGCCTGAGCGACCGAGATGTTCGCGCCCCCTACACCCGCCATCAGCCGGGAGAGGAGGAGGACGAGGATCGAATCGGCGAAGGCGAAGACGACGTACGAGGCTGCCGAGCCCAGCAAGCCGAAAATGAGGATCGGCCGCCGTCCGAAACGGTCGGAGAGACGGCCCCAAAGGGGAGCGAGAAGGAGCTGGGCAGCGGAATAGGAAAGGACGAGAACCCCGATCTGGATGCCGGAAGCGCCGAAGCGGTCGGCATAGAAGGGGAGCAGGGGGAGTACGATCCCGAACCCCACCAGGTCCACGAAGACCGTGAGGAACAGGATCCCGAGGCGCACCCAGGGAGGACTTCCGGAAACCTCAGCCCCTCTCGTCTTCTTCGTCAACTTGAGAGACTTCACCCTCGTCCAGCCGTTCGGGGTCCTTGACCCCGGTCTTGAAGTTCCGGATCCCCTCCCCTACACCGCGCGCGATCTCGGGTATCCGCTTCGCCCCGAACAGGAGCATGAGCAGGAGCAGGACCACGACCACTTCGCCGATGCCGATGCCACCGAACACGGTCTTTCCTCCGGGTTTCGGGAAACTGGGAGAACTCCGTCCTCGCATACCCCGAGGAGAAGCTTGGTCATCGAGTGGGTCCGAAATCTCTCGAAGAAGCCGGTAGAAAGCCACCCGCCGCGCCGGGAGGGAGGCGGGGTGCTTGACGCCTTCGGTCGGAAAACCTCTATTGGCGTGGCATTATCGGCCCCTTCACCCAATCGGAGGCATGAATGTCTGAGATTCCTACCGGGTTGCACTACACTGAGGAACACGAGTACCTCAGACCTACCGACGAAGAGGACGTCTTCTTGGTGGGAATCACGGACTATGCTCAAGGGGAGCTCGGTGACGTCGTGTACCTGGAGCTCCCCAGCTCGGGTGAGAGCTTCGGGAGAATGGAGGTTTTCGGCACGATCGAAGCCGTCAAGGCGGTAAGCGATCTCTTCAGCCCGATCAGCGGTGAAGTCGTCGAGGTCAACTCCGCGCTCGATCAGGACCCGGCCCTGGTGAACACGGACCCCTACGGGGAGGGGTGGATGGTGCGCCTCCGTGCCAGCGATCCGGCGGAGCTCGAAGGACTCCTGGACGAGAACGGCTACCGGAGTCTCATCGGCGGGGAGTGAGTCGGATCGGTCGCTTCCCCGCAGGCCTCACGACACGCTACCTCGGTCCGTGCGTCGCCCTGGACCGACTTCGGGAGCCCCCCGCCGCGGGGTCTCCGCTGGTTGTCGATCGCGCCCCGGTAGCAGACCCGCTCGGAACGCCCGGCCTCCAAGCGGGTCTTTCCACACCCGCGGAAGCCCACCCGATCGACGGCGGACCCGATCGGCGGCTTGAATCCCAGCCCGATATCCATGACGACGCCGATGACCCGAAACTTAGATCGCACCGACCGGTTTCTCGACCGGCATCTCGGCCCCGACCCGGAGGCCATCGCAGAGATGCTGGCCACCCTCGGCTACGCCTCCATGTCCGAGCTCGTCGACGACACCATTCCGGCGTCGATCCGCAACGATGAGCTCCCGGGCTTCGAAGGGGAACGGTCCGAATTCCAGCTCGTAAAGGAACTCCGGGAGATCGCTGGAGAAAACGAGATTTATCGATCCTTCATCGGGATGGGATACTACGACACTGTCCCTCCGCCGGTCATCGTCCGGAACGTGCTCGAAAACCCCGGCTGGTACACACAGTACACGCCCTATCAGGCTGAGATCTCACAGGGTCGGCTCGAAGCGCTCCTCAACTTCCAGACCCTGGTCATCGACCTCACCGGTCTGGAGATTGCCAACGCATCCCTCCTCGATGAAGGTACAGCCGCCGCGGAGGCGATGTCTCTCCTGCTCGACGAGGCGGCAGGCGACCGGAACGTCTTCATCGTCGACGAGGGCTGTCATCCGCAGACGATCCAGGTGGTACGCACTCGCGCCCGCCCCATCGGGGTGGAGGTCCGGGTCCGGCCGAGGGATGAGATCGTGTTGGACGAGAAGGTCTTCGGCGTACTCCTCGCCTATCCCAGCACGGACGGCGAGGTCGCGGACCTGACCCCTCTGACCCGGGCGGCCCACGATGCGGGTGCGATGGTCGCGGTGGTAGCGGATCTTCTGGCCCTGACCCTCCTCCTCCCTCCGGGTGAGATCGGGGTCGACATCGCGGTAGGCAGCACGCAACGTTTCGGCGTGCCCCTCGGATACGGGGGGCCTCACGCCGCTTACTTTGCGGCGCGGGCTTCCTTCAAGCGGCGGATTCCGGGGCGCATCATCGGAGTTTCCCGGGATGCCGACGGGAACCCCGCGCTTCGAATGGCGCTCCAGACCCGGGAGCAGCACATCCGAAGGGAGCGGGCCACCTCCAACATCTGCACCGCGCAGGTCCTCCTGGCCATCATGGCCTCGATGTATGCTGTGTACCACGGGCCGGAAGGACTGAAGCGCATCGCCACCCGGATCCACGAGCTGACCCGCCTCCTCGCGAAAGGACTCGCGGGGCTGGGGCATGAGGTTCTGAACCGGCGGTATTTCGACACCCTGCGCATTCGACCCCGTGGACCCGACCACCAGGAGGTGCTGCGGAGGGCGGCCCAGGGACGGATGAATCTCAGGGACTTCGGGGACGGTACCCTCGGAATCGCTCTCGACGAAGCGGTGGAGCTGGAGGAGGTCGGTTCCCTTCTTGGGCTCTTCACTCCCGGAGGGGAGAGCGTACCGGCGCTCGAAGAGCTCCAGGACGGGCTGGAGGAAAGCGCACCGGTCCTCACCCCGGAACTCACGCGCGACTCTCCCTTTCTCGAGCACCCGGTGTTCAATCGGTACCACTCCGAAACCGAGATGCTCCGCTACCTCAAGAAGTTGGAGGACCGGGATCTCTCGTTGGCTACCAGCATGATCCCGCTCGGGTCGTGCACGATGAAGCTGAACGCGACGACCCAGATGCAGTCGCTGAGCTGGCCTGAATTTTCCCGGCTTCATCCCTTCGCACCGCAGGAGCAGGCGCGGGGATACAGGAGGATCGTCGGGGACCTGGAGCGGTGGCTGGCGGGAATCACCGGACTGCCAGGAGTGTCCCTTCAGCCGAACTCCGGTGCTCAGGGGGAGTACGCGGGACTGCTGGTGATTCGAGCGTACCAGGACGACCGCGGGGAAGGCCACCGGAACATCTGCCTGATCCCCTCGTCGGCCCATGGGACGAACCCGGCCTCCGCCGTAATGGCGGGGATGAAAGTGGTCGTGGTCCGGTGCGAGGAGAATGGCGATATCGACCTGGAGGACCTGCGGTCGAAGGCTGAGGCGCACAGCGACGATCTGGCCGCGCTCATGATCACCTATCCCTCCACGCACGGGGTGTTCGAGCCACACATCCAGGATGTGTGCCGGGTCATCCACGAGAACGGCGGGCAGGTCTACCTGGACGGGGCCAACCTCAATGCCAACGTCGGCCTTTGCCGCCCCGGGGATTACGGCGCCGATGTCTGTCACATCAATCTCCACAAGACCTTCGCAATCCCGCACGGCGGGGGTGGGCCGGGGATGGGGCCCATCTGCGCCGCCGAACACCTCGCCCCGTTCTTGCCCGGGCACCCTCTCGTCGAGGTAGGAGGTCAAAAGGGAATCGGTCCGATCGCCGCCGCGCCCTGGGGAAGCAGCTCCATCCTCCTGGTCTCCTGGGCCTATCTGGCCCTCCTGGGTAGGGAGGGAGTTCGTCGCGCCAGTGAGGTCGCGATCCTGAACGCCAACTACATGGCCAAGCGTCTGGACGGACACTTCGAGGTCCTCTTTCGGGGAGACAAGGGCCGAGTAGCGCACGAGTTCATTCTGGACATCCGACCCTTCCGGAAGGCTCTCGGGATCACCGAGGAGGATCTGGCCAAGCGATTGATGGACTATGGGTTCCACGCTCCCACCATGTCGTGGCCCGTCGCCGGGACGATCATGGTCGAACCCACGGAATCGGAGGCCCGGGCAGAGCTCGATCGGTTCTGCGACGCGCTCATCTCGATCCGGGCCGAAATCCAGCAGATCGAAATGGGCCTGATCGACGTGGAGGAGAGCCCGCTGAAGCATGCGCCCCACACGGCGGCCTCGGTCGTGGCGGAGGACTGGCCGCATTCCTACTCCCGCGAACAGGCGGCATTCCCCGCTCCCTGGACGAAGGAGCGGAAGTTCTGGCCCGTCGTGCGCCGGGTCGACAACGCCTACGGAGATCGGAACCTGGTGTGCGCATGCCCTCCGATCGAATCGTACGCGGAGGCGGAGGCGGAGGGATGAGCCGCCTTTTCCTCACGACGCCAGCACACCAATCCGAGACTCGAACGCACGCACGGAGGAACCACTGATGGCCAAGCTGACCTTCCACGGACACGCCACTGTCTCGATCGAGACGGACGACGGCACACGGATCATCGTCGATCCCTGGTTCGATGAGAACCCGCTTTCCGATGTGAAAGCGGATGAGATCGGAAAGGTTGACTACATCTTCTGCACCCACGGGCACACCGATCATTTCGCGGATGCGATCCCCCTCGCGAAACGGACCGGGGCCACCCTGGTCTCGACCTTTGAGATCGCTTCGTTCGCGGAGACTCAGGGTGTGGAGAACGTCCACCCGATGCACATCGGAGGCGGATTCGACTTCCCGTTCGGGCGGGTGAAGATGACCCCCGCGCTCCATGGCGGGAAGGTGCACGGCGACGAGACGGGGGCGTTCACCACCGTGCCGGGCGGGTTTCTTTTCAAGGTCGACGGCCTGGGGCTGTATCACGCGGGCGATACCGCCCTTCTCGGCGACATGCGCTTCCTGGAGGGTCAGGTGGACGTAGCCCTTCTTCCGATCGGTGACAACTTCACGATGGGTCCCGACGACGCCGTGCGGGCCACCGAGCTCATCCACCCGCGGGTCGTGATTCCCATCCACTACAACACCTGGGACCTGATCGCACAGGACCCGGAAGCTTTCCGGAAGAAGATGGGGGACCGGGCGCGGGTCGAGATCATGGCGCCGGGAGACACGATTCCGCTCTCCTGAGCGTTGAGCCTCCCCGGCCCACCGCCGCGATGGCGGATCCTGCGCGACCCGCCACAGTCGGGTGCCTGGAACATGGCGATCGACATGGCGCTCGCCCGCGAACTGCCGGAGGGCGAAGGGATCCTTCGGATCTACCGCTGGGCCCGCCCCACCCTCTCCCTTGGAAGGAACCAGCCGGCCCGCAACGTCTACGACGAGAGCGCACCACGCTTCCTCGGGGGTGAGATCGTTCGCCGACCCACAGGGGGTAGGGAGGTGCTGCACGATCGGGAACTGACCTACGCCGTCATCCTCCCACTCGAGGCACTTGGTGGGCTGCGGGAAAGCTATCGCATCCTGAACGAGGCTCTGGTCCAGGCCCTTCGGTCGCTGGGGGCGGACGTTCGACTCGCCCCGTGGAGCGGCCCGACCCCCTCTCCCGCTGCCGGGGATTGCTTCCGGGAGGCGGCGGAGGGAGAGATCGAGGCTCGCGGACGCAAGCTCGTGGGAAGCGCACAGGTCCGAGTGGGAAGGACCCTTCTGCAGCACGGATCCATCCTCCTGGCGCCTCCCTCCCTCTCCCTCGACTCCTTCCGCGTCTCCCCGGAGGGATACGAGGAATCGCGAACCGATAGGAGCCCCTCCGGAGCGTCCGCCGGGCGCGAGCTCCGGAGGGCGCCCGGGATAACCCTTGCGGAAGTACTTCCGGGCGGCGTAGGCTTTCGGGGGGTGGGCGCCGCCGTAGAGGCAGCGATGGCGGGCACGCTCGGTGGGAAGTGGAAGGAGGGCAGGCTCCGAGAAGGGGAATCGTCGTCGGCCGAAGCCCTTCTCCGGAAGTACCGGTCCTCCTCATGGACCTGGCGGAGGTGAGGGCGCCTCGAACGTCGGGGACCCCGGCGCGGAGGCGGTAACCTCATACCTCTTCAGAGGTGGAAGAGGCGAACGGATCCCGTGCATCCAGCTCGAAACGAAGGTTGGAAACTGGACTTGACATGCGGCAAAGGTGGCCTCATTATCCCACCTTCCACTTCAAAGAGCCCGACGTTCCGCTGCGGTAGTCCGGGACGAGAGTTCGATTGATTGCAATAGCATCCACTTTGGCGGGAGGTCCTTTTGGTCGGTCAAATGCAACTCTACGGCGCCCTTCTTCAGATCCCGGGGGTCGATGCCCCCGAAATGACGATGACCGAGCAGATGGCTTTCGTCTGGGACGAGATGGGCTTCATGCGCTGGCCTCTCGGCGCCTGTGTCGTGGTAGCAATCCTCGTGATCATCTGGAAGTTCTTCGACTTGCTGGCGAAGAGCGGAAAGACCAGAAAGATCCTTACCGAGGTGAACCAGCTTCTTTCCGACCACAAGGTCGAAGAGGCGATGGAAGTCTGCCGGGAATCGGACTCTCCCGCAGCCAACATCCTCTTCGCCGGGCTGGAGCGTCGGAAGGAGGGCACCGACCGGATCATGAAGGCGATCGAGAACCAGGGGCTCCTGGAGTTGTCCAGGCTCGAAAAGGGACTGGTGGTTCTCGCCACGTTGATCAACATCGCACCTCTCCTCGGCTTCCTCGGCACCGTGATCGGGATGATTCTCGCTTTCCAGGCCATCGAGGTCGCGGGTGAGGTGGAGGCGACGCTGGTGGCGGGCGGAATCAAGGTGGCATTGCTCACGACCGCAACGGGCCTCGCGATCGCGATTCCGGTGAGCATCGCTCACAATTACTTCGTGTCGCGGATCGACTCTCTCGTGATCGACATGGAGGAGTCCGCACAGAAGATGATCGACACGCTGCACGCGATGGAGAGCCCGCGCCCGCGCGTCTGATTCCGATCCCCGGGTTCGCCCGGTGAGAGGTGAAGGGCAGGACAAGGGGGGTCACTCGATTCGGGTGACCCCCCTTGTTCGCACCCCGTTTCCCGGAGCCCCCGCTCCTCCTGCGCCCCGTTCGTCTGAACCCCCCGGGCCCGCCGACCATGGTCGATGTCCCCCCGAAGAAGGCTCCTCGCCTCTTCCTGATCGACGCCTACGCGCTCATCTACCGGGCCTACTTCGCTCTGATCAACCGGCCTCTCACAAACTCGAGGGGAGAGAATACCTCGGCCCCTTGGGGCTTCGTGAACTTCCTACTCAAGATCCGGGACGAATTCGATCCGGACTACCTCGCGGTGGTCTTCGACTCGGGAATGAGTCATCGGGAACAGCTATTCCCGGAGTATAAGGCGACTCGGGAAAAGATGCCCGATGACCTGAGGGATTCGCTTCCCAGGATCCGGGCCCTCGTCGAGGCTTTCAACGATGTGATCGTCGAGCTCGACGGGTACGAGGCGGACGATGTGATCGGTACCCTCGCACGGAAGGCCGAAGTTGCCGGAGTCGAGGCGGTGATCGTTTCCGGAGACAAGGACTTTCACCAGCTCGTCGGCCCAGGAGTGCATCTCTTGAACCCCGGCCGGGGAGGGGTGACCGGTGTAGAAGCCGAGTGGGTGGACGAGTCCAACGCAACCGAGCGCTTCGGGATCCCGCCCTCGCAAGTTGTGGACTACCTCGCGCTCGTAGGGGACGCGTCGGACAACGTTCCTGGTGCCCCCGGCATCGGGGACGGGTGGGCTCGGCGGCTCCTGGTGGAGGTAGGCTCTCTCGACCAGATGCTGGAGGAGCCGGACACGATCCCCTGGAAGGGGAAGCGCACGGCCGTAGCGGAGCATGTGGAGCAGATCCGCCTTTCAAGACGTCTCGTAACGATCCAGACCGACCTCCCCGTCGAGCTGGAGCTGGATCGCCTCCGGGTGCAGGATCCCGACCCCGAGCGCCTCCGACAGATCTGCGTGGAGCTCGAGTTCCGGTCCCTGATCGAGCGCTTCTCCGACGGATTGGCACAATCCGAAACGGACGGGGGGACGAAGGCGGATTACCGCGCGATCACCGACGTCTCGGAGATAGCGGAGCTGGTCGACACGATGCGGAAGGCAGGTCGGATCGCGGTAGACGCGGAAACGACCTCGCTCGAGCCGATGAAGGCCGAGCTCGTGGGCCTCTCCTTCTCGTGGGAGACCGGATCCGGTGTGTACCTCCCCTTGGGACACACGGCACCGGAGGCGTCCCTCCTCGAGTCGCCCGCCGAGGACGGTGCCCCGACCAACCTTCCTCCCCTGAGCGACCCCGACATGGCTCCCCTCGTGGAGCTTCTCGAAGACCCGAACCTTCCCAAGGGAGGGCAGAACCTCAAATACGACCTCCTGGTCCTCCGCCGGGCCGGAATCGAGCTCCGAGGGGTGGACTTCGACACGATGGTCGCTTCCTACGTTCTGGATCCCGGTCGCCGACAGCATTCGCTCGATGTTTTGGCGACAGACTTTCTCGGGTATACGACGATTTCTTATGCGGACGTGGCGGGAAAGGGCCGGAGCCAGATCCCTTTCGCGGCAGTTCCCCTTGCCCGAGCGGTCGACTACGCCTGCGAGGACGCGGACCTCGCCCTTCGGCTGTGGGAGCGCTTCCAACCCGAGCTGGAGGAGCAGGAGCTCGAGGCCCTCTTTCACCGGCTGGAGATGCCGCTGGTACCCATCCTGGCCGAGATGGAATGGCACGGCATACGTATCGACGCCCCCTTCTTTCGGGACATGAGTCACAAGCTCGGAATGGAGCTCCGCCTCATCCGGGAGGAGATTTACAAGGAGGCGGGAGAGGAATTCA
>SLFU01000093.1 GCA_007124095.1 Gemmatimonadota bacterium
AGGACGCGGACGGGGATTCCATTCGCGGGGAGGGTGGGATGGGGCACGCCTCCGGTGGTTTCCACCTCATCCTCCGCCTCCGCGCCCCCCCGGTCGGCGAACCGGGTGAGGAGATTGCGAGTACGCAGGAAGATGGGGCTGCCGGTCTCTTTGGTGGCGAGGACTTCCCACTCCGTTTCGATCGACTCCGGGCGGCCTTCTCTGTGGAGGAGTAGAGTGCGACCGTTGTCGATGGGGGAGATGCGGTCACCCGGTTCGAGCAGGTCTCCTGTCCTCAGGACCCGGGCCTCGTCTCCCTCGAAGCGTTCGAGCAAAACAGAGCCCTCGACCCCGATGACGATGGCTTCGACCGCTTCCTGGGAGAGGGCAGACGCGAAGAGCGAGAGCGACAGAAGCACCAATACAGCCTGAACCAAATCTCACCTCTCCTCGATCATTGGACCTGCGCCTTCCGGGGAGACACTGAGCGTGGGACCACCGATGCGCTCGGATCGTTCCCTTGGAGGCTCCGCAGCCTTCCTAAAGCCTGGGTGACGGGTCGATCGATGCCGGGAGCAATGCCCGGGGCGATGAGCCGAATGTACGGGCTCCCGTTCTTGCGGGCGAGGGGACAGAGGAGCTTTGGCTTTTCGGAACGTTCCCGGCGTCAGCGGTTACCAAACGCGCTGCCGACGGCGTGACGCCGCCGGAGGCCAATAGCACGGTGTTTCCACTTTTCACCCGAGTTCCGGGTGGCCAACGGAGGATGTACGATGGCGGCGACCGAGAAGGATGTCATGGACGCCCTGAAGACGGTGAAGGATCCCGAGTTGAACCTGAACCTCGTGGTCCTCGGCCTGGTCTACGATGTCGAGGTCGACGGCGATCATGTAGACACACGCATCTCCCTGACCAGTCCGATGTGCCCGGTCGCAGAGGAGATCGTTCGCATGGCCGAGGACGCGATTCTCGGTGTGGAGGGGGTCGAGACGGCGAAGGTTCAGCTCACCTTCGATCCTCCGTGGACCCCTGAGCGGATCAGTCCCCTGATCCGTTCCTCGCTCGGGATTTGAGGGCCGGCCTCACGGAGCACCCGGTGGGATCGAGATGAGAACGAGGCGGAGGCACGCCCTATGAACATCTTTGGACGAGGCGCCCTTGTCGGGCTCATCCTCTTGCCGCTCCTCGGGGCCTGTGCGGGCCAGATGCCCGTTCCCCAACCGCGCTCGATCATCATTTATTCCGGGGAGCGAATCCAGACCGACGGCGAGCGGATGATGGAGGTCGAGACGTGGATGCGTCCCCAGCTCGAGCACATCGAAACGAGTCCGGATTTCCTGATCCGGGTGAATCGGGAGAACGTTCAGCGCTATCCCTGGGACGGGCTGCGGATCGAGGGTGACACCGCGAATATCAGGGTCTACTCGCTGACCGGGGACATCGACACCCCCTACCTGATCTACGCTCACCTCCGGATCGCGCAGGAGATGGGGGATGTCGACCGATGGCTTCCCGAAGAGGCCGAGGGCCTCGAGGGATTCGAGTTGGAGAAGGCCATCCTCGAGCGCGTCGCCGAAGTCTGGCTTCTGGGACGCTCGGTCTACGACACACAGGCCTTCGGGCCGCTCGACGAGCTCCTCTATTCCGCCGAGTTCGGGTACCTCGAGGACTTCATTCTCGCCACCCAGGGGGACCGCTTCGGAGAGCTTCGCGATCAACGCCTCGCGGACGCGCCGGAGCGGATGGAAGCGTTCGGAGAGTGGTTCTCCCGGACCTTTGAGAGGCCTGAGCCGGGCTACATTACGGACCCGGCGTCAGAGTTGGCCGAGGAGGAGCACCGGGAGGAGACCGACGAGCCCGAGGAACAGGACGAGCCCACCACGGGGGACGATCCGGGCCGGTAACGACTCGACCCCCGCCGCTCAGTTGTCGGCCGGATGCAGTTCCCAGGTCAGCGAGATCGCAGGGCCTTCTCCCTCCTCTTCGACGTGGAGGTCCACGCGGGCCGTCTTCCGGATCCTGGCGTCCGAAACCTTCCCTCCAAAGACGGGGAAGCCCAGGACTCTCGCGGTGCGCTCCCCACCTTCCGGTGAGACCGCTCTCAACTTCGCGCCCTGGAGAGCTCCCTTGGTGGGGGGCGCGCCCTCGAGCACCCGGGTTCGCAGGATACGGCCCCCATGTGGGTGGTCCAAGGCATCGACGACTTTGAGCACGGTTGCACGAGCCTGCTCGCTGGGGGTTTTGTTGGCTACCATTGGTGACCCGGAGTGGCGGTGACGGGGTTCGGGGCGAGGCGAAGGATTGGCCCACGGGTGGCCCGAGTGGCCGGGCGACGTGGCGAAGCTAAGGCGAATTCAGGAGGGGCGTCAACGCATGGAATTCGAGGGGGATGAGGTGGAGGGGGGAGCCGAGGCGATCGGGGACGAGGTCTCTCGCCGGATTCGCTGGGGCGGAGGAGGAGTGGCGGCGGCTGTCGCTCTGCTCTTTTTCGCGACTCCCCTGTCTCTCTGGGAGGTCATCGGGATTCCGCTCTTCTATCTTCTCCTGCCGACGTTGGCGGTGGCCCAGCTCCCGCTCGTGCGATCGGAGAAGTTGGAGCGTCTGCCGGTGTACCTGGGCTCCGCCGCCACCATCCTCCTCATCGGGGCAATCGGGCTCCTCCTCGGCTTTCGGCTCGTCGGTGGGGAGGGACTGGGCCTCGTCTGGCTTCCGGCCGGCGAGTTCGTGCTCTGGACGCTTGGGCTGACCGCAGCCGGGCTGGGAGTCATCGGATTCTTCCTGCCGGCGGACCGGGTCCTGAGCGGGGATGGCGCCCGCGTTCTCGCCGAGCTCCTCCCGAGAACGGGAAGAGAAAAGGGGGCCTTCGTTGGCCTTTCGGCCGCGGCCGGAGTGGGAGAGGAGTTGGCCTACCGCGGGTACGCCCTGGTGGCAATCCAGCTTCTCGGAGCCGGGCCCTGGGCTGCCGCCGGGGCCTCCTCGGCGGCCTTCGGGTTCCTCCACTCCTACCAGGGCCCCGTGGGCGTGATCCGGACCGGAGTCATGGGGTTCATCCTCGCGGTCCCCGTTCTGCTGACCGGGAGCCTCCTGCCCTCCATAGCGGCTCACACACTGATCGACCTGATCGCTGGATTGGTTCTCGGGCCCCGACTCGTCCCGAGTCTGGAAGGTGCATCGGAGGCGGAGGCCCTTGTTCCACCCCCCTCAATGGAATAGCGTCGAACCCATGAACATCGACTTCGTACTTCTTGCGGACGCGGCAACGGTGGATGGCTCAGGGAAGCTGAACATCCTGGGTGTCTTGGATCGGATCCAGGCGCAGGAATTTCCCGCTCGCCACGGCCGCATCGCGATGGTCCTTCGATTCTCCGCCGACCCGGATGATGCCGGAAAGCACGAGGTGGAGATCCGCCTCCGGGACCCCGAGGACCAGGAGGTGCTCAAGGTCGGTGGCCAGATCCAATTCACGCCGCGCCGCGGCGCGGGAGCGGTTGAATCGGGAGCGGAGGGAATCAAGGTTCCCCAGGTACTCAATCTGGACGGCATCCAGTTCGCCGGACCCGGTCGGTACCGCTTCGAGGTGTCGGTGGATGGCGAGGTGCTTGCCTCCGCCCCCCTCCGGCTGGAGACGTTCGCCGGGACGGGGCCGCCAATGTCTCCGGGGTCCGGGCAGCGAGGGGCCCCCGGGTTCGTGCTGGTCTCGGGGGATCCGGCTGAAGCGTGAGCCCGTCGGCTCGGTGGCGGGCCAGGGGCCAGCCGGGAACTCCGGACGGTTGCCGGGCATTCGGATTCAGCAGGGGGGGTTGCAGAAACCTTTCACGGACTGAATAGGTATCAATGGAGGTCAAGACGCGAGTGCCCACATCGGTGGGAGTCCCGGCGGGCCCTTTGGCCGCCACATGGGGCCGCCACGTGCGGGGGGCCGCCACAAGCGGGTCCGCCACATCCGGTTCAGGTGTCGCAGCTTTCTCTGGAGCTTCCCATGATCCTCCGGTTCAACTACGAGGAAATCAGCGCCCTGAGCCACGGTGCTCGGGGGTACTTGGAGGAGACGTCCGGGGTCGAGGGTGGAGTGGTCGCTCCGCCGGTCGAGCGTCGGACCATCGAGCTCTTCCTGGACCAACTGGACGGGGATCTCTCCGTGCTTACTCTGGAGGATCAGAGGGAGATGGAGCGGGCCGTCGGCGCGATCGTAGAGCACCTCCGGAGCGAGGTCGACCTTCAGGTGACGATCGCTCACCCTGCAGCGGAGGAAGCTGTCGCGGCCTACTTCGACTTCGCCCACGCCCTCTCGGTGCTCAGCCGGCTGAGGGACATGGGCGAGGAGATGCACGCCGTCGTCGAGGTGATCTCCGGGGCACCTCCCACCGACACCCTCGTGCGCGAATTCGTGTTCCCGGACTGACCGCCTTCCTCCCAGCGACTTGATGCCTGGATCCCGGGCCGACACGCTCCGTGCCCTCCTGGAAAAGCGTCCTGACGACCTCCGGCTCAGGTTCGGCCTGGCCGTGGAATACCTGTCCTCCGGACAGCTGGAGGAGGGGGTGGCCGAGCTCCAGACCTACTTGGAGGTCGCGGACGACGAGGGGAACGGATGGGGTCGTCTGGGTGCCGCGCTGCGGGAGCTGGGTCGGGAGGAGGAGGCGCGGGCGGCCTTCACGCGAGGAGTGGAGGTGGCGGAGCGGCACGGTCATCCGACGATGGCCCAGGAATTCCGGGAGGAGCTGGAGGTGGAGGGATGACGGAGGGTGAGAAGAGGGATCGATCCTTCCGGGAGGAGGCGCTTCCCCTCATGGAGGCGGTGTACCGCTTCAGCCTGAGGCTCACCGCCGATCCCGACCGGGCCCAGGACCTCACGCAGGAGACCTTCCTCCGCGCCTACCGGAACTGGGACAAATACACGCCAGGGACCCGCCCGAAGAGTTGGCTGTTAACGATCTGTCGAAACCTCTTCCTCCGAAAGGAGGAGCGGAGTCGGCGGCACGCCGAGATCGTGTCGGAGATCGCAGAGGAAGACCCTCGTCAGATCTCGCGGGAATCCACCGTCTTCCAGGCCGTCCGGGATCGCGATCCGGAGGGCGAGTTCTGGGCTCGGGTCGTGGACGACGTGGTCCTTCGCGCGATCGGCGAGCTTCCCAGCGTCTTCAGGGAGGCGGTCGTGCTCTCCGATATGGAGGACCTCAGCTACGAGGAAATGTCGAAGGTTCTGGACGTCCCGGTCGGGACGGTCAAGAGCCGGCTCTTCCGAGGCCGGCGCATCCTCCAGGAAGAGCTCTACGACTATGCCCTGTCTGCGGGGATTGTGGAGGGGAACCCCTCCCGCCCGGTATCGGACCGGGGCAGTCCGGGGAGAGTGAAATGAAATGGATCGATGACTTCCGACGGCTCCTCGACCGGCTCCGCAAGGAGGAACCCTGCGGGGCGCCCGACGCCGAGTCGGGGATCAGCTGTGGAGAGGCCGTGGAGCGGCTCTTCGAATGGCTCGACGGGGAGCTCGACCCGAAGGCCCGCAAGGAGGTTGGGGTTCACTTCGAGGTCTGCGCTCGCTGTTACCCCCTGGTCATGTTTGAAAAGTCATTCAGCGAGGCCCTGGCCCGCCTCTCTCCCGGGGAGGGACTACCTCGGGAGCTGGAGGATCGGATCCTGAGCTCACTTGGGGAGGAAGGGTTCACCGAACGCTGATCCCCCTCCGTCCACCCCCCCTTGCCCCGGGCACCTCCGCCGCTCGGCCCGAGCGCACTGCACGTTACCACACCAGTTGGGCAGACCCGCTGCCTTCCCCTTCTCGACCCATCCTGCGATGGGGTCCTGGATGGGGCCGGGGCCGCTCGCACGAGCGACTCGGGTCGCACGCGGACCCGAATCGTCGTGCCTTCCATCTGTGGCGAGGGTGGCCCATCTTCGTGCGGAGCGCCAAGGATCGGGTAGCCCAGGACACTCGAGCGGGGTGGCGCCCCACTTTCCCCCCAACGATTTCTCGAAGCTGCAGGAGTGCAGATGAGCATGGCCCAGAAGAGGGAGCGGATCCTTCCCCGCCTCATCGAAGTGGAGATGCGGGAAGCGTTTCTGGATTACTCGATGAGCGTCATCGTCCAGCGCGCCCTACCTGACGTAAGGGACGGCCTGAAGCCGGTGCACCGGCGTATCCTCTTCGCGATGAGTGAGTTGGGCCTCCTTCCGGACCGCCCCCACAAGAAGAGCGCCACCGTGGTGGGAGAGGTGTTGGGAAAGTATCACCCACATGGGGACAGCGCGGTCTACGATACCCTGGTGAGGATGGTTCAGGACTTCTCGCTTCGCTACCCGCTCATCGACGGGCAGGGCAACTTCGGCTCCATCGATGGGGACTCGGCGGCCGCCTATCGCTACACGGAGGCCCGTCTCGCCCCGGTGTCCCTGGATCTCCTGGCGGATCTGGAGAAGGACACCACCGACTGGACTCCGAACTTCGACGGGCGCCTCCTGGAGCCCACCGTGCTCCCGTCCAGGGTTCCAAACCTCCTGGTGAACGGGTCGTCGGGAATCGCGGTCGGCATGTCG
The DNA here is from genome assembly GCA_007124095.1 of Gemmatimonadota bacterium. GTDB lineage: Bacteria > Gemmatimonadota > Gemmatimonadetes > Longimicrobiales > Gaopeijiaceae > SLCK01. The sequence continues at coordinate 6,517 of SLFU01000093.1, forward strand.
ACGAACATCCCGCCTCACAACCTGCGAGAGGTCCGAGCGGCCTTTCACCGACTGGTCGAAGATCCCGAGTGCGCGGTGTCGGACCTCATGGAGGAGCTGCCGGGCCCGGACCTCCCCACCGGGGGGTTCATCGTCGGGACCGATGGCATTCGTGACATGTACGAGACCGGGCGGGGTCGCCTGGTCATGCGCGCGCGAATCGTCAAGGAGGCGTTGAGGGGTGGGCGGGAGCAGCTTGTCGTCACCGAGCTCCCTTACGGGATCTCCAAGTCGAGGATCATCGAACAGATCGTGGACCTTTCCCGGAAGGGCAAGTTGGACGACGTGACCGATGTCCGCGACGAGTCGGATCGGGACGGGCTCCGCCTGGTCATCCTGCTCAAGAGAGGCAGTGCGCCCGCCCCAGTTCTGGAGGTTCTGTATCGAAGCACGTACCTCCAGGCCACCTTCGGCGCGATCCTCCTGGCGTTGGACGGAGGGGAGCCGAAGGAGCTGAATCTCAAGGAGATCCTCGAGCGCTACCGGGATCACCGGATGGAGGTGGTCGTTCGACGCTCGCGCCACGACCTGGAAAAGGCGGAGTCGGAACGCCACGTGGTCGAGGGACTCCTCCTCGCTTTGGATCACATCGACGAGGTGATTCGAATCATCCGGGAGTCGCGGGACCGGGCGCAGGCCTCGGATCGGCTCCAGCGCACCTTCGGACTCTCCGATGTGCAGTCCGAAGCGATCCTGAATATGCGGCTGGGTCGGCTCACTTCCCTCGAAGGGGAGGAGCTCCGGCTCCGGATGGCCGAGTTGGAGAGGGAGATCGAGGGACTGAGGGCGATCCTGGAGAGTGAGGAGGAACAACTCCGTGTGGTCTGTGCGGAGCTGGACGAGGTGACGAAGGCTTTCGGAGATCCGCGGAGAACGGTCATCCTGGAGGACGCCGAGGAATACGACCAGCCACTCGAAGATGCTGTCGCCGACGAGGACGTCGTCATCGCAGTCAGCCATCAGGGATACGTGAAACGGATTCCCATGCACCTCTACCGGCGGCGGGTGAGGAGCGGGAAGGCTCTCGCGGGGATGGAGAAGCACGAGGATGACTGGCTGGAGCGCATCTTCACCGCCCGCACTGGAGGATGGCTCCTCGCCTTCACCGAGGGAGGGAAGGGCTACTTCGTGTCGGTGCTCGACGTTCCGGAATCGGCGCGCGCCTCGAGGGGACAGTCGCTCTATTCCCTGGTCGATGGGAGTCGGGACGACCGGATCGTCTCGTTGGTGCCCGTGGAGGAGTTGGGACAGGAGGGGAAGGTTCTTCTCTTCGTGTCGCGGGGTGGCCTGGTCAAGCGGACGGAGCTGTCGGAGTTCTCGAACCCGCGGGCCGGGGGGATCATCGCCGCCGGGGTGAGGGAGGGCGACGGGATCCTCGACGTGGTTCTCTCGGACGAGCGAGCCGAGATCGTTCTCCTCACCAAGCACGGGAGGGCGATTCGCTTCGAGGAGAAGGACGTCTCGATCATGGGCCGGACGGCGAGAGGCGTGAAGGGAATCGATCTGAGGGACGACGATCGGGTGATCGGAGTGATCCTCCTCCGGCGCGTCGCCTTCGTGCTGACTGTGACCGAGGAGGGCTGGGGGAAGCGCACGCCCCTCGAGGAGTTTCCCCTTCAAAACCGGGGTGGGCTCGGCACCCTGGCTCTCCCCTCGGGTTCTCCGGACGGGAGTCTGGTCGGTGCCCTCGAAGTGGTCGGTCTGGACGAGGTGACCGTGGTGACGGCGGGGGGGAAGGTCATCCAGATCCGGGCCGAGGACGTCCCCGAGCAGGGCCGGAGAACGAGAGGAGTCCGGCTCGTCGATCTGCAGCACGGGGACCGGGTGGTGGAGCTGACGAGAAGCATCGGATCGGAGAGGGAGCTCGAGCCGGAGATGGTCGAGGCAGCGCCTGCGAGCGAGGCTGTGACCTCGGATGGGGAATCGGATTCGGGGCCCCCGCAATCCGATCTCTTCCCAGGGTGACCGGAAGGGGAGGGCTCAGATGAAGTTTCTCGTGCTGGGGGGTGGGACGCAGGGGTCGGCGGCCGCGTATGATCTGCTCCGGGCTCCGGACGTGGAGGGGGTCATCGTCGCGGACCGGGCGACCGTCTCCCCGCTCCCTTTCCTGCAGGAATTTCTCGAGCGAGGTCTCTCTGTCGAGCAGCTGGATGTGACCCGCGTGGACGAGGTTCGTGAGAGGATGGCGGGTGTCGACGCCGTGCTCTGTGCCCTGCCCTTCGCGTTCAACTACGAGATGTCGCGACTCGCTGTGGAGTGCGGAGTCCATTTCACCGATCTGGGAGGGAATACGGAGATCGTGACGCGCCAGCGCTCTCTGGATGGTGCGGCCCGGGCCGCAGGGGTCAGCGTCATTCCGGATTGCGGCCTCGCCCCCGGACTGGTCAACATCCTGACACAACGGGGAATCGACCGCCTGGACTCCGTGGAGTCGGTCCGCATGTGGGTCGGCGGGCTCCCCCAGCACCCGCGGCCTCCCTTGAACTACCAGACGGTCTACTCTCTGGAGGGCGTCCTCGACTACTACACCACGTCCGGGCTCGTTCTGAGGGAGGGGGAACCACTGAAGGTGGAATCGCTCTCCGGGATCGAAGAGGTGATCTTTCCCGAGCCGATCGGTGTTCTGGAGGCTTTCCACACCGCTGGAGGCGCCTCGACTCTGCCGGGGCGGTACCGGGGGCGGATCCGGACGATGGAGTACAAGACGCTCAGGTATCCCGGCCACGCCCGCCTGATGAGGGACATTCGGGAGCTAGGACTTCTGGACGAGGCGCCGGTGGAGGTGGATGGAGCGAGTGTGAGGCCGCGCAGCCTCTTCATCGAGAAGGTGGGCCCGAAGCTGCGCGAGGGGGATGGCCGGGACGTGGTGGTGCTCCGGATCGAGGTCGAGGGAGTGAAGGACCGGTGCTCCACAGCTGTGGGATACGAGCTCGTGGAGCTCTACGACGAGCGGACGGGGATCACCGCCATGATGCGGTGCACCGGATTCTCCCTCTCCCTGACAGCGCTCATGCAGGCCCGGGGTGAAGTGTTGGAAGACGGGGTGAGAACTCCCGACGAGGCGGTGCCGCCCGACGCCTTCATACGCGGCCTCGAGGCGCGGGGCATCCAGATCAGGGAAACCGTCCCAGGAGGTCCAGGAGGATCCGGTGGGTGAGGCCCCAGACCGTCCGGTTCGCCACCCGGAAGGCGGGGAAGCTCAAATCCGCCTGGTCGGTGGAGATCCGATGGGTGGTACGGGACCCTGGATCCCGAAGCCGCTCGAGGGAGATCCAGTGGATCTCGGCGACTTCGGGAGACCCGGGCCGGGTGCGCGCCTCACCAGGAACTGCGAAGACGAAGGGGAGAACCGAGAGAGGGGGGAGGTGCGGGGTTCTCGGGGACACGAGATCGAGGCGGCCCAGGATCTCGCCCGCCTCCTCCAGGCGGAGCCCAGTCTCCTCGAGCGTCTCTCTCGTTGCCGTCTCCAGAAGTGAGCCGTCCCCTCGTTCGTACCGGCCACCCGGGAGGGCCATGTGGCCGGACCACGGATCTCCTTCGGCTTCGGCCCGCTTGATCAAGAGGATTTCCGGGAGGCCGTTTCCAATGCGGAGGATGAGGGCGACCGAGGCTAGAAAGCCCCCCTCGCGCGGCGCCGGATCGTCTCCCGCCCCCCGGTAATCCTTCAGTCGGGCTTCGAGCCGTTGAAGTTCGGGTGGCACGGTCATCGTTCGATCGCTCAGACGCCCTTCCGGCTCGCTCCCCAGATGTGCTTGTGAAGCTGGGTCTGGAAGCGGACGGGGAGGCCGTCGTCGAGGATCCAGCCGGCGAGGGCTTCCAGCTCGGGACCCTCCTGGCCCCAAACCGGTGAGATCAGGAGGGCCCGGAGCGACCCCGCCTCGACGCGCTCGTCGAGCCCCCGTTCCTGGATCACCTTTCGACTCCACTCGTAGTCCGTGCGGTCCTTGACGACGAACTTGACCTCGTCCCGGTGATCCAGGTGGTCGAGGTTCTCCCAGCGGTTACGCGCCGATTCCCCCGAACCCGGACACTTCAGGTCCATGATCACGTGGACTCGCGGGTCGAGGCCGGAGATGTCCTCCGATCCCGAAGTCTCCACCAGCACCGTGAACCCTTCGCTCAGGAGCCGATCCGCGAGCACCGTCGCATTCCGGTGGACGAGGGGCTCGCCGCCCGTGATCTCGACTACCGGACAGCCGATCTCCTCGACCCGCGCTACGATCGCCTCGAGCTCCATCTTCTCCCCGCCGCGAAAGGAATACTCGGTGTCGCACCAGACGCAGCGGAGGGGGCAGCCCGTAAGGCGCACGAAGGTGCAGGGCACCCCGGTCCAGGTGGATTCTCCCTGAATGGAGTGGAAGATCTCCGTGACGCGAAGGAAAGGGGGCGCCCCGGCCTCCCTTTCCCCTGTCGAGGGGGAGGCTTTGGGCGCGCTCGTTCTCGAGGCTCCGCTCACGGGGTTCTATTCCCGAGGCCGCGGCGCCCAGGCCACAGAAAGCCCAACGGCGACTCCTTGATCATGCTTTCCACCATGAAGAACACGTTTCCGGGCCGCTCGGCGAGGCGGCGCATCAGGTAGGGATACCAGTTTTCCCCGAATGGAATGTACACCCGAACCCGGTGTCCTTGGTCCAGGAGGCCCTGTTGAAGGTCACGTCGCACTCCGTAGAGCATCTGGAATTCGAAGGTGCCCGGCCGGATTCCCTCCCGGCCCGCGAAGCCAAGGGTGTCGCGGATGAGCGTCTCGTCGTGGGTGGCGATCGCGGGGTACCTGCCTTCCTGGAGGAGCAGGCGCATGAGCTCCCGGAAGCTCCTCCGGATCCGGCGAGTGTCCTGATGGGCGACCCGCGCCGACTCCGCGTACGCTCCCTTGCAGAGGCGGACTCTCGCACCGAGCCGGATCATATCGTTCACATCGTCGGGGGTGCGCTTCAGATAGGTTTGGAGCACCACCCCGATTCCCCGATGGCCACCCTTCCAGAGTCGCTCGAAGATCGCGAGGGTGTCCTGGACGTGCTCGGATGCCTCCATATCGAATCGCACGAACGTCCCGGATGCCTCGGCGCGTTTCAGGATCCGATCCAGGTTCTCGAGGAGGAGGTCCCGGTCCAGCTTCATTCCGAGCTGGGTGAGCTTCACGGACAGGTTGGCGTCGAGCGCGTCGCCCTCGATCCGTTCCAGGAGACCCAGGTAGGCTCTCACGGCCGCCCGGGTCTGGGCCGGACTCCGAGCCGCCTCTCCCAGATAATTGGCTGTCGCCGCGAGCCCCGTGGCCGAGGTTTCGCGCAGGGCACCGACCAGCTCATCGAGCGACTCCCCGGGGACGAACCGGCGGGCCACCGCCCGAGTGACCGGGGTGTCGGTGAGGACCTTGCGAAGGCCCGGGGATTCACCGACGAGAAGGAGCCCTCTGCGAAGCATCCCGATCAGTCGCCGAGCGCCTCGTCGAGGAGGTGCTTCAACTCGAGGAGGGGGATCTCCCCCAACTCGTCTAGCACTCCCTGTTTCGTCTTTCCCCTCACGAGGGTCGGGGTCTCCACATGTCCCACGACCCCCAGGCCAGTGCTGGCCCAACGCAGGAAGACGAGGTAGCCTTCGTAGGGGGATCGCAGATCCGGGGTCTTCTCCACTTCGGGGGAAACGGTGTACGGTTCTCCGTCGGCCCCCTCGAATCCTGGGGGGCGGTCGTGCTCGCGCAGGTATCCCCCGAGCGTCGAATCCGGCGTGCCGTGGATGTCACGGTCCGCGTCTTTCGCTCCCGAGGAGGGGGACCGGGGGTCCTGATCTGCTGCATCCATGGTGGTCCCGGTGTGCGATGGGCCTCTCCGCCTGCCGACCGGGCGGAACGGGGAATAGTGAAAAGGTAAGGGCTCGACCCGATCCGCGGGTAGGGACCGGTGGAGTGAGCCGAAGACCGTTCGAGAACAGGAGCCCTCGAGGACAGCATGGAGCTTCAGGAGGCGCAGCGCCTGGTGGACGAGTGGATCTCCCAATTCGAGGAGGGCTACTGGCCCCCCCTCGTCAACCTGGCCAGACTCACCGAGGAGGTGGGAGAGCTGGCGCGGGAGCTGAACCATCGCTACGGGGAGAAGGTGAAGCGTGAGGAAGAGCCGTCGGGAGACCTGGCCCTGGAGATGGCGGATGTGCTCTTCGTGCTCCTCGCCCTGGCCAACGAGCAGGGGGTCGACCTCGACGATGCCTTCCGGCGCACCCTCCGGAAGTACAGGGA
>SLFU01000102.1 GCA_007124095.1 Gemmatimonadota bacterium
CCCGGGATCTTTCTGTACGGAGGGCGTGCGGGCGGAGGGCTTCCGGCTCCGGACACGGTGGTTTCGGTTCGGGCCCGGGTAGTGCTCGTCCGAGATGTACCCATGGGTACATCTCTGGGGTACGGGGCCACCTATCGGGCCACTCGGCCGGAGCGGTGGGCGACGCTGGGGATCGGTTACGGTGACGGGATTCCCAGGGCCTTGGGCAACCGGGGACATGTGGTGATGGGAGGCCGGAGGCTTCCGATCGTCGGACGGATCTCCATGGACCTCACTGTGGTAGACATCACCGATGCTCCGGGGGCCGGAGTGGATCAAATCGCCACGCTGATCGGTGTGGACGACGGGGCCGGGATCAGTCTGGAGGAGGTCTCGGAGAAGGCCGGCACCAACAGCTACGAGATCCTGACCGGGCTGGGCCGTCGGCTTCCCCGTGTCTGGGTAAACGACCGTCATTCCCACGAACAAAGGTAGATCGGGTTGCAGATACGACGAAGGTGGGCCATTGCCGTGCTCGGGTTCCTCACCGCGTCGGCGTGTACTGATGAAATTCCTACATCGGACGGCGGCAGGGAAATCCCGGTGGAGGCGTTCACGTACGAAGTCACTCTCCCTTTCGACGCCTTCGCCCGGGACTTCCAGGCGTTCGGGGGCTTCGGAACCCAGGCTGATCTTTCGGGGGCTGTCATCGCCTACCGCTGGGGTGGCGAGCTCGACGCGAGGGGACTTCTCCGCTTCGGGGCCCTTCCCTCGACCGTGACCGCACGCCCGGCGAATGGGGAGGAGGATGAGACGGAGGAATCGGACTATGTCGCCGTGTCGGGGCAGGTAGTCCTTCGGATGGATCCGGATCAGGTGGAAGGAGGTCCGACTTTCGAGCTGGAGGGAGGAAGCACTCTGGCCGATTGGCACCTTCGTTCCGCCAGCTGGGAGATGGCGGTGGATACCGTCGGGGACCGGCGGGAATGGCCCGAATCGGGAGGGGGACCCGTGCGCCCCGCCGGTGTGCAGATGTGGAACTCGGCGGAGGGCGATACGGTGGTCTTCGATGTCGATTCACTCACCGTGGCCGCGTGGGAAGACCTGGATCGGGCGGACCGTGGGTTTCGGGTCACGAGTCTGACCGAGGGCTCTCGGTTGCGGATTGCCGATGCGGAGCTGAGGGTGCTAGCCAGGCCCTCGATCAATCCGGATACCCTGATCGAGGTGTCCACCTCCGAGCGGCAGATGACGTTCGTGTACTCCCCTCGTCCGCCGCTCTCCAGTGAGGCTTTCCAGATCGGAGGGGCACCTGCCCGGCGAGCCACCTTCCGCATCGAGGTCCCCGAGTTGCTCGAGGGCGACCCGGATCTCTGCGCGGCCGTCTCCTGTCCGGTGACCATCAATGCGGACCTCCTCGTTTACGCAGGGCTCGAGCTTCGGAGTCGGCAGTCGCCGAATCCCGGTTTCCAGCCCCTCGAATCGATCGCGCTGGACCTGCGGCCTGCCCTGAGCCCGGAGCGCCTTCCGCGATCTCCACTGGGTTCTCCGATCCAGCCCCAGGTCCGGATGGTGCCCCCCGAGTTCTTTTCCTCGGAGCCTGGGGTCGTGGAGATTCCGATGACGCGGTACGTTCGCGATCTCCTCCGGGGAGAGAGTTCCCTGACCGGTGAACGGGTTTCCTCCACGATGACGATCCTGACCGAGCCCGAGCCAAGGAGTCTGGAGCTCGGCACCTTCCACGGACCCGGGACGGAGCAAGCGCCGACGCTTCGCCTGATCTTCACGTTCTCGGACGGGGTTCACCTTCCATGATCCAATCGACCGCTCGACCGCTCCCCATCTCCCCAACTTGGGGACCACTGTGGTGCATATCGGCGATTGTCCTGACCTTTTCGGTGATCCCGCCGACCTCGGCCCACGGACAGAGCGAGCTGTCGTCCGAAGGATTGGGAATTTTGGTGGAGCCGCTCGACGGTCACTCCCGCGCACTTGGGGGGGGCGGGATCGGGCTCCCGGGATGGCACCTCCAGATGATGGATCCCGCCGCGTCCGCCGGCTTGAACGTCCCCGCGATCATGGGCTCTTTTCAGCCGTCAGCGGCGACGCTGACCGACGGGACGGAAGTGGGGCACACCCGATTTCCCGCGATCGGCGCGGCCTACCCCTATGGGCCCAACGTCTTTTCGGTGCACTTCGGAGGTTTCGCCGACCAGGAGTTCCGATTCGAGAACGAGATCGTCCTCGACCTCTCGGGGGAGGAGGTGGAGGCGGTGGACCGATTCGAGTCGACCGGAAGCTTGGGCCAGCTGCGGGTCGGTTGGGGCCGAAGGGTGACGGAATCGGTCGCGGTCGGGGTGACGCTGGGCACGTATGTGGGTACGGTGGAGCGCACCTTTTCCAGGTTCCTGGATCCGGACCAGGTGGGACCGGACGTCGAGCCGTTCCTCACGACGGGGCGCTGGCGGGCTTCGGGCCCAATCGCGGCGGCAGGGGTGGCCTGGGATCCCTCGGAGCTGGTTCGACTGTCGGGTGCCCTGACCTGGTCCGGGGAGATGAAGTTTTCCCCCTCGGGTGAATCTGTCCCGGAGGAGGGTCGCTACCCGATTCCGCTCGATCTGCGCGCAGGGGGAACTGTGACCCTGCTGCCCGGGCTGGCTCTGAGTACCACGGTCAGCTATGCGGATTGGTCCGACACCGGCCGGGAACTTCGGGAGGGTGAGTCGAGGTCCGGGGCCTGGAGCTACGGCGGGGGGCTAGAATGGTCCCGCCCCACGGTGCTCGGTCGAACGATGCCCCTCCGATTCGGTGCCCGCCACCGGGATCTTCCCTTTCACTTCGAGGGTGAGCCCTCTACCGAGCGCACCCTCTCGGCGGGACTCGGATTCCATCTGACAGACCCCGAGGTGTTGCCGAGGGCCCGGATCGACTTCGGCTTCGAGCGGGGGGAACGGAGCGCGGGAGTGCTCTCCGAGGACTTCTGGCGAAGCACCTTGTCGGTGCATCTGGCAGGCGGGTGAATCGGGAGACTTCGGATGCGCGTGGCTTACCAGACCTTCGGCTGTAAGGCGAACCAATACGATACGCACCGCATGCGGCAGGAGCTCGAAGCTCGGGGCACCGAGACGGTCGAAGAGTGGGAGGGCGCCGATATCTGTGTGGTGAACACCTGTACGGTCACGAATCAGGCCGATGCCCAGGCTCGGCAGTTCATCCGGAGGGTTCGCCGCCGGAATCCGGAGGTGCGGATCGTCGTCGCGGGGTGCTCGGCGGCGCTTCGGTCCCCCGAGTATCGGGGGATGGAGGAGGTCAGCGGAGTGGTAGAGGGGCACGATCCCGTCGCCGTAGCCCGGACCGTGACGGCGCCGGAGCCTCGGCTGGTGCAAATCGGTACCCGAAAGTCCCTGGACCGGATGGACCGGGAGCCCATGGGAGGAGAGATTCTCCTCCGTCGAGATGGGGCGACCCGCGGATGGCTCAAGATCCAGGACGGGTGTGATCGGAAGTGCTCTTTCTGTGCGACC
>SLFU01000074.1 GCA_007124095.1 Gemmatimonadota bacterium
CCGGGGAGCCCTAGCGACACCCCCCAGCCCGGATGGTTCTACCCCATCCGGCTTCCGGGAAGCCAGGGGGGCAGCGACTACCGGGAGTCGATCCGGAACTGCTGGGACCCGGCCGGAGAGTACGAGCTCGAGGACGAGGTCGACAAGGAGCCTGGGAACATGGTCGGGCCAACCCGTCAGGGCTTCCAGCACATCCTGAATGACCCCGAGGAAGCCGACATCGTGTGGGACTCCAGCAGAAACTGCCCCGCTCGGGATTACGGCGCCGGGGAGTGCGTGGGCGCCGACAGCCGGCGGGTTCGGCCCGTCGCCATGTTCGACCCCACCCTCTGGGCTGACATCGCGATGGGGGCCAAGCCCGTGCCCATCACCAGCTTCGGGGGAATCTTCATCGAAGGCCTGGACTCGGACAACAACGTCTGGGTGCGGTGGATGCAGTACAACGCCGTGCGGGCAGTCGACGAGTGGACCCCCGACGCGGGCGGGCTCCTGACCACCCTTCGCATAGTCGAGTGAGGCCACTGTGAACTACGAACGGACGAACGAAACGGGGCCCGTATCGGGGGAATCACCCATGGTGGGAGCCGTCATTTCCACCGATCCGGATTTCCGGGGCCGCCTGACGGAGATCTTTGCCACCGGGGGGGAGGTCGTGGTCGGGTTTGACGTGGTCGAACCCTTCACCCGCATCACCGACGCCCATCTCGAAAAGCTCCGACAGGTGGATCCGGACGTGGTATTCGTGGATCTGGAATCGGACCCTCACGTGGGACTCAAGTTCTCCGAGTTCCTCCTCGAGTCCTCCACGGCCCGGACCGTGGTGGGCGCCGGGAGCACGGACTCCCCCGAGATCCTGCTCCGCGCAATGGAGGCGGGGGTCCTGGAGTTCCTCCCGAAGCCGCTCGACCCCCGGAAGGTCGAGGGCGTGATCGAGCGCATTCGCCGCAAGACGGGAAAGACGGCAAACCGAGAGACCCCCCGCCAGCTCGGCCAACTGCTCTCGGTCTTCAGTCCCAAGGGGGGCTCCGGAGCCACGACCTTCGCAGTGAACCTCGCGGTGGCGATCCACCAGGTCTCCCGGAAGCGCACCCTCATCGTGGATCTCGACCTCGAGCTGGGCGAGACCGCGCTCCTGCTCGGCAAGGACCCGCGATTCAGCAGCGTGGACCTGGTCCGCAATTACCACCGGGTCGACGAGGGCCTCCTCGCCTCGTACATCGAGCGGGACGAATCGGGGGTCGAGCTCCTCTCGGCGCCCTACCAGCCCGGGGACTTCGGCACCGTGGAGGGAGACCGGATCGGGAAGATCCTCGGCTTCCTCAAGGAGCAGTACGACTACGTGATCGTCGACGTTCCGAAGACGTTGAATGCGGTCACTCTTCATGCCTTCGAGGCCTCGGACCGCATCTATCTCCTGACGACCGCGGATCTACAGTCCCTGCGGAACGTCACCCGCTCCCTGCCCCTCCTCAAGGGACTCGCAGGCGGGCGGGACGACGACTGGATCCGCCTGGTCGTGAATCGGTTCAGTCCCTCTCACCCGATTTCCGTTTCCGAGGTGGAGAAGACCCTCGGGATGAAGGTGCGCTGGACGCTGCGCAACGACTATCGGGCGGTCCTGGACTCGATCAACGAGGGTCGCCCGGCCGTCCTGGAGGGACGATCGGCCTACGCCGAGAACGTGCGAAGGCTGGCCGCGGACATCACCGGGATCCAGACGGCTCCCAAGACCAAATCCCGGCTCTTCGGCGGCCTGGTCTCCGCGCTCAGGAACGGTCACGCAGATCGTAGTTGAGCCCCTCGGGACGCACACGACCACGAACCGGAACCCCGGACGAGAAACCAATGACCGACCTCATGGATCGATTCGCGCGAAAAGCCCGGCCAGACGAGCCGGAGCTCGCTTCCCCGGATGAGCCGAGCTGGAACGTGCCGGGCTCGGGCGCGGCAGACCGTGGAGCCCCCTCCTCCCGCGGGCCTGGCGGCCGTACGCCACGCTCGTCCGATTCGGGAGGCGACGGCGACGAGTTCGCGACCTCCCCCGAGTTCCAGGAGATCAAAGGCCGGCTTCACCGCAAGCTCCTCGAGGGGTTGAACCTCGCCTTGCTGGGCCAGCGGAATCGCGACGAGGCCGAGGAGGAAGTCGCGGCGCTCGTCCGCCGGCTCCTCGCCCAGGAGAACACCCCTCTCAATCTGGGCGAGCGGGAGCAGGTCGTGGAGCAGCTCGTCCACGAGATCTTCGGTCTGGGTCCCCTCGAGCCGCTCCTCAAGGATCCGTCGATCTCGGACATCCTCGTGAACCGGCACGACCAGGTTTACATCGAGCGGGACGGGAAGCTCGTACCGACGGACATCAAGTTCAAGAACGACCGGCACCTCCTCCAGGTGATCGATCGGATCGTCTCGGCGGTCGGCCGGAGGATCGACGATTCGTCCCCGATGGTCGACGCGCGCCTGGAAGACGGATCGCGCGTGAACGCGATCATCCCTCCCCTCGCGCTGGACGGTCCGCACATCTCGATCCGGAAGTTCCGCCAGGACATCCTCTCGGCGGAGGACCTCCTGCGGAACGAAACGCTCACCGAAGCGATGCTGGAGTTCGTCCAGGCGGCCGTGAAGGCCCGCCTGAACATCCTGATCTCGGGCGGGACCGGCTCCGGAAAGACGACATTTCTCAACATGCTCTCCGAGTCCATCCCGCACACGGAACGAATCGTGACGATCGAGGACTCCGCCGAGCTGCAGCTCCGACAGCCTCACGTGGTTCGACTGGAAACCCGCCCGCCGAACATCGAAGGAGAGGGCGCCGTGGGGCAGCGACAACTCGTGATCAACTCTCTGCGCATGAGGCCGGACCGGATCATCGTGGGCGAGGTCCGCGGCGCCGAGGCCCTCGACATGCTCCAGGCGATGAACACCGGACACGACGGGTCGCTCACCACCCTCCACGCCAACGCCCCGAGGGACGCGCTGGCCCGCCTGGAGACGATGATCCAGATGGCGGGATTGAGCTTCGGCGAGGCGGCCATGCGCAGACAGGTCGCCTCCGCGATCGACCTGGTGATCCACCTGTCCAGGCACTCGGACGGTCGGCGCCGCGTCGTGAGCGTCGCGGAGATCGTCGGGATGGAGGGGGAGGTCATCACGATGCAGGACATCTTCCGCTTCGAAAGACGGGGGCTCGACCCGGAAGGACGGGTCGTCGGCGCATTCCGGGCCAGCGGCATCCGCCCGCGCGCGGCCGAACAGCTCCAGTCCGTCGGAATCGACCTCGAAGAAACCCTCTTCACCGATCTTCGGTCGGGAAGCCGCTGAGGAGGCGGCACGATGATGGAAGCCATCGGATCTCTCGACCTCGTCCTCGCCGCTGCGGTCTTCGCGACCGCGGCCCTGATCACCCTGTCTCTCGCTCTCCTGTGGGAAGCCGTTCGCCGATGGCTCAGGGAGCGCGCGGCCAGTCAGGCGCTCCGCCGGATTGGCGAGCGGGAGCACGAAGG
>SLFU01000107.1 GCA_007124095.1 Gemmatimonadota bacterium
GGGAGCGGGCGAGGCCATGGCATCCAGCGAACGGACCACCGCCCGGACGGCATCGGGGTTGTGGGCAATGTCGAGGATCCATCTCCGACCCGCCTCGTACTCGACTTGAAAGCGTCCGGGGACACGGGCTCGGAGCACCCCCTCCCGCACCGCCGAGGCCGAGACCGGGAGTCGAGGTGGGAGCGCTTCGAGAGCTCGAACCGCCAGCGCGATATTCCCCAGTTGATGGAGGCCCGAGAGGCCGGAAGCCAGCTCGAGCGGTCCCCATCGAGCTGTATCAAGCCGGAGTCGAAGCCCGTCCAGAGTGACCCTTCCCGCCGGTGCCGAGACCCTCTGCAGGATCGCGCCGCGTTCGGCCGCCGCGTCCTTCAGCACGGCGAGGACCTCGGGGCGGTCGCACGAGGTGAACACGGGCACCCCCGGCTTCATGATCCCGGCCTTCTCCCTCGCAATCGACCCCACATCCAAACCCAGAAATCCCTGGTGCTCGATCCCGACGTTCGTGACTGCGGTGAGGACGGGATCCACTACGTTCGTCGCATCCAGGCGCCCCCCCAGGCCGACCTCGACCACCGCGACGTCGACCTCCGCCCGGGCCATGGCGAGGAAGGCCAGCGCCGTCCCGGCTTCGAAGAAGGATGGGGCCTCCCTGAGCAGGAGGGGCCGTAGGTCCCGGGCCCACTCCTCCAGAAGCTCGTCGGGAAGCGGCCGCCCGTTCACGAGGAGGCGTTCTCGGTAGGAAATGAGATGAGGGGAGGTGTAGAGGCCGGTCCGAAGCCCGGCGGCCCGGAGGATCTCGGCCCAGATCCGGGCCACGGAGCCCTTTCCGTTGGTGCCACCCACATGCAGCACCGGATACCTTCGATGCGGGTTCCTCAGCGAGGCCAAGAGGCGCTCCGTTCGCTCGAGGCCCCACTTCACCGAACCGGGAAGGGACGGGAAGAGGCGCGCCGAGAGCGGATCCCCCGAAGGGAGCCCGAAGCTCACCCGTTCCTCGTCGCGGTCGGGTGCCTCGGTGATCACTCGCTCGATTCCGGGGAGGAGGCGAACATCAAACGGAGCAACCGAACGATAGTCCCTCTCAGCTCGCGCCGGTCCACCACCCGGTCTACGATGCCGTGCTTCAGGAGGAACTCGGATCTCTGGAAGCCCTCGGGCAACTCCTGCTTGATCGTCTCCTCGATCACCCGGGGACCCGCGAATCCGATGAGGGCTCCTGGCTCCGCCAGATTCACGTCTCCCAGCATCGCGAACGAGGCGGTCACCCCACCCGTGGTCGGATGCGTGAGTACGCTGAAGAAGGGGATGCCGGCCTCGTGCAGGCGGGCGAGGACCGCAGCGGTCTTCGCCATTTGCATGAGAGAGAAGATCCCCTCCATCATCCTGGCCCCACCCGACGCGGCAACGATGATCAGGGGCCTTTCCTCCTCGAGTGCCCGCCGCCCGATGCGCGCGATCTTCTCACCCACGACCGACCCCATCGAGCCCCCGATGAACCCGAAGTCCATGATGGCCAGGGCAATCGGAATCCCGTCGAGAGTGGCAACCCCGGTCTTCACGGCCTCCCCCCTTCCCGACTTCTCGGCGGAGCGAATGCGGGCCTCGTAGGGCTTGAGGTCCGTGAACTGGAGGGGATCGGCGCTCCGCAGCTCCTCGTCCTGCGCCTGGAACGACCCCTCGTCCGTGAAAATCCTCACATACTCCTCCGGGCCCACCCTGACATGGTGCCGGCATTTCGGGCAGACGTGGAGGTTCTGGGTCAGCTTCTCCCGATAGAGGATCTCACCGCACCCTTCGCACTTCTCGAATACGTCGGACGCCAGGTCCCGGCGATCCTCCGACTTGAGCGGCTTTTTCTCCTTGCGAAACCATGCCATGTGTCGTCACTCCGGAGAACGGGTGCCCGAGGAGCCGTCACTCCTCCGCCAGGCGGACCGCCAGCGCGGTGAGCGTCCAGCACGTCAGCAGGAAGGTACCACCGTAGCTCAGGAAGGGAAGCGGGATCCCCGTGATGGGGACGAGCCCGATCGTCATTCCCACGTTGACGAAGATGTGGACCAACCAGGCCCCGAAGATACCAAAGAGGACCAGTCCGGCAAAGGGATCCCCACTCCTTTCCGCACCCCGAACCACACGCAGGAGGAGGATCGAAAAGAGTGCGAGAGCCACGAAGACCCCGAGGAAGCCGAGCTCCTCCCCCACCACGCTGAAGATGAAATCGGTATGCTGTTCGGGAAGGAAGTCCAGCCGCTTCTGCGTGCCCTCTGTGAACCCCTTTCCGAGGAAGCCTCCGCTTCCGATCGCGACCTGGGATTGGATCAGGTTCCACCCCGCTCCCCTCGGATCCATCGAGGGGTCGAGGAATACGAGCAGGCGGTTTCGCTGATATTCGGCCATCGAGCTCCAGAGCGGAAGAGCCACGGTTCCGGCGACCAGGTTCCCCACCACCACCGCGAACGACTCGGTGAGATACAGCCGGTAGCGGAAGAGGTAGAGGAAGATCGCGAGCGCTACGAAGTAGGCCGACCAGACCCGGGTGTCGAAGGAGAGGATCAGCGCAAGTCCCGGGCTCGCCAGGAGGAGCAGGAGGAGGGCGGGGGTACCCGCCCAGAAGAGTCCGGCGAATAGGATGCCCACGAAGGCCAACGCCGTTCCGAGATCGGGCTGCAGGACAACCAGCACGAGGGGCACCGCGATGAGAAGCGACGGCGCGATGAGCTCCTTGAGGCTCTGCGGGGCCCCATCCCGGGCCGCGAGAAGCCGGGCCAATCCGAGGATCCCGGCGATCTTGGCGAACTCGGAGGGCTGAAACCGAATCCCCCCGATCTGGATCCACCGCCCCACGCCCTCGGCGGTTCCCGCGCCGACTCCAACCACGAGCGTCGCCGCGAGGAGCACGACTGCAGAGAGGTAGGCGGGAATGGAGACCCACTCGATCCAGCCGGGACGGATCCGGCTCACCCCCGTAAAGACCCCGATCGAGACTGCGAGCCACAGGAGCTGACGCCGCCACGCTCCCTCGGTGACCGGGTTCGGGACGGTCAGCACCCCGGCCGAATAGATCATGGCGACACCGAACACGGAGAGCAGGAGCGCTACTCCGACCAGTACCGGGTCGCGAGCCCATCGTTCAAGCCAGGTCATGTCCTCACCTCGCCCGGCGCACTACTCCTCGTTGGTCCAGCGAGCCCAGGGCGCCGGAACCCCTGCACGCAGATGCTCCCCCAGGGTCTGGATGGTATCGATCGGAATCCCATACCTGTTGCGCAGGTGGAAATCCACAGCCTTGGCGGCGATCGGGGCCGCCGCCGCCGAGCCGGACTGCCCTTCCTCGACGACGACCGCAACGGCGACCTCCGGATTCTCACCCCACGGGCCGGCCAGACCGACGAACCACGCGTCCGCCGCCCGCTGCTCGATACCCCTCTGGGCCGTTCCCGTCTTCCCGATGAAGTCCCAATGCTCCAGCGAGGAGAGGAAGCCGGTCCCCCCGGCCGAAGTCACCTGTCGCAGTCCCTCCCGGAGCTCCTCCAGGCTGGACTCCTCCAGATCCAGGCTCCAGGCCAATTCGGGATCTCCACCCTCCCTCGGCTGGGCGAGCTGCGGGGCGGGAGCGCTGCCGTCTCTCCCGATGGCCAGGTAGAACTGCGCCATTTTCAGGGGGGTCTGATCGTTGGGCCCCTGCCCGATCGCGAGGCTGAGTACCTCGTTCTCGTACGGACGGTAGCCGAAACGGTCCATCCAGAAATCCAGGCTCTCCGGGAAGATCCCCCGCGACTCCGAGGGAAGGTCGATCCCGCACTCTTCGCCGAATCCGAGCCGGCTCCCCTCGTCCACGAGCCGCTCGAGCCCCACCCGAAGTCCGAGCTGGTAGAAGTAGACGTTGCAGGAATGCGCTAGCGCCCCCGCCAGGTCCAGGTGCCCGTGACCGCTCGCATTCCAGCACCGCCGAACGACGTTCCCGTACTGGTAGGAGCCCGTACACGAGGTAGGCATCTGCTCCCCGGGCTCGACGACCCCCAAATCGAGCGCGACGGCCGCGGTGGCCAGCTTCCAGGTGGAGGCGGGAGGATAGCGCCCCACCACCGCCCGATTCACGAGGGGGCGGGACGGGTCCTGGTTCAGGCCCTCCCAGAGCTCACGATCGATCCCGCCCACGAAGTGGTTGGGGTCGAAGGAAGGAGCGGAGTAGAGACCCAGGACCCCTCCATCCTCCACATTGAGAACGACCACCGCCCCGTTGAGGGAGTCGGGGAAGATCTCGTGGATGAACTCCATCAGGGCCAGATCGAGGTGGAGATTGAGGTCGTCCCCCGGAGAGGCGGGGGTGCCCGCTTGCCCCTCGAAGGACCCCACGATCCGCCCTACCGCATCCACCTCCACGTACCGGGTTCCCTGTCCTCCCTGCAAGTCCCGTTCGTACTCCCGCTCCAGGCCGCCCTTGCCGATGATCATGCGCTGCTCGTACCCGACGAAGGTGGGCAGCGCGAGCTCCTCACGGGAAATCTCGCCGACGTATCCGAGCGCGTGGCCCATCGCCGGCCCGGCCATGTATCTGCGTTTGGGACGCATCTCCAGGAACACGCCCGGGAAGTCGGCCCGCAGCTCCTCCAAAGCCGCCACCTGCTCATAGGGGGCATCCATCTGTACGAGGAGGGGTCGTCGCCGATCCAACCGCGCCTGCTCCATCAGGCCTTCCACACGGGTGTCCGAGAGCTCCAGGATGGGCTGCAGCCCCTCCAGCGTGGCCCGGATGGAGTCCATCGGAGCGGGAAAGAGGGAGACGGAATATGACGGGACATTGTCCGAAATCACCTCCCCGTAGCGATCGAAGATCGTACCTCGAGGCGCGGGGACGGTGAGGACCCGGAGCCGGTTGGAGTCCGACTGCAACGCCCAGGCGGTCCCCCTGACCACCTGCGCCCTGAAGAAGGCCACCGCCAGAAGCCCCATGAAGACGAGAAGGACCACAGTCGCGATCCGCGCCCTTTGCCTCTTCTGGTTCGGATGTGGAGCTTTCAAGAGCTCACTCTCCCTCGAGGTGAACGAAGACCTCTTCCCACCGACTCATCCGCCCTCCCGCACCCACGCTCCGGTGACGAGGAGGAGGGCCATTCCGACCGCTGCAGCATAGACGCCGGCCACCGGTGCCTCCAGCAAGAGCACCCGGGTCGCGTCCCCGCGCACCTCCTCCCCCGCCACCACCCAGTGCAGCGCAAAGCGAACCCAGGTGCCCAGGGCGAGGTACGACGCAAGAAAGACCAGCGAATCTCCCACAAAGAGATCCCTGGAGCGCGATCCCAGAATCCCCACCACCGTGAGCACCACGGCGTTCGCGCCGAAGGCCAGGATCGAGAACGCATCCTCGAGGAGCCCCAGCGTGAACCCCGCTCCCGCCGCGGCCCCGGTCCGAAGCTCCCGGGCCAGCACCAGGAGACCCACGGTCAGGAGATCCGGAGCTCGCGCCCCGAGTCCGAATCCCACATGCAGAAGGAAATGGAGGATCGGAAGAAGGAACGCAACTCCCCAAAGTACGAGGGAGCGGTTCACAGCGGTACTTCCCCTCCCGCTCCGTCCGGGTCCCCGGAATTCCCCTCGTCCTCCTCGGGCGAGAGCTCGGGAATCCAGAGCAACTCCAGCGACTCCACTTCGAGGGGCTCGTCGTCGGTCAGCACCAGCACATGGGTGGCCCTCTGCGGCCGGACCGCGGGCTCCAACCAGTAGCTGCGTCGCCAACCCGCCTCGGTCTCGGCCAACTCGAGGACCGTCCCCACGAGAATGCCCCGCGGATAGACCGTGCCCCGTCCGCTGGTGACCACCGGGACCCCCGCCGCTATGGAGGTATGGTAGGGAACCCCGTTGAGGAGGAGACGATCCTCCTCCCGAAAGGCGCCGCGTGCCGTCTCGACAATTCCGTAGGTCTCTCCATCCAAGGTCATCGCACTAACCCGGAAGTCCGGATGGGTCCAGTCCATGGCCAGCGACGAGTTGGGTCCCACCTCGCGAATCACCCCGACGAGCCCTTCGGCCATCACCACCGGCTGGTTCACTCGGACCCCGTCTTCCCCCCCCACATCGAGGAGGAACATGCTCTCGGACCCGTGGGTGCCCGGTCGCACGACGCTGGCCGAGCGGAATGCCGCTCCCCCCCTCTCCCGAAGGTCGAGAAGGGCGCGCAGACGCAGGTTCTCCTCGAGGAGCGTGCGCTGCGACGAAACGACGGCGAGCGTCGAATCCAGCTGGAGCTGGAGCTCGTCGATCTCGGCCGCGCGGACCCTGGTCTGACGCAGCAGGTCCTGCGTCCAGATGAAGGGCGCCAATACGCTTCCGCGGAGGCTGCTCGAAATCTGCTGCTGTGCCTCCACCGGAATGATGAGGAGCAAGCCCGCGAGCGCCAGAAAGGCGAGGGACAAAACGATGTCCACTCGTCGTTGGGCGTTCAATCTGTCGGAGTCGAAAGGAGGCATGGGCCGAGAGGCCCCTCATCTCATAGGTACGACTGTACGGTCGAGCCGGCTATCAGGTCACGAGGACGTTCCGGTATTTCGGGAGATCGTCCAGAATCCTCCCCGCGCCCCGGACCACGCAGGTCAGCGGCTCCTCGTCGACATGGATTGGAAGGTGGGTCTCGTGATTCAGGAGGCGGTCCAGCCCCCGAATCATCGAACCTCCGCCCGTCATCACGATGCCCCTATCCACGATATCCGACGACAGCTCCGGTGGGGTGATCTCGAGCGCCCGACGGACTGCCTCCACGATCGCCTGAATCGGTTCCTGCAAGCACTCCCGCACCTCGGAAGAATGGACGCTGACCGTCTTCGGGATTCCGCTCACCAGATCGCGTCCCTTCACGTCCATGCTCCGCTCCTCTTCCAGCTCGAAAGCCGACCCGATCTGGATCTTCACGGCCTCGGCCGTCGGTTCCCCGATGAGGAGGTTGTAGTTCTTCCGGAGAAAGGTCACGATCCCGGTGTCGAGCTCGTCTCCTCCGACCCGGATCGACGTGTTCGACACGATCCCCGAGAGAGCGATGACCGCGATCTCCGTCGTCCCACCCCCGATGTCGATCACCATGTTTCCGGTCGGCGTCTCGATCGGAAGGCCAACCCCAATCGCCGCTGCGGTCGGCTCCGCGACCATGTAGACCGCCTTCGCGCCGGCGGCCATGGCCGACGACCGGACCGCCCGGCGCTCCAACTCCGTGATGCCCGAGGGGACCCCGACCACCACCCGCGGCTTGATCCGGAAGATCCGCTTCGCAGTCACCTGCTTAAGGAAGTGCCGGAGCATCATCTCGGTGACGTCCACATCGGCGATGACCCCATCCTTGAGGGGACGAACCGCCTCGATGTTCTCAGGAGTTCTCCCGAGCATCCGCTTGGCCTCGAGGCCTATGCCGAGGATCTTCGCGGTCCCCTTCTCCACGGCCACGACCGACGGTTCGTTCATCACGATTCCCTCGCCCTTCACATAGACGAGAGTGTTTGCGGTACCGAGGTCGACGGCGATGTCATTCACGGGAAAGAGCGATCCGGATTTGAGCCACTTGGAGAGCGATGCCAAAGTTTGAGCCGAAGAGAACCGAAACGGTTGTCTAGTTGAGGTGGATACGATGAGGATGGCGGCCGTAAGCGCATCGAAGCGCCCCCGATTCTACAGATGAGGGGTGGCAAGGGCAAGACGCCAAGGCGCCCTCCAAGGTGGTCCGAGCGAGCCGGTGGAGCGCGATCACCCGAGTCCCGTCGAGCCGAACCCCCCACTCCCCCGAGCGCTCCCGGAGAGCTCCTCCACCTCTTCCACCTCGGGAGCCTCGAAGCGGGCGAATACGAGTTGAGCGATTCGGTCGCCCCTGGAAATCAGCACCGATTCCGCCCCGGCGTTCATCAGGATGACCTTCACCTCACCCCGATAGTCGGGATCGATGGTTCCGGGGGCATTGGGAAGTGTGATTCCGTGCCTGAGCGCCAGTCCGGAGCGGGGTCGCACCTGACATTCAATCCCGTCGGGAAGCTCCACCGCCAGACCCGTGGATACCGCGCGGACCTCGCCCGGAGCCAGATGGAAGGACGACTCGGCCGAGCGAACGTCGTACCCGGCCGCCCCGGGGCTCTCACGCCTCGGAAGTGGCAGCTCCTCGTTGCCAGAAAGACGTTGGAAACGCACCCTGGGTCTATGATTGGGCCAATCGTTGGGCCTTTGTTTGGGCCTATCGCTGGGCCGATCGTTCGAGGACGATCCCATCCGCTCCACCCTCCAGTCTTCCGATGAAGTGCATTCCACTCCGCTACGGCGGTCCCATCCTGAGCACGGTCTGACGGTCGGGATCGAGGTACCGGGCCGCCACCTCCGCCACCTCCGCCTCCGTCACGCTCTCCACGCGGTCCAACAGCTCGTCCAGGGTCCGGAGCGGCTCGTCGTGCAGGGCCATTCCGGCCAAGCGGAAGAGCCGCGCGCTCGTGGATTCGAGGGAAAGCATGACCTGCCCGGCTACCTGATTCTTCACCTCCCTGAGCTCGTTCGCCGGCAAGCCCTCTCTGGCGAGCTCGGCGTACTCCGCACGGACCGCATCCACCGCTCGATCGCCCCACTCCGGACGGGTCCCCACGTACACTCCCGCGAGGCCGGCCCGGGAATAGAACGACTGGAAGGAGTAGACGGTGTAGGCCAGCCCCAGTTCCTCTCTCACCTTCTGGAAGAGCCGCGACCCCATCCCTCCCCCGAGTGCCGCAGAAAGAAGGATGAGGGGTATCCGCGCGCGATGACTCCGGGGTGGAGTGCGGTTTCCGAACAGGAGATGCACCTGCGCTCCCGGTCGCGGCCTGTGCACGTCGAGGACCGGCGTCGCGAGGTCTACCGTCGGGACGGTCGGCGCCTCCCCCCCCGTCATGGCCCCGAATCCCCGTGCCACTTCTTCCACGAACGCCTCGTGCTCGAGGTATCCCGCCGCCGCCACGAGGAGCCGGCCATGCCGGTAGCGCCGGTCATGCAACTCGCGGAGGGTGCGGGCTTCAATCGCCTCGACCGAGCTGCGGGTGCCCAGGATCGGCCACCCGTAGGGATGGCCTTCCCAGAGGGCTTCGGCGTGCGCCTCGAAGGCGACGTCGTCCGGCGTATCCTCCACCGACGAAATCTCCTCGAGCACGACCTCCCGCTCGAGCTCCAGATCCTCCTCGCGGAGGAGGGGGTCCCGCACCAGGTCCGCGAGAACGTCGAGCGCCACGGGCAGGTGCTGGGGAAGCACCCGCGCCTGGAAAGACGTGTGCTCCCTGGAAGTGAAGGCGTCGAGGGAGCCACCCAGGCGCTCCAGCGCCATCGCGATCTCCCTGGGGCCCCGGCTCCCCGTTCCCTTGAAGACCATGTGCTCGAGAAGGTGACTCCCCCCTCGCATTTCCGGCGATTCGTGAGCCGCTCCCTGGCGAATCCAGACCCCTACGCTGATCGAACGGACCCCGGGAATCCTCTCGCTGAGGATCCGGAGTCCGTTCGCCAGCACCGATTCCTGCATCTCGCCGTGGATGACCCCAGGCGGCGTGCCAATCACGAAACCTACCCCGCCTCAGCCCCGGCTGGCCGCCTCGACCTCCTCGACCTTCTCTCCTTCCTCCTCGATCGCGGCCCGCCTCGAGAGGCGAAGGCGGCCCTTTTCGTCGATCGCGAGCAGCTTCACCCGGGTGATCACTCCCCGCTGTAGCACGTCTTCGGTCTTCTCCACCCGGCCGTCCATCAGCTCCGAGATATGGCAGAGCCCTTCCGTCCCCGGAAGGATCTCGACGAAGGCGCCGAAGCTGGTCGTGTTCTTGACCGGACCCTCGTAGACGCGGCCCACTT
The DNA here is from genome assembly GCA_007124095.1 of Gemmatimonadota bacterium. Taxonomy (GTDB): domain Bacteria; phylum Gemmatimonadota; class Gemmatimonadetes; order Longimicrobiales; family Gaopeijiaceae; genus SLCK01. The sequence continues at coordinate 9,829 of SLFU01000107.1, forward strand.
CGGGCTCCTGGACGATCGCTTCGATCATCTCCCGGGCCCGTGCAGCGGCCTCTCCCGACACTGCGGCGATCTTGACCACCCCCGAGTCCTCAATGTCGATCTTCGCCCCAGTCTCGTCCTGGATCGCCCGGATCGTCTTCCCCTTCGGTCCGATGATCTCCCCGAGCTTCTCCGGATTCACCTGCATCGAGGTGATCCGCGGAGCGTGGGGCGAAAGGTCGTCCCTGGCCTCCGCGATCGTTCCGTTCATGATCTCGAGGATGTGCAGACGTGCTCGGTGGGCCCGCCCCAACGCCTCCTCGAGGATCTCCGAGGAGATCCCGTCCACCTTGATGTCCATCTGGATGGAGGTCACCCCGTCCCGGGTCCCCGCTATCTTGAAGTCCATGTCCCCCAGTGCGTCCTCGAGCCCGAGGATGTCGGTCAAGACCGCAACTCGGTCGCCCTCCTTGATCAACCCCATCGCGACCCCGGCGCAGGCCGCCTTCATCGGGACGCCCGCGGCCATCAAAGCCATCGAGGTTCCGCACACCGTAGCCATCGAGGACGAGCCATTCGACTCGAGGACGTCGGAGACCACCCGAATCGTGTAGGGGAAGTCGTCATACTGGGGGAGGAGGGGCTGGATCGCCCGCTCCGCCAAGACCCCGTGTCCGATCTCCCTCCGGCTCGTCCCCCGCATCGGGCGCGCCTCTCCCACGCAGAAGGGAGGAAAGTTGTAGTGAAGCATGAAGGACTTGGAGATCTCCTCCTGCGCGTCGATCGAATCGATCCGCTGCTCGTCGCGCGAGGTGCCCAGCGTGGCAACCGCGAGGGCCTGCGTCTGCCCCCGGGTAAAGAGGGCCGACCCGTGCGTGCGCGGCAGGAGACCCACCTCACAGGAGATTTCCCGCACCGTATCGAGGTCCCGACCGTCGGCGCGGACGCCGTCGTCCAGGATCTGGTTCCTCATGCTGGCCTTCTCGACGTCCCGGAGAATCTCGCCGGCCTGGCCCTCGAACTCCCCGAACTCCTCCTCGGAGAGCTCCTCCTGGAGGCGACCCATCACATCTTCCCGGACCGACGCCAACGCCTGCTTTCGCTGCTGTCTTTCACCGAGCGACATCGCTTCCGAGACCCGGGGCTCCGCGAGCCTCTCGACCCGACTTCTGAGCTTCTCATCGGGCAGCTGCGGAATCCAGCTCATCTCGGGCTGGCGCAGGTCGGCAACGAACTCCTCCTGGAAGTCGACCAGCTCCCGGATCCCTTCATGGGCCACCTGAAGGCCTTCCAGTATCTCAGCCTCGGGCACCTCGACCGCTCCTCCCTCTACCATCGTGATCGCGTCGCGGGAGCCGGCCACGACGATGTCCAGATCGGAATACTCGAGCTGCTGGAAGGTGGGGTTCAGGACCCAGTTGCCCCGGATCCGCCCGATGCGCACGGCGGCGACCAGGGTCCGAAAGGGCGCCTTCGAGATGTTGAGGGCCACCGAAGTGCCGAGGAGCGCCAGAACATCCGCATCGTTCTCCTGGTCCGCCGAGAGAATGTTGCAGATGAGCTGCGTCTCGTTCATGAAGCCTTCGGGAAACAGCGGCCGAAGGGGACGATCGATCTGGCGGGCCGAGAGGATCTCCTTCTCTCCGGGCCGGCCCTCTCGCTTGAAGAAGCCACCGGGGATCTTCCCTGCCGCGTAGGACTTCTCACGGTACTCGACCGTCAGAGGGAAGAAGGGAAGGTGGGTCGGACGATCCTGCACCGCGGCGGTGCACAGCACCGCCGTCTCACCGAACTGCACCAGACACGCGCCGTGCGCCAGCTTGGCGAGGCGGCCCGTCTCCAGGGTCAGGGTCCTGCCTGCGAACTCTCTCTCAATTCTTTGCATCGTTTCCTTTCCAGTCACCGCAGAATGTGATTGAGGCGAGAGGGGAGCTCGATGAGCCGCCCTCTGGCGTCAGTTGACAATACTCCATCCCTTGAGTCCGGATCGGTGCGACCGCCGTGCCGACGGGGGAGCCACGCTCTGCCGTCGGGCCGGCCGAATGCCGGGTCGACCTCGCCGGTTCGGGGATGTTACAACGAGAAGACGGCGACCGGGCTTTCCCCGGGCCGCCGCCTCCGAACCTCAGCTTCTACTTCCGAAGTCCCAGATCGGCGATGAGGTCCCTGTACCGATCCAGATCCTTCCGCTTGATGTACTCGAGGAGTCGTCGCCGCCTCCCGACCATCCGAAGGAGACCCCTCCGGCTGTGGTGATCCCCCTTGTGATTCTCGAAATGCTCCCTCAAGTGGTTGATCCGCTCCGTGAGGAGAGCAATCTGGATCGGGGCGCTGCCCCGGTCCCCTTCGTGGAGCTGGTACTTCTGGATGGTCTTCGCTCTTTCTTCGGTTTTCGTGCTCGCCATGTCCGATATCCGCCAATCGTCTGAAGGTCCGCCGCCGGAGCCGGCGAACATGAGATCTCTGGGCCCGTTTGGACGACTCATCTCCGCCCATCGGCTCCCGCTTTGATCCTTCCCGTTGCACTAGCCTTTTAAGCTATTCTCATATGACTACTCGAACAACCCCGCCTCGCCGCTGAGAACCCGACGGGCCTCGCCGATGTCCTCGTGCATCCGGTCCACGAGCTCCTGCACCGAGTCAAAACCCAGAACGGGTCGAAGGTATCGAATGAAATCCACCCGGATCTCCTCACCGTAGAGATCCCCCCCCTCGAAATCGATGAGATGGACCTCCACGCTGGGCGGGGCGCCCTCGAAGGTCGGGCGGGGACCCAGGTGGAGCGCGCCGGGGAAGACCCCCATCCGAGTCGCGGCCACGACAGCGTAGATGCCCGGGGCCGGGAGCAGCTTGTCCGAATCGTCGATCCGGAGATTGGCAGTCGGAATCCCCAGCCCCCGACCCCGACCCTCCCCCTGCAC
>SLFU01000160.1 GCA_007124095.1 Gemmatimonadota bacterium
GGCCGCACCTTTCGTAGCGTGACGCCCCGTACCCCTCCCTCATCGTCGTGGTGGACCATCAGCGACCGGCCGGATCGCAGAACCCCCATGTCGCGCGGGGACACATTGAACCAGTCGCGAAGCTCCTGGTCCCGTACCAGTTCGGGCGTGCGCCGCCGGTCGGCACCCCCGAAGCGCTTGAGGTTGTAGCGCGACCACACGACGAGTGCGCTGCCCAGCGCGATGATGATCCCCAGGTATATCCCACCGGTCACCACCAGGGTCGAAGGATCCGGCAGGACGATCTCGTGGACGAAGCTCCGCATCCCCAGGTACCACCCGCCCAGGGTGATCAGGGGCAGCCACAAATACACCCAGATCGCCCACGCCGCGAGAGTGGCGATCCAGTAGAACCACCGCTTGGGCCTGGCCTGGAGGTCCGGTCGGTGGATGATCAGCGGCGTCTCACCTGGACGGCTGTCGGCCCCTGGCGATTCATGCGCAACCCCTCCCGGTGCGCGCGGAACCCGGCCCGATCTCCTGGACTCCTTCCTTCCGTTCTTCATGACGGAACCCGCACCCCGCGATCGGGGCTCACCCAGGTCGCACGCGTGCCCTTCTTCTTGAGCAGTGCCTTCGGCACCGCAACCACCGTCGTGAGCATGTTGATCACCCAGTAGGCTATGGGATACCAGATCATCCAGTAGTAGTAGCGCCCGAGCCCCTTCTCGTAGCGGGAGTCCAGCGTCAGGCTGACCGCGAATTGGAGGAGGCAGGTGAAGCCGAGGAGCACCCCGTACCATTCGGGGAGGATGCTTCGCACTTCCAGCCCCGGGGGGACGCCGGCCACGAGGCCGAGCGCCCAGAGGGCCACGGTCGCGGCCATGAGATAGGCCCAGATCACCGACAGGCCGTGCTCGAGCACCACGCCCCACATCCTTCGCCTGCGCCAGGTCAGGAGGCTGGGTCCATGCTTCCGGAGAACCTCCACTCCACCCTGCGCCCAGCGCAGGCGCTGCTTCCAGAGGCCTCGCAGGGTCTCGGGCATCAGGATCCAGCACAGCGCGTTGGGCTCGAAGCGCAAGTCCCAGTGGTCGCGCTGGAGCGCCCAGCTCAAGTCGATGTCCTCGGTCACCATGTCGGTGGACCAGTAGCCGGCCCTGTGGATGGCTGACTTCCGGACTCCGGTCACCACCCCGCTCATGGTGAAGACGCGGCCGTAAATCCGCTGGGTGCGCTTGATCAGGCCGATGATCGAGGAGAACTCCCCCACCTGCACCTTTCCGAGAAGGGTCGACCGCGTGCGAACGCGCGGATTGCCTGTCACCGCACCGACCCGGGGGCCCGACAGGAAGTGCCGAATGATCCAGGTCGTGGCGTTTGGGGCGAGAAGCGCGTCTCCATCGATGCAGACGAGATACTCGCCCTTCGACGCCAGGGCTCCGGTCCGCAACCCCATCGCCTTTCCCTGATTCTTCGCGTGGTGGATCACCCGCAATCGCGGATACCAAGCCTGCAGCTCCTCCAGGATCTCACCGGTCTCGTCGGTGCTTCCATCATTGATGGCGATGACCTCGAAGTCCGGATATTTCTGACCGTGCGCCCAGGCTATGGTCTCCCGGACGTTCTCCGCCTCGTTGTGGCAGGGGACGAGGATGGAGACGAAGGGATATTCGTCCAGCTCGGGCGCTTCCTCGGGGCCGCGGCTCTCGGAGCGCTCCCAGTGGAAGTAGAAGTAGATCCCCCCGATCATCCACAGGTACGCCATGAAGAGGGGATAGTAGAACACGAAATCCAGGAGCCAGCCGACCGAGGCCGGCATCCAGAGAAGGGCGGTCATGGGTATCATGGGAGCCTCCAGGTCAAGCCGAGGTGGCCGGACAGCCGGCGTTCCCGGGTGCCGTCGTAGACGGGCGACGCCCAGCGGCCCCCGTAGCGAAGAGCAAAGGCGGGTCCAAGGGCCCAGTCGTGCTCAACGCGGATGGCACCCATTGGCAGGAGGTCCTCACGGGCCTGGGCGACGGCGCCGGCCGTGACGATGAGCTCCTGCCGGAGACGCTGCCCTCCGCTCCCCCACGGGACCCATCCCCAGGCCAGCGAGGCTGCAGCGCTTCGGATCCGCGTCGGGCTGAAGTAGGCGACTTCGTCCGTGTCATGGCTTGCGCCATAGCCCTCCAGCACGAGATCGAGATCGCCGCCGGGGCGCCGGACCAACGACTGTTCGAGGGCCGCGTAGGTGTCCCGACGTCGGTTTCCGTCGGTCATCTCCACCACGCCGCCCTGGAGGCGCCAGCTCCGAGCTTCGTGGGCCCTCCATTCCAGCTGGCCGCGCAAGTCCCATCCCCGTATGCCCGAGGGCTCGGCCCGGAGGGGCACCTGGACGGAGTGCGAGGCGCCGGAAATCTGCAGGGAGAGCCGATCTCCCGCGGCCAGGTCGAGTTGGGTGCCGAAGCCGGGATCTCGATCTCCCTTCCGCGCACCCGTGCCCTCCGCGGTCAACCGCAGGTCGCTCGCGCGAATCTCGATCCCTGCGGAGACCCGATCATGCGCTCCGGAGCCTTCTTCGAAGCGGGCGTCCTCCCGGTGCGTGGCGATGCGGACGCGAATGCGGTCGGCGAGAGGCGGCGACACCAGGCGGCTGGTCAGAGTGTGGTCCCGGGTCCCGAGCTCTCCGCCGCTGCTTCTGCCCAGCCCGGCGTCAAAGGCCACCTCCCAGAGCCCGTCGATATGCAGGCGACGGCCCAGGCCCCACGGGTCATCGCTGCCCCCGTCTGCTGTCCCGAAATCGCCGAGCGTCTCCAGCGCCCGGCGTGCCTCGCCCCGTCGACCGAGGTCGAGGAGCGCGGCCGTGCGGCCCACGTGGACCGTTTCATTGCCGGGAGCAAAGGAGAGGATTTCCTCGTACTCGGCGAGCGAGCGCCTCGGCCAGCCGCGCCACCGATAGACGGCGGCCAGCTCCTGGCGCACCGAGAGGTCGTCGGGGTGGAACTCCTTAAGCCGCTCCAGCTCCTCCTGGGCGCCGGCCAGATCGCCCTCCAGCGCCCAGCCGGTCGCGCGCGTGACCAGCGCCGGAAGGTGATCCGGATGCCGGTCGAGGAATGCCTCGAGGGTGGATTGGGCCTCGTCGAAGCGCTGGTCGTCGGCCAGGATGTGGAAGGTCGCCAGTCTGCTTTCGAAGTCGTCGGGTCGGGCCTGGGTGGTGGTCCGGTAACTCTGCAGCGCTCGCTCACTCAATCCCGCATCCCGGAACACATGCGCGGCCGCCATCTGCGCGTCGGGGTGGGCGGAGAATCGTTCCGCAAGCTCGGAGGCCATACGCAGGGCTTCTTCCAGCGCGCCCGCCTCCCGCAGGGCCAGGGTCAGTCCAATGTGCGCGTCCGTCCGCTCGGGATGGCTGGCGAGCACATCTCTATAAATGGATGCCGCGACCGAGGGGCGGGATTCGTTCCGAGCGGAGCGGGCCACCGATTCCGCGATCACGGGATCGAGCTCGTCGAA
>SLFU01000026.1 GCA_007124095.1 Gemmatimonadota bacterium
AACGCGAAAGCGGCGCTGGGCTAAAGCCCAGCGCCGCTTTCCTTTAGGTCCTAAGCGGGCGACCGGACTCGAACCGGCGACCCTCAGCTTGGGAAGCTGATGCTCTACCAACTGAGCTACGCCCGCGACCCTGCGCCGCCGTCACGCCAGACGGAATGTAGGCGGTAGCCCAGGCACGTCAAGCGGAGGGATCAGAGAAGCCACCGCCCGACCTGGCCCCTCACGCCGTCAGCTCGGAACCTCGTAGTAGAATCCTCCCACGGGCACATCGGTGATGAAATCGACCTGGAACCCCACGGGCTCCTCAGGCTCGCCGAGGGGAACCGCAATCTCCTCGGTTCCGATCTCATTGCCCTCCAGGTCGAGAAAGTGGAATACGATCCGTACCTCGGATCCGGTGGGCTCCGTCCGGTTCCAGGCCTGGGCGACCAGCGAAGCTCCCTCGCTGACCGGGTGCAGCTGGAACCCATCGAGATCGAAGGGAAGCTCCTCGAGCGACTCCAGCACGTTGATCGCCTCATCCTGGCGGTCGGCCTCGACCAGGGCCTGGGTCAAGAAGAGCCGGGCATTCTCGTTGTGCGTGTCCAGCGCGACCAGCCGCTCGGCAACGGGGAGCAGCTCATCGGTTTGATCGCTCAGATAGAGGGCTTGCGCATAGTTGTAGAGTGCGTCCCTGTGGTTTGGAGCCATCTCGTGGCCCCTCTGGAAGGCTCGTGCGGCCTGCTCCAGATCGTCCGCGTCGTAGAGCCCCACCCCGATGCTGATGTAATCCTGGACCGAGAGGTCATCCCGCTCCAACAGTTCATCATACAGCGCGTTCGCCCTCGCGGTCTCCCCTGCAGCCAGGAGTGCGGAGGCCAGGTTCCCGAGCGCCAGGAGATCGTCCGGATTCTCTTCGGTGATGGCCTCGTAGACCTGAGCAGCCTCGCTGTATCGACCTGCGTCGAAGAGGAGTCGGGCCTGGTTGTGCCGGGCAATCTCCAGAGCTGCGGCCCAGAGCTCGCGGAGCTCTTCGTCCTCCACGGCGTCCGCCCTGGGTCCGGTGCTCACCTCGACCGCCTGAGCGTAGAGGTCGATCGCCTCCTCGCTCCTCCCCATGGTGTCATAGATCTCGGCGAGCTGAAGCGCAGCCTCGGGCCGCCCCTGAAATATCATGTGTGCCCGTTCGAGATGCGGGCGCGCCGCCTCCGGATCACCGGGCAGGTGTTCCACACCAGCGTTGTAGGCGTCGATCCAGGCCTCTTCCCGATGCAGATCGGTATTGATCACGTAGCGGGGATAGATCTCCTCCGCCTGGTCGAGCATGGCCCCAGCGTCCTCGATCTGTCCGAGTCCCAGATAGGCCAGACCGGCCTGGAAGTACGATTGTGCATTCTCCGGATCCGCCTCGATCCCGGCATACGCCGATTCGAGGACCTGCTCGTAGATCTCACGCGCGTCGTCCCCATCCGCCTGCTGCGCCTGGAAGAGGAAGATTTCCGCCTCCGTAGTGTGCTCGTTGTCCCGGGGGGGCTCTCCCTCGGGAAGCGCTTCGATCCAGTCCGGTAGGTCAGCCTCATCGAAGGCCGCTGCTGTGCCCCCGGCAACGCCGGCTCCGTTTCCGGCGGCACATCCGCCGAGGAATGCGATAGTGAGCCCCAGCGCGCCTACGGCTCTGAGTCGGAAATTCATCCAGCGCCTCCTGATATCATCTTGCGAAGTAGTGGGAAAATTCGAAATAAGTCTATGAAACGTTTCCATTCACATAACCCTGAAACATATGGAAGGTCCGGGGCGTTCGCCATCGGGGGGGAATCAACCGAAAAGTTAGGCACCTGCCCGCACGCGGGCCAGAGCCTCGTCCAGCAGCTCAAGAGTTCGGTCACGTCCGATCGCCTCCAGGACCTTCCCGAGATCCGGTCCGCTCCGGGATCCGGAGAGAGCCAGGCGGACGGGGTGAAAGAGGCCGGCTCCCCGCACCCCGATGACTTTCCCGGCCGACCGCACCGCCTCCCCTGCGGAGTCAGCCGACCACCCCGAGAGGCCGGCGAGACTGTCACGCACAGCGGCGAGGAGCTCCCCAGCACCTTCCTCCCGCATCAACTCTTCCCGAGCCGAGGCGAGGGCCCTCGCTTCGGGGAAGACGAGGGTCAGGTGCTCGTTGACTTCCCCGAAGGTCGTCAGTCGGGTACGGATGGCCTCCACCGCCCGGACCAACTCCACTCCTTCCAGGGGAAATCTGGAGCGGTCCAGGTAGGGCTCGACCGCTTCAGCGAGCTTCTCGGTCGACATCCCGGCAATATGCTGTGACGACACCCAGCGGAGCTTTTCCGGATCGAAGACGGTGTCCGAGGCTCCCGCCCGCGCGAGATCAATTTCCCGGATGAGCTCCTCACGGGTGAGCACCTCGCGGTCGTCCCCGGGAGACCAGCCGAGTAGGGACAGGTAGTTTACGACGCCATCGGGGTGAAATCCCTCTCTCCTGAGAAGTTCCACTCCGGGCGCCCCGGTGCGTTTCGAAAGCTTCCCACCGTCCTTGCCGAGCACCGTGGGAAGGTGAGCGAAGTGGGGTCGCCGCCCGAGCAGGGCATCAAAGAGCAGCGCCTGCTTCGGTGTGTTCGAGAGGTGTCCTGCCCCACGAATCACGTGGCTTATTTCCATCGCAACATCGTCTGCGACGACGGCGAAATTGTACGTGGCACGCCCATCGCTTCTGAGAATGACAAAGTCTCCGATATCTCTTCCATGAAATGAGATATCACCCCTGACCTCATCCTTCACCGAAATCACCCGGTCTGGGACCGCGAAGCGGATCGCGAAGCCGTCCACCCCCCCCTCGGGCGCGGCTCCGGCAACGTCCGCCCGATCGCGGCAACCCCCCGGGCACCCGGGCGAGTCTCGCGTGGCGGTCCTGCCGGAGTCGAGCTCCGCCTCGGAGCAAGAGCACCGGTAGGCCGCTCCCCGTTCCAGGAGTTCGATCGCCTTTTCGTGATGGATCCCTTCCCGTTCACTCTGCCTGTAGGGGCCGAAGGGGCCCCCGCGATCCGGTCCCTCATCCCAATGAAGCCCCGCCCAGGCGAGATCCTCGAAGATCCGTTCCTCCGCGCCCGGCCGGTTTCGCTCCCGGTCGGTGTCCTCCACCCGGACGACGAAGGCCCCGGCATGCCTACGGGCCAACAAGAAATTGAAGACGGCGATGCGCAAGTTCCCCAGGTGCAGCTCCCCGGTCGGGCTGGGCGCGAAGCGGGTGCGGACGGTCGAAGTCATGATGTCAGGATGAGGGTCAACGAGAAAACGGGGTCCGGCTCGGTGGAAGTCAGTCCTCTCCTTCCGGGCTCGTGGATTCGGCCTGCCCCTGCTCTTCAAGGTAGGCCAGAACCCTCCGGGCGAGTACCCGGGAAACCCCCGGCACCTCCGAGAGGCCCTCCTCGGTGGCGGCCTGGATTCCCCGGATGGACCCGAAACGGGTGAGAAGCGAGCGTTGCCGCGACGGACCGATCCCCGGAACTCCCGAGAGCTCGCTCCCCACAACTCGGCGACCTCGGAGCTTCCTGTTGTAGGCGATCGCGAAGCGATGGGCTTCGTTTCGGATCCGTTGCACCAACTTGAGGGCCGGATCCCGGCGAGAGAGCCGGATCGGATCCGATCGACCCGGGCGGAACAGCTCCTCCTGCTTCTTTGCCAGGGCAACCAGCGCGATCTCCGGCACTCCCAGTCGGTCGAGGATGGGCTCGACCGTGGAGAGTTGACCGCGTCCCCCATCGAGGATGACAAGCTCGGGCAGGGGCTCTTCTTCTGCGAGCCTCCGCTTCAGGTAGCGCTCCACCGCCTCGGCCATCGATCTGTAGTCGTCGTTCTTCCACTCCCCCCGGATCCGCATGTGACGGTAGAGGCCCTTTCGGGGCTCTCCGTTCTCGAAGACCACCGCGCTTGCCACGACGTCGGTTCCTTGGATGTGCGAGACATCGAAGCAGACGACCAGCCGGGGGACTACCTTCATTTCCAGGCGGTCCTGTAGCTCGTAGAGGACTGTGTCGGCGCGGTCGACCGCCATCTCCAGCGCGGTCACTCGTTCCTCCAGGAGGTGTCGGGCATTCGAGGCGGCCAGCTCGAGGAGCCTCGACTTGGCTCCCCGCTGGGGCACTCGGAGGTGCACCTTCCTCCCTGCTCGCTCGGAGAGGACTTCCGCGAGAACCTCCTGATCGGGAAAGCCGGCCGGAAGCAAAACTTCCTCGGGAAGCTGGGCGAACCCTTCCCAACCGCTTCCAAGGTAGTAGCGTGTGGCGAAAGTCTCGACGAGCTCGGCTTCGGATTCTTCGCCCACCCCGGTGAGCCGGTGACTTTCCCTCCCCAGCAGGGCTCCCTTTCGGATCCGGAGCACCACTCCTGCCGCATAGACTCCGTCTCTCGCCACCCCGAGCACGTCCCGGTTTCCTCCTTTGACGGTCTCCATTCGCTGCTCACGCGCGATGGTCTCCAACCCCTGAAGGACGTCACGGTGGCGAGCCGCGGCCTCGAAGCGGAGCTCGGCAGCGGCCTCCTCCATACGGCCTTCAATTTCCTTCTGGAGATCGTCCGTGCGGCCCTCGAGGATTCGAAGGATTTCGCGGATCATCTCCCGGTACTCTTCTTCCGATTGGAGCCCCACGCAGGGGGCCCGGCACCGCCCGATGTGGTAATCGAGACACGGACGGGACGGAGACTCCCGCGGGAGTTGGTAGCGACAGGATCGGACCGTGTAGAGTCGCTTCACCACCTCGAGGGCCTGGCGCATGGGACCGACGGAGGTGAAGGGGCCGAAGTACCGCGCCCCATCGTTTCGGAGGCGTCGGGTGACCAGAACGCGGGGGAAAGGTTCCTGGACCGTCACCTTGATGTACGGATAGCGCTTGTCGTCCCGGAGCTGGATGTTGAACCGGGGACGGTGTTCCTTGATGAGGTTTGCTTCGAGGATGAGTGCTTCGGGCTCGGTGCCCACCACGATGGTATCGACCTGCGAGGCCCTCCGGACCAACTCCCTCACCCGAATCCCCTGGCCCCGCTCGCTTCGGAAGTAACTGCGGACCCGAGAGCGCAAGGACTTCGCCTTTCCGATGTACAGGACCTCCCCGTCGTCATCCCTGAAGAGGTAGACACCGGGGTCGGTCGGTAGATGGTCCAGCGTCCTACGATCGATCATCCGGAAGGCTCAGGAGGGGCGGGAATTTCTGGAAAGAAGCGAGTGGATGGGGGTTGCGACCCCCAGCGCCATCGTGGCCAGGAGATATACCCCTAGGAAGGGGACGAGCGTTCCCGCGGCTTCGATCCAGGGGTGCGTCGGGGGGAGAAGGAGGTGGGCCCCGGCTCCAACCCCGGCCGCCAGTGACGCGCACAGGGCCATTCGCAGGAGCGTGCCCCGGCTCACGCCATGTGCGCCGATCGTACCCCCGAGGGCCCGACGCAGGAGAAAGAGCTCTATCCAGGCGGCACAGCTCGCCCCAAGAGCCAGTCCCGCAGCACCCAGCCCGAGGGGGCCGATCGAGATCCGGTCCAGGGGGAACATGAGGGCGAGTCCGACGAGGAGGGAGAGGGTGACTCGCACATAGGCCAGTCGTGCGGGTGTACGCGTGTCCCGCAGGGCATAGAAGGCGGAGGAGAGGAGGCGGGAGATCGCGGACGCCGGCATCCCCAGTGCGTACGCGGCAAGTACCGCCCAGGTCACGAGCACCTCCGCCAACCCGAAGGCGCCGGTCTGATAGAGTGCGGCCACGATTACATCCCCCAGCACGAGGAATGCCAGGGCCGAGGGGATCAGGAAGTAGGCGACCCGCTCCATTCCTATCCCGACATTCCGACTCAACCCGTCGAGCGCCGCTCCCCGGCGGCGAGAAAGCTCCGGGAGTTCGGAGGCGGCCACGGACATGCCGAAAAGAGAGATCGGGAGGACGTAGAGAGTCTGCGCGTATCCCAGAGAAGCCACGGCACCCGTGGCCAGAAAGGCCGCCAGAGCGTAGTCCAGCCACCCGCTGAGGTTCACCGCTCCGCGAGCCATCAGCACCGGCGTGAAATTCCGGATTGCCTCACGGACTCCGAAGACCTCCACGGACAGAGCCGGACGGAATTCCCCCAGGAGGCGCAGGGCCAACGGAAGCTGGATCAACAGCTGGAGCGCGCCCCCGACGAGGGCTCCCCACGCCATTCCCCGCACGAGCGCCTCCCCGGAAAGCCCCAAGCCTAGGGCGCCTCCCACGAGCGCGATGATCATTGCGGCGTTCCAGACCACGGGTGCCACGTAGGGGAGGAAGAAGCGTCGGTGCGAGTTGAGGATTCCGAGCGCCCATGCCGAAACGACGAGGAGGGCAGTCATCGGAAAGAGAACCCTGACCAGGGCGATCGTGAGCGCCTGACGCTCCGGGTCGAACCCTGCGAAGAGCACTCTGACCAGGACGGGGGCGAGAAGGATCCCCAGAAAGGCGAGAACTCCAGCCGCCAAGGTCAGAAGTCCAAAGATGGCGCCCGCGAAGCGCGCGGCCTCTTCCTCGCGGTCCTCCTCCAGGAGCTCGGAGTAGATCGGGATGAAGGAGGCGGAAAGCGTGCCCTCCCCCAGAAGATTCTGGAGCACGTTCGGCATCCGGAGCGCGGCACGCCAGGCATCGGCGAAGGGGGAAGCGCCGAAGTAGTGCGCAAACACACGCTCCCGGACCAGCCCCGTGAGGCGGCTGAGGAGGATCCCCGTGCCCACCTGGAGGGAGGCCCGGGATCGCGTCGATGGATCGGGCGGCTCGGGCGGGTCCCCCGCCGGGTCCCGGGAGCGATCGGGCGGCGGCGCGTTCACTTCGGAAGGACGGCGTCGCGGGCTCTCTCTTCCACCTGTTCGAGAAACTCTTCGCCGTACCGGAAGAGATAGTAGAAGGGATTGAGCACTCTCTCCTGGGGTCGGCCGAGCGGAAAGAGGTGGAGCTGCGCCTTCTCCACCTGGGCCAGGGTGATCTCGTTCTCACGCTTCAGTGAGTGAACGACCTTCCGCTCCACATCGTCGAGGAGCCCCATCCCCTGCTTCCGGAAATTCTCGACGGGCCCCTTGAGGGTCGGGTCGAGCGCAGCGGCAGCTGTCCTGAGCTTCCCTCCTCCCTTTCCGATCGCTTGCCGGAGAGCGTTCAGGGAAGACTTCACATCCTCCGGGATATCGTCTCGGACCAGATCCCCCGCCACCTCGTGGTGCGGGCGTGCCATGGTCTCCATATCCAGCCCGAACTTCTCCATGACCTTGCCCACCTTCGTCTCCTGTATGGCGAGCGAAACCCTGGGGTGGACGATCGGCCGCTCTACGCCGTGGCCCCTGAACACAGGGATCGTCTGCGGGAGATAGGCCACTTCCCCGGGGCCCGCCACGTAGGCCACAGTCGGAAGAAGTGCGCTCTCGATGACGGGACGAAGGAGGACGTTCGGGCTCAGGACCGAAGGGTCGCCTTCGGCCCGATCCTGGATCTCCCGGAGGGTCAATCGCTCACCGGAGCCCCTCAGACGAAAGGCGCCTCCGTCCCGGAAGATCCTCTCTCTCCCGTTCGCCCCCTCCAGAAAGACGTTGGTCGCATCGTCGAAGAGGGGAACCTGGAGTTCGTATCCCGCGCTTCCCAACTCCCCAGCCGTCTCCTTCAGCTCCCCCTCTCGCAGCTCGCTCTCCTCCAGCTCCCGAAGGAGCATTGGCAGCGACCGGGCCTTTAGATCCGTCGCGTGAGCCTGCACGAGAAACACTCCCGCAGGTCCCAGCAGGGCCTCCCACACCCGCTGAAATCCCTCTGCAAGCGTCGCTCCCGACGGGTAGCTCTCCTTGAGCACGGCGGTCCACCGTGGCGAGAAGTCGGTCTCCGGGTGGAGGGCGAGGAACTGGTCGAGCGCTTCCTCCAGCTCGGATCCAAGCGCGATGCGGTGGATCGGACGGGCCGGCTCCGAGCTTCTGGGAGGGAGGGCGATCTCCCCGAGGTCGTTGGTCGGGCTCAGCACGTGAGTGCGTCGGACCTCTTCCCAGTCGTGGTCCTCCGAAGCGATCCAGAAGACAGGAAGTACAGGACGAGCGAGGCGTGCTTCGAGGCTCCGGGCGAGCCAGGCAATCGTAAGCCCCTTGTAGAGGCCATAAAGGGGTCCGCCGAATAGTCCGGGTTGCTGTCCGGTCGTCACGAGGAGCCCCGCTCGCGAGACGAACTCCTCCAATCGTTTCTTCCCGCCCTCTCCTCCACCCAGCAGATGGCCGGCCACCCTGCGTCGCGCATCCTCACCGATGCGGGAATCCACCTCCCGGGCCTTGGCCTCATAACTGTCCAGCTCCCCCGGAGCTCCGGGGAAGAACCGGAGGGCCTCCGGATCGTCCTTGAGCCACGCCTGAACGAGGGGGGCACCGGATAGGGGACGGGATTCGATCCTCAACTCGGATCCTTCATCTGGAGGTGGAGATCAGCTTCGACCGGGAGTCCGCGCTGGCGGGAGAACACTCCGGGCCGGCCTGGGGTTCCGTCCCTCCTGGTCACGTTGCCAAAGCCAGCAGGATGACGCGGGGGGAGGACGGGTCGAACTCGGTCCCCGAGTAATCCCCCAGCCGGGCGCGGAGGGAAAATCCCGCGTCCACGAGTAGGCTCTCGAGCTCCTCCGCCGAATAGAGGCGAACCCGCTCCCGAAATACCTGGGGGGCGACCGAACCCTCCCCTTCGATCCGGATGCGCTTCTCCACGACCTTCCCGCCCTCGATGAGACGGCGCTCCTGGATTACCGCGCGGCCGTCGAGCTCGTCCTCGTCCCGAGGCGACAGGGTCTCCCGAACCAGCTCGGAGTTCAGGAAGTCGAGAAGGAGGTGACCACCCGGAAGGAGTACGCGACGCATCTCCGCGGCGACCCCGTGATCATCGGTCTCGTCGGCAAAGTATCCGAAGGAGGTGAAAAAGCTCGTCAACACGGAAAATGCCGCGGCGCGGAACGGGAGGGCCCGCATGTCCCCGCGCACGAGGGGGGCCTTCACTCCCAGCTCCTGAGCTCGCAGGAGGAGCGGTAAGGACAGGTCCAGTCCCACCGGGGCGAGGCCACCTGCCTCCAAGGGGCCGAGGTGCCGCCCCGCGCCGCAGGCCAGATCAAGCACCGAGCCGCCCCGGAGACCGGGCACCCTCTCCAGAAGAAGCTTCACGGCAGCAACGGCCTCTTCCTCGTCCCGGTGGGGGTAGAGCTCGAGATACTCCTCACCGAACCAGCTCCGGTACCAGGCGGATCCGGTCACAGGCCTCCCCCCTTGTGGTAGGGCTCGTTTCGGAGAAGGGTGCCCGCACGATACAGTTGCTCCATGAGGAGGAGTCGCGCCAGATCGTGAGGCAGCGTCATCCTGGAAAGGGAAATTCGCCGCTGGGCCTCGTCCAGGAGAGTCCGCTCCAGCCCAAAGGCGCCGCCCAGGAGAAAAGCGATCGGCCCCCCTCCATGGAGAGTTCGATCGTGCAGCTCGTTCGTCAACGCCTCCGAGGTCAGTCCCATCCCGGTTCGGGTCAGAGCCCAGCGCTCGCCGCCCTGGGGAACCCGCTCGGTAATCCGCGTCCCTTCGGCCGTGCGAACCGCTTCCGCACTGCGGTCCCCACCTCGTTTCAGTCCGGCATCGACCTCGAGTATCTCCAGCTTCCAGTACCGGCTCGC
The DNA here is from genome assembly GCA_007124095.1 of Gemmatimonadota bacterium. Lineage (GTDB taxonomy): Bacteria > Gemmatimonadota > Gemmatimonadetes > Longimicrobiales > Gaopeijiaceae > SLCK01. Next base: position 9,625 of record SLFU01000026.1, read on the forward strand.
CCGCTCCTCGAACTCCCGGACAGCCGGCTCCAGCGGGCCCCGGAGCTTTCCAACGACGACGACGTAGACCTTCATGCTTTCTCCCGCTCCGCTGCCTTGCGACCGAGCCGGGAGAGAATCCACTGTCCGAGCCCCTCGGGGGGAGCCGGCGTGAGAGGCAGGACCCGAGTCTCGGGGAGCTGCTCCCGGAACGCAATCAGCTTCACCGCATCCTTCTCAGTCGTAGCGATCCAACGCCCTCCAGACTCTCGACGGATGTGGCGCAGGTCGGCGGGCCCGTACTCGTAGTGATCACGGAATGTTAGGAGGCTAGGAGCCGAGCCATCGACTCGATCCGTCACCAGCCGAAGAAACCCTTCCGGCTCGGCCACGGAGGCGACGGCCAAAGGGGGACCCGCCGGTCGATTCGCCGGAGTGCCATCCAGTGTCTGCCAGCGCCCGACTTCGAAGGGGAAAAGTGCAATTCGTCGTCCCACACCCATCTGAGACAGAGCCTCGACCATCGCGCGAGCTGGGGTCAACTGTGCTGGTCCTTTTGCCGTCACGAGTACGAGATCGGCCCGGGAGAGTGACCCCATGGGCTCCCGCAACGGCCCGCGAGGAAGGAGTCGCGACGAGAGCGGATGGCTCGGGGAAATGAGCACGAGATCCAGGTCTCGCGCGAGGGCCCGATGTTGGAACCCGTCGTCCACCACGACCACGTCCCGGCCGATCCGGACCGCCTCCCGAACCCCGTCGATTCGTCGGGGAGCCCGGAGGACCGGAACCTCAGGATTCCACCGCCGGTGGAGGAGGATCTCGTCTTCCCCGTAAGCCCTCGTCACGAGCGCTGGACTCCAGCCCGCGTCCGCCAAGGTGGTCACCAGCCAACTCGAGATCGGGGTCTTCCCCGTCCCGCCGACAGCGAGGTTACCGACCGAGACGACCGGAATGGACCCGGAGTGCACGGGAAGCAGGGCTCGGTCGTAGAGCCCGTTTCGAACGGCGGCCCCGGCCCTGAAGAGGAGCGAAGGGGGGAGCGTCAGCCCTGCCAGGAATCGCGGCAACGCCCCCTGCTCTCCTCGCCACATCCGACGCAATTCCCTCGTGAGCCGGCTCACCGCGATCCTCCCCCTTCCATCCCGGCATCCGAGCCCGAGCGTTCGCCCACCTCGGTCGCCTCCTGCTCGTGCCCGTACGCTGCATCCGTGAGTCGATCCAGCACCGCCTCGAGAACCCCCGCATGGTGCTTCAGCTCCTCCCGGCTCGCCTCCCGCGGGATCCGGTACGGTGCACCGTAGATTACCCGGAATCGGGCGAAGGGCTTGGGGATGACCATGCGGTCCCAGGAGTTCACACGCCAGGACCCCTTTCCCCCAGCGGCGAGGGGAATGATGGGAGCCCCCGTGAGCTGCGCTGCCAGGAGAGCGCCCGGCTTGAACTTCCGAGCGGGTCCCCGCGAGCCGTCCGGGGTGATCGCCACCTCCCCGCCCCTCCGGATGGTGCGAACCAAAGCCCGGAGTCCGGAAGCCCCGCCTCGGTTCGCGGATCCTCGGACCAACTGAAAACCCATGCGCCGGATCACGCGGGCGATGTACTCTCCGTCGCGGTTCCGGCTCACAAGCACTGTGAACCCCTGGTTCCGGTGGAAGTAGGCCAGAGGGAGGATGCCGCTGTGCCAGAATGCAAGGATGAAGGGGTGTCTAGACCGGCGCAGTTCCTCGAGGGGTTCGCGGCCCTCCACAGTGAAGCGGAGAGATGCGCCCAGGCCCCTGAGGACTCCAGTGCCCAGGATCTCGAGGGCCCGTGCCTCGAAGTTCCTCATGCCCCTGCATCCCGATCGAGAACCTCGTCCACGAGTTGGACGACGCGTTCGGCGGCACCCGGTTCACCCAGGCGCTCTCTCACGGTCCCCAGGCCCGTCACTGCAGCGGAGCGCTGTGGTGTGTCGCCCAGGAATGGTTCGAGGGCCTCGGCCAATGCCACGGGAGTGACCTCTCCCTGTAGAAGCTCCGGGACCACCCGGGAGCCCGCAACCAGATTCGCGAGAGCCACGTGATCCACCTGCACCAACCGTCGAGCCAGGAAATACGTGAGCGGATGCGTACGGTAGGCGACCACGAAAGGCGTGCCCTCGAGAGCGGCCTCCAGTGTCGTGGTTCCGGACTTCACGATGGCGGCCCTTGCATGGCGGAGCAGGCTGCGTCCATCCGAAACGAGCGAGATCCCCGGATCATCTGGGAGGTCCACGCGGAGACTTCCCGCCCTCGCCACCGCGAGCTGCAGACCTGGATGCCGTGACCGGAGACGGCGCCCGGCCTCGAGGAAGAGCTGGAGGTGCCTCTCGATCTCCTGGGCTCTCGAGCCGGGAAAGAGCGCCAGGATCGGTCGGCCCGCATCCAGCCCGTGTCGATGACAGAAGGTGGACCGGTTCACGGAGGGTGCGTCCTCGCTCAGGAGAGGGTGTCCGACGAACACCGCATGTCCTCCCTCCCGCCGAAACAGCTCCTCCTCGAATGGAAGGATCACCGCGATCCGATCAGCCATCCGGGCGAGACGGGCCGCCCTCCCTGCCTTCCACGCCCAGACCTGCGGAGCGATGTAATATACGATGGGAATGTTCTTCTCGTGGGCCCGTCTGGTCATCCGAAGGTTGAATCCGGGATAGTCGACGGGTATCACGAGATCCACAGCCTCCTCGCTGAGGACGCGGTCGAGGCGGCGCTCCAACCTGAGAAAGAACGGGAGCCGGAGCACGACCTCCGCGAATCCCATCACAGCGAGATCATCCAGGTGGGCGAGAAGCTCCACCCCTTGCCCTGCCATCCGGTCTCCTCCGGTCCCGAGAAGCCGACACCCCGGCCACCGAGCCCGGAGCGCCCTGGCGACTTGGGCAGCGTGGAGGTCGCCGGAAGGCTCTCCGGCCAGGATGAGGAACCTGGGCCGGTTCACGGGTCGTCCCGGATCAGAATCTGGTGGCTAGGAACCAGACGAGCACACCTACGAAGATGAGCAGGAAGACGAGCACCCGGGTCGAGCGCCCCTTCCGGACATCGATCCAATGTTTTTTTCGGTCACGACGAACGCGTATCAGCGACATGGCTCATGATCCGGGCTTCGATGGCAAGAGCCGTGGCGAGCGCATCCCGACCTTCGCGCGCCGACACCGCCGGCAGAGTGCCATCCAGGATGGAGTCGCGGAAGCTTTCGAGCTCCCTGCGAAGAGGCTCGGTCGGCTCCGCGGTGAGCGGGACCGTCTCCACGATCGATTCGAGATCCGGGGCCAGCCGTCCAGATGAGGCGTCGGCACCGGAAAGTGCTTGGAGGGCTGGAAGGTCCTGTTTGAGTCGCAGGTACTTCCCGGTACCCTCCGCGAGGTTGAGACTAAGATAGCCGGAACGCTGGAAGATCCGTAGCTTCCGCAACCTCTCAGTCGAGACCCGACTTGCGGTGAGGTTTGCGACCGCACCGTTCTCGAAGGTGAGCCGGGCATTGGCGATGTCCACCGACTCGGTGAGAATTGGGACCCCTGTGGCCTGGATGTCTTGGATCGGCCCTCCCACCAGGCTGGCCACCAGATCCACGTCGTGGATCATGAGATCCAGGACCACTGCGACATCGGTGCCCCGCTCGGTGAAGGGGGCGAGACGGTGCGATTCGATGAAAAGGGGGCTGTCGAGGAAGGGGCTTGCCCCGATCAGGGCCGCGTTGAAGCGCTCCACATGCCCTACCTGAACCACGGCCCCGGAAGTCCCGGCGGCGGTGAGGATCTGATCGGCCTCCTCGAGGGTCGATGCGATCGGCTTTTCGATGAAGACGTGAACCCCTCGCTCGAGCGCGGCGGATGCCACTGCCGCGTGTGTCTTCGTCGGGCTGGCCACCACCACCCCGTCGACCGCGCCGAGGAGGGCCTCGAGAGATGGAAAGGCGTGGATGTCCAGTTCCGCGCTCACCTCCTTCGCACGGTCGGCCTCCGGGTCGAAGAACCCCATCATCCGGACGTCGGCAAGCTCGCGGGCGATACGTGCGTGATGGAACCCGAGACTTCCGACTCCGGCCACACCGAGCCGCAGGACTCTCCCGTTCGTTCCCGTCGTCGTGCCCATTAGAAGGTGATTCCTCGTTCCGAGCTCTGGATGAAGTCCAGGAAGTGCCTCACTTCCGGCAGCAGGTCTACTTCGGTCCGGGCCCGAGCCAGCGCCTGAGAGACGTTGAGGCTCGATTGAAAGAGGATCCGGTAGGCCTGTTTGAGCGCCCCTCGGGTCTCGGGCGAGAAGCCTCGCCTTTCAAGCCCGAGTGAGTTGAGCCCGTAGATCTTCGGCGGGCTCCCGGCAACCCGGCAGTAAGGGACCACGTCCTTCGAAATGCGCGAGCCCCCGCCTACGAAAGCATGGGCGCCGACCTTGACGAACTGGTGAATCGGAGTGAGTCCCCCGACGATGACCCAGTCTTCGATCTCGACATGCCCGGCCATGTTCACCGCGTTCGAGAGGACCACCCGATTCCCCAGCCGGCAGTCATGCGCCACATGGGTGTATGCCATCAGGAGGCAATCGTCCCCCACCTCAGTCCATCCGGAGGCTGAGGTGCCTCGGTTGAGCGTGGCGTATTCCCGGATGATCGTCCGGTCACCGACGCGCAGGTGGGTCTCCTCCCCAGCGAACTTGAGGTCCTGGGGATCGGTGCCCAGCACAGCCCCCTTGTGAATGATGCACCCCTGGCCCACGGTCGTGTTTCGTTCGACGAGGACGCCGGGCCCCACCTTGGTCCCGGATCCGATTCGCACTCCCGGGCCGATGATCGACCATGGACCGATCGTCACGCCGGGATCGAGCTCCGCGTTCGGATCCACGATCGCTTGCGGATGCACCTCCACGGGATCAACCATCTTCACGTCCTCCCCGGAGGGGCTCACCGATCCATGATCCGTGCCAGGAACTGCGCCTCCGCCACGAGATTGCCATCCACGTACCCCATTCCTTTCATCTTGCATACGGTCTTTCGACGTTGGACCAACTCCAGCTCGAAGACAAGCTGGTCACCCGGTGTGACCGGACGCCGCCACTTCACGTTATCGAGAGACATGAAGTAGACGACCTTGTCCTCGGGATTGTCGATCGAGTCCATGAGGAGGAGACCTCCCACCTGGGCCATCGCCTCGATGATGAGGACGCCCGGCATGATTGGGTGCCCGGGATAGTGGCCCTGGAAAAAGGGCTCGTTGATCGTGACGTTCTTGATTCCGACGATCCTCTTTCCACGCTCGAAGTCCACCACCCGATCCACCAAGAGCATGGGAAACCGGTGTGGGAGGTATTGCAAGATCCTCTGAGTGTCCACGATCGGATCCCCCGCAGGATTTCTGCGCGCTTCGCGGGCCATTGCCCGGGCAAGTCGAACATTTCCGCGATGGCTTGGGCGTTCGGCCACTATGTGCGCCTTGATCCGGGTCCCGAGGAGGCCCAGATCCCCCACCATGTCTCCCACCTTGTGGCGGAGGAACTCATCGTGAAATCGGAGATCCTCATTCAAGATGCCTTTCTTTCCGAGCACGATGGTATTTTCCAGGGAGCTGCCGCGGGCGAGCCCCTGGTCCCGAAGTCGATCGGCCTCCTCCTCGAATCCGAAGGTCCGGGCGGGTGCGATCTCGGAGGCAAAGCAGCCATCGTCCAACAGGAAAGAGCCGTATTGACGGCCGATGGACGGGTGCTCGAAGTCGATCGTCGCGGAAATTCTGAAGTCCTCCGACGGGGTGGCTATGTATCTCGAGCCCTGGTCCCCTTCAACCGTCAGGGGCCCGGGGAGTCGGAGGACGGGAACCTCCCCGTCCAGCTCCTCGACGCCCGCCCGTTGAAGGGCCGTAAGGTATTCCTGGAAGCTCCCATCGAGGATCGGGGGCTCGGGACCGGCGAGGTCGATCACGACCCGGGTAATCCCGAGCACGGTGAGGGCCGCCATCACGTGCTCGACCGTCATGACCCTCACCTCGTCGTCCACGGCCAGGCTGGTGCCCAACTCAGTGCCCACTACATGGTCGAGGTCCGCCGGAATCTCCGGGCTACCCTCCAGATCGGTCCTCCGGAAGCGAATCCCCTGGCCCGTCGGATCGGGGCGGAAGGTGAGGGTCGTCTCCTCGCCGGAATGGACACCCACACCCGAAAGGGACACAGCTTGCCCGAGAGTTCGATGCATCGTTCCGTTCATGGCCTCCCCGTGGTGGGAATCCCGGCAATCGCGTGGCTCCCCGAAAACCCCGGATCCCTGCTCCCCGGGGGCGAAACGCGGAATAATGTAACACTCCGCCGGCGCGGGGGTGAGGCTGATCCGCGGTGAGGCTAATCCGCTTGGGGCGGCCCATCCTCTTCGAGGAGCCGGGCCAGCTCCCCCTCGAGGCGGCGTACTCGCTTCAGCAGCTCCGGCACCCGTCCCTGGGCCGCGGTCGCTCTGAGGAACTCAGTCCGGTCGCGCGCGGGAAATCCCATCACCGTCGCGCCTGGCGGGATGTCTCCCGTGACCCCCGCCTGACCGGCGAGGCGCGCCCCCCTTCCAATCGTGACATGGCCTGCGATGCCCGCCTGCCCCCCAACCATCACTCCTCCCTCGATCCGCGTTGACCCTCCGACCCCGGCCTGGCCGGCCAGAATCGAGTGGGGACCGACCGTCACGTTGTGGCCGACCTGGACCAGGTTGTCCAGCTTCCCCCCCTGACCGACCCGCGTATCTCCGATCGACCCTCGATCGACCGTCGTGTTCGCTCCAACTTCCACATCGTTCCCCAGCTCACACCCTCCGATATGGGGAATTTTCCTATACGCCCCTTCCTGGTAGACGTATCCGAATCCGTCCACTCCGATCCTGGCCCCCGCATGCACGATCACGCGGTCGCCAAGGACTGTCCCGGGGTAAAGGACCACGTGCGGATGCAGGGTCGAGTCCTCTCCGATTCGACTGTCCCGCCCCACCACCGCGTGGGCCCCGATCGAGCATCCCGCGCCGACGACCACCCCGTCTTCGAGGACGGCGTAGGGAGCGACTCTGACCTCGTCCCCCAACTGAACCTGGTCTCCGATAATGGCCGTGGGATGCACTTCGGCGGGTTCCGCTTCGGTGGGATGGAACGCCTCGAGGAGGACGGCCAGTGATCGGTGGGCGTCCTCCACGACGAGACGGGGCCGTTCATCCCCCCCGAGATGCGCCTCCATCTCGCTGGATACGAGTAGAGCGCCCGCGTCACTCTTCTCCAGATCGACCAGGTACCGACGGTGAGCCAGAAATCCGAGCTCTCGAGGGCCTGCCCCGGAAAGGGGGGCGATCCCCCGGATCTCCAGCTCGGAGGCCGGAGGGGGGACGTCGAGCAGGCTGGCGAGTGCGGAGAGGGCCTGGGGTGTGGCCTGCGAGCGGCGTCTCGGGAAGCTGGTCATGGTATCTGATTCGGGTAATTGAAACAAAAGCGGACCTCCGCTCCGGCTCGAGAAACCCGGAGCGGAGGTCCGTACCCCGCTCGATCAGAAAGGGACGCTAGTGTGGTGAGTCAGACATTCGGCGAGGTCCTGATTCACCACACTACATTTCTCCGGCCATCTGCTGGAGCCTCTGGATGACCTCCATCGTGAGATCCAGGGAGGGGTCGGCGGCGATGATGGACTGACCTGCCACGTCGAAGATCACGGAGTATTCCCCTTCGGACCGGATTTCCTCGATCGCGGCGGACATCCGGCTCAGGATCGGTTGAACGAGTTCCTCACGGCGCTGGGCAGCCTCCTGCTCCATCTCGTCCAATCTCTGTTGGTACTGGATCTCTCGCTGGCGAATCTCGGTCTCGCGAGTCTCCCGGGCCTCGTCCGTCAGCGTCCCCTGCTGCTGCTGGTAGGCCGTGATGAGGCTATCCAGCTCCTGGCCCATCGCCTCGATCTCCTGGCCGAACGACTCCATCTGCTGATCGAACTGCTGCTGCGCCTCGGAGGCTCCTGGAGCCTCCTGGAGGATTGCCTGCGAGTCGATATATGCGATTCGAAGCTCCTGCTGTGCCTCCACTGCCGCAGGGCCGAAGGCAAACAGACCGAGTAAGGCCACCATGAGTGAACGCATGTACGCTGCTCTACTCCTGTCGGGGATGGTTCGACCATCCAGTGATGATTCGCACTGGCTCGGTGGGTATCAGAACGGCTGATTCCCACCCATCCGGAAATGGAGCTGCCAACCGGGAACATCTTTGTCGAATCCGTACGCGTAGTCCAGCCCCAGAGGACCGAAGGGGGTCACGATCTCGAATCCGAGCCCGGCACCCCGGAACATTCTGGATGGATCAATCTCACGGGGATGACGCCACACGTTTCCGGCCTCGTAGAAGGCTGACATCGAGATCATGTCGGAGAGGCGGAATGCCAGCTCGGCCGTCGTGGACAGAAAGGTGTTCCCCAACCGTTCGACATCCGTGATCTGCCCCGAGCCACGCGAAAAATACCCGGCGGGGGTGAGGGTGGTCTCCTCGTACCCCCGCAACCTCTCTCCAAACTGCACTCCCCCGAGCCAGAAGCTCTCGAAGGGGAAATCCTCGGCGTCCCCGAAGATGGTTCCTCCTCGGGCGCCGAGCCCCAAGGCGATTGTCATGGGGCGGGATCCGGGCTCGGTCCCACCGATGGTCCCGACGGGAACCCACCATTTTCCGCTCACCGTGTGCTTCGTGAAGTTCCCGTCGCCACCGAAGATCCCTCCGTTGAACTCGGCGGTCCAGCCCTGCTCCGATCCCACGGTCGGGAAGAGCGGGTGATCGATGGTCCTGCGGGTAATTCCCGTGCTCACCTGGCTCTGGACCCCGGCCGGGCGCCCGAAGAGTGAGGCGTCGTCCGCTCCACCCCGCAACCGGTAGTCGGTCCGGGAGAGGGAGTAACCCACAAACACTCTGGAATAGAGGGAGCCGGGAACCGGGATGCCGAAGCGAGTGGAAACCCCCCTCAGCTTCCGCTCTCCCGTTGCGAAGGAGAAGAATCGGTCTCGGGAGTCGAAGAGGGAGACCGAGCCGCTCACCCGGGACTCGAAGAGGGAAGGATCGGTGTAGCTCAACGAGAAGTTGTTCTGATAGCGCCCGAAGTCCCAGCGGAAGCTGCCCGACTTCGCCTGTCCGAAGAGGTTCGGCTGATCGTAGCCGATGAAGCCGGAAACCCCTGTCGCCCCACCCATGCTGCTTCCGAAGTTGATCGAGCCCGTACGCTGCTCCTCGACCCGGAAGATGATGTCCACGTCCCCGGTCTGTTCGTCAGGCTGAATGTCGGGGAGTGGGAGGGGGCTCTCAAAGAATCCGAGTCCCGAGATTCCCTGGTAGCTCCGAAGGATTCGCTGCTCCGAGTAAACGTCCCCGGGAAGGATCGCAATCCGCTCGCGGATCACCCGGTCATGGGTGAACTCGTTTCCCTCGATCCGAATTCGACGGACGTAAGCCGGTTGTCCCTCCTGGATGTTCCATCTGGCGGACACGACCGGGGAGCCGTTTTCCGCCTCATCCGGGAGCCGCTCGATCTCCGGTGACACCTGGGCGTAGAGATAGCCTTCGTTCCGATACAGCTCTCCAACCCGCTGGGTTGCCTCCATGAACGCGGTTCGGTCGAACACTGGGGCTGCGCTCTCGTCGTTCGGGCTGGACCGAAAGCCAAGGGAGCGGAGTAGGCCTCCCTCCTCGATCCGGTAATACGCCTCGAGATCCTGGGTTGCGAATCGGCGGTTTCCATCGACCGAAAAGTCGGCGAGCCGATACTGCGGGCCCTCCGAGACATCGACCTCGAGCCGGGCCTTCCCAGACGATTGATCGACGATCAGGGTGTCGCCCAGCACCTCGAAATCCAGATACCCCTGGGAGGCGTAGAACTCGGGCAATCGCTCCCCGAGGTCCTCTTGGAGCACGTCCCCATTGAAAATCCCGGAACGGAACCACAAGAACCCCTCCCGGCGAGTGGACATGACGCTCCGGAGCTCCGAGTCACGGAAAGACTCATTCCCGTTGAACACCACCTCGGCAACCGCGACCCGATGGCCTTCCTGTACTTCGAGGATCAGATCAATCTCTCCGGTGCGCCCTTCCACAGGAACCCTTCGAACCTCAACCTGAGCGAAGGGCACTCCCTTTTCGGCCAGACCGTCGCGGATGACCCGCTGGGCGAGAAATACCCGCTGCGGGGAGTAGGGCTGTCCCGAGGGGACCTCGACCTCGTCCCAGATCTCCCGGCTGCTCATCGTCTGGAGCCCCTCGATGTCCACCGATCGAACGATGGGATGCTCCTCGACTCTGAAGGTCAGGACGATCGGCTGCCCGTTACCCCCTCGGACGGTCACCTGGACGTCCTCGAACCATCCGGTCTCCCACAACCGCTTCTCGGCCGTCTGGATTTCGCGGTAACCGATCGGTTGTCCCGTGGGCACTCCAATCGACCCGAGGAGGGCCGCCTCGGCCACGTGGTGGTTGCCCTCCACGCGGACGGAGTCCACGACTACCCCTCCCAGATCGGACGGTACCGGCTCCGTCGGCGCGGGCTCGGTGACCTGACCCGCGCCGGAGGCCGGAAGACCCCAGAGCCCCCCCAGGAGGACCAGGACCGCGAGGAAGGTCTTGGCCAGACACGGGCGGAGACAAGGCAAATAGGACATGAAGATCAGGTCTTCGTAGCGGATGCTTCTCTGAGAGTGAGGCGGTCCCGGTCCGGGGCCAGGTCCACTTCGATCTCAGCCCCCGCCCCGAATTGGGCCACCAGGATCTTCTCGGAGAGCGGATCCTCGAGGTACCGCTGTATGGCTCTTCGCAGCGGGCGGGCTCCGAACTTCTGGTCATACCCCTTTTCCACCAGAAAGGCGAGGGCGTCATCGGTGATCTTGAGGGTGAGCTCCTCCTCCTCGAGTCGCTTCCGAACATCCCTGAGGAGAATGTGGACGATCTCACCGATCTGCTCCCGAGTGAGGGGGTGGAAGACGATGGTATCGTCGATCCGGTTCAGAAATTCCGGATTGAAGGCTCGCTCAATCTCCTCACGGACCTTGTCCTTCATCACCTCATAGCTCGACTGCGGATCGGTCGTGTGGAATCCGAGTCCCCCTCCCTTCGTAATGTCCCGGGCGCCCAGGTTGGAGGTCATGATGAGGACGGTGTTCTTGAAATCGATCACTCGCCCATAGTTGTCGGTGAGGTGGCCCTCATCGAGCACCTGGAGGAGAATATTGAACACATCGGGGTGCGCCTTCTCGATCTCGTCCAGGAGCACGACCGAGTAAGGCCTGCGGCGTACTGCCTTCGTGAGGGCACCGGAGTCCTCGTAGCCGACGTATCCCGGAGGCGCTCCGATAAGGCGCGACACGGAGAACTTTTCCATGTACTCGCTCATGTCGACCCTGATCAGGGCGTCCGAGTCGGCAAAGAGGAACTCCGCCAGCGCCCTCGCCAGCTCGGTCTTCCCGACCCCAGTGGGTCCGGAGAAGATGAACGACCCGATCGGCCTGCGCGGATCCTTGAGTCCGGCCCGACTCCTCCGGATCGCCCGGGAGATCGCCTCGATCGCGTCATCCTGTCCCACGACCCGCTTGTGCAACTCCTCCTCCATGTTGACCAGCCGGTCGGTCTCCGCCTGCCGGAGCTTGGTCACGGGGATCCCGGTCCACCGAGAAACGATGAAGGCCACCTCCTCGGGGGAGATTTCCGGTCGGTTCTCCTTCCGCTCGGCCTCCCACTCGTCCTGACGGGCCTTGATCCGGTGCTGGACATCTCGCTCCTCATCCCTGAGCTCGGCGGCTCGCTCGAAGTCCTGATCGCGGATGGCCTCCTCCTTACGATCGGCGATTCCGCCCAACTCCACGTTGAGCTCCTCCATGTCGGGCGGGGGAACCTGTGACGCGATTCGCGCCCGGGCCCCGGCCTCGTCGATGACGTCGATCGCCTTGTCCGGAAGGAACCGGTCGGTGATGTAGCGGTCGGAAAGCTTTGACGCGGCATCGAGAGTGTCGTCGGGAATGACCACCCGATGGTGATCCTCGTAGTGGGTGCGGAGGCCCTTGAGGATCTCCACAGTTTCCCCCACCGCGGGAGGGTCCACGATAACGGGCTGGAAGCGCCGCTCGAGAGCGCCATCCTTCTCGATGTACTTCCGGTACTCGTTCAGGGTGGAGGCTCCGATGCACTGGAGCTCGCCACGGGCGAGAGCCGGCTTGAGCATGTTGGAAGCGTCGATCGCTCCCTCCGCGGCCCCCGCGCCGACCAGGGTGTGGAGCTCGTCGATGAAGAGCACGACATTCTTGTTCTGCGAAATCTCGTTCATGACAGCCTTCAGGCGTTCCTCGAACTGGCCCCGGTACTTCGTTCCCGCAATTACCGCGGCCATATCGAGCGCGAGGACCCGGTGGTCCTTCAACGCCTCCGTCACCTCACCCTTCGAGATCAACTGAGCCAAACCCTCGACGATTGCGGTCTTGCCCACCCCCGGCTCCCCAATGAGGACCGGGTTGTTCTTCTTGCGGCGGCAGAGGATCTCGATGACCCGATCGATCTCGTCCTTGCGTCCGATGGTCGGATCCAGCTTCCCCTGAGTCGCGAGGTCCGTGAGATCCCGGCAGAAGTGGTCCAGGGCCGGTGTCTTCGACTTCTTGTCACCCTTCCCTCCCCCGGTGGGAGTCGAGGAGGAGCCACCTCCGATTCCGGCCGGCTCGCCTCCTCCCCCTCCCCCACTCATCTCCGACCCCAAAACCTTCAACGTCTCGGCGCGGGCATCTTCGAGGCTGATGTCCAGGGAGTTCAGGACCTGTGCGGCGATCCCCTTCTCTTCCCTCAAGAGGCCGAGGAGTAGGTGTTCGGTCCCCACATACGAATGGTTGAGCTCTCTCGCCTCGGCCATGGCGAACTCCAGGACCTTCTTGGCACGCGAGGTATAGGGGAGCTCGCCGAGGGCGATCGTGGCCTTCCCCTTCTTCACGGATTCCTCGATCCGCTCATGGACCTGATCGAGATCCGCGCTCAGGTTCGTGAGGACGGCTGCGGCTACGCCTTCTCCCTCCCGGATCAGTCCCAGGAGAATGTGTTCGGTCCCCACGTAGTCGTGCTGAAGGCGGATGGCTTCGTCTCGGGCCATTGCCAGCACCTTTCGGACTCGATCGGTGAAGTTGTAGTTCATTGCTGCCCTCAAAGGGGATGGGGTCGGCGATCAACCGGTCGGGTCCGGCGAGGCGTTCCCGTCGACGCTGTCCTCATCTGGAGGTACGACGCCCTCGGTAGAAAGGATCCGTCGCACGAAGGTTGCGCGGTGAGCGTCGCCTTCCGAAACCGAAAGACTCCGGCCGGCCGCTTCCTCCAGATGTGCCGACTGGGTGAAGATCATGATCTTGTTGAGCGAGTATACACGCAGTCCTGGGAGGAGTTTCAGACTCGCTCCGAGGCGGATTCCACTGAGGAGATTCATCAATTCCTCGAACGACAGGGACCGTGCGTAGCGCAGCAGGCCATAGGCTCGCCAGATCTTGTCTTCAGTGACGGAAGCCGCATCTCGGAGGAGTACCTGCCTGGCGTGCGTCTCATACTGGATGACCTGTCGAACGATCCGGTCCAGGTGGTCGACGAGGTCTTCTTCGCTCTTCCCCAGCGTGGTCTGGTTCGAAAGCTGGAAGAAGTTTCCGACCACCTCGGAGCCCTCGCCGTAGAGCCCCCTGAAGGTCAACCCCACCTGCGATAGCCCCTGGAGCACCTTCCCGATCTCCTTTGTGAGAACGAGGGCCGGAAGGTGCATGAGGACGGATGCACGGAGCCCCGTCCCGACATTGGTCGGGCAACTCGTCAAGAACCCGAACTCGTGATGGTAGGCGTACGCCAACTCCTTTCCCAACTCCTCGTCGAGCGAATCCAGCAACCTCCAGGCTTCCCGCAGCCGAAGGCCAGAGAACAGGGTCTGGAGCCGCAGGTGATCCTCCTCGTTGACCATCACCGAGAGGGGGCGATCGGGGGACAGCACGACCGCCGTCCCACGCGCTGGGCCCGATCCGTTCTCTCCCACCAGGTCGCGGGAGACGAGACGCCGTTCCAAGAGAATGCGCCGGGGGCGAACGTCCATCTCCGAGAGTTCCTGGACCTCGGAATTTCGGAGGAGGTCGACGCGGTCTCTCACTCCCTTCACCTGCTCGAGCACCGCCGTGCGGTCATTCAACCGGGCACGTGGGCCGAAGGCGTGGCCCTGCAGGTTGCGGGCGAGCCGGACCCGCGTGGAGAGCACCATGTCGGAATGCTCGCCGCTGGCGTCCAACCAGCCGAGGCCAGAATCACGGATGGGGAGCAGGTCGCTCATCGTCAGGTTACCGGCTCGAGCGTCCGGATCTCGTCGCGGATCTCCGCCGCTCTCTCGAAGTCTTCGATCTCCACCGCCCTGCGCAGCTTCTTTCGGAGGGCCTCCAGCCGCTTCTCCCTTTCCGAGACGGAGGGGTCCGGGGAGAGGTACACCTTGCCTAGATGCTGGGACCCTCCATGCACCCGCCGTAGAAGCCCGCGAAGATGGAGCTCGAAGGAGGACCAGCAGTGGGGACAGCCAAGGCGCCCCGACTCCTTGAAATCGGAAAAGGAAAGGCCGCAAAACGAACAATCGCCCACGGGCTTCGAATCTTCCGGGTCGTCACCACTGGTGCCACCGGCCTCCCCACCCTTTCCGCCCATCTGGGCCAGAAAGTCGGTAAGTGGAAAGCTCTCCGGCACAGAGGACGTTTCCAGCCCCTTCTCCGCCGCACACGCCTCGCACAGGTGGAGGGTTTTCATCTCCTGATCCACGATCTGGGTGAGATGGATCACGGCGTTCTCGGAGCCGCAGTTCTGGCAGACCATTACGTTCTCCTCAGGCGCCATCGAAAGCTGGGTGCCCATACAGGAATCGTGTCATCACCGTTCCGCCAGTACTCCCTCTTCCAGGCGGAGGATCCGATCGGCACGCGCGGCCAACTCCGGGTTGTGGGTCACGAGAATCATCGAGAGCTCCCGCTCCTCGCGGAGACGGAAGAGGAGATCGTGGAGAGCCTCGCTTGCCCGGGCGTCCAGATTGCCCGACGGCTCATCCGCGAGAAGGATCATCGGTTCGTTGACGAGGGCTCGAGCCACCGCCACCCTCTGCTGCTCTCCTCCCGAGAGCTGCCAGGGCTTGTGATCCAGCCGTTCCCCAAGCCCTACGGCCACCAGAAGCTCGTGCGCCCGGTTCTCCGCCTCCAGCGGGTCCGACCCTCGGATGAGGCGTGGCAGCATCACGTTCTCCAGTGCCGAGAACTCCCGCAGAAGGTGGTGAAACTGGAAGACGAAGCCGACGAGTCGGTTTCGGATCCGCGCCAACTCCGCCGAGCCCCGACCCGCCAGCGTCACTCCCGCCAATCGTGTCTCCCCCGAGGTCGGTCGATCCAAGGCTCCTACCACGTGGAGCAGAGTGGATTTCCCGGATCCGCTACTGCCGACGACCGCCACCGCCTCGGCTTTGGACACGCGCAGGTTTACCCCCTGCAGAACGTGGAGTTCGCTTCCATCTCCGAGCGTGTAGCTCCTGCGAAGCTCCCGGGCCTCCAGCGGGGGCTCATCTGCGGAGACGTCTTCCTGTCTCCTGGCGGGCGCACCATGGCCTACCCCGTCACTCATTCTTGATCGCCTCGACGGGTTGCAGTCGGGATGCCTGGAAGGCGGGGTAGACGGTGGCCAGGAGTGAGATCACCAGGCTGACGGCCACGATCAGAAGGACATCGCCGGGGTTGATCGACACCGGGAGCCGATCGACGAAATAGATGTCCGGTGGAATCTCGATGATCTCGAAGCGGTGGAGGATCCACGAGAGCAGGAGCCCGAAGCTCGTCCCGAGTACGGTTCCGAGCGCTCCGATCGCAGCGCCCTGAAGCACGAAGATACGGAGCACCTGTCCGTCGGTCATTCCCATCGACTTGAGGATCCCGATTTCGGCGGTTCGGTCCACGACCACCATCACGAGGGTGCTCACGATATTGAAGGCCGCAACCACCACGATCAGGAAGAGGATGACGCCCATTGCGAGCTTCTCTAGCTGGAGCGCGGAGAAGAGTGACTGGTGCGTCGTCATCCAGCTCTCGACGAAATACGGGAACCCCAGGTGGTCCTGGATCCGATCCCCGACCGCAGTCGCCTCCCACGGGTCCACCAGTCGGACCCCCAGGCCGGACACCTGATCCGTGGCCTGGATCCCGAGAATGCCCTGAACCCAATCCAGAGGTGCGTACATGTTGTTCAAGTCGTACTCGTACATCCCGGTCGAGAAGCTGCCAGTGACCTCGAACTCCCGAACCGCGGGGCGCAACCCTCCCATCGGATCGGTGCGGATGTTTTCCAGGGAAAACACGAGGAGGCTGTCTCCCGGAAGCACGCCCATTCGGCTTGCCAGGCGGTCGCCCAGGAGCAGCGGGGGCAGCCCCGAAGCCGTCACACCGAGCGCGTGGGCTCCCTCGATGATCTCCCGCTCCATTTCCGTGACCGCATCCTGGGGCGTCCCTTCGAGGGAGACGCCATAGAGGTCAGCCGCCTGGGCGTATTCATCCCCGCGGACGATCACTACCTTCGAGAGGGCGAAGGGGGCCACCGCCTCCACCTCGGGCAACTGGCGGACGGAGTCGGCGATCACTTGCCAATCGCTCATCCGCAGGGAGGGGCCCCGCTCCAGGACCATGATATGGGGAGTCGACCCGAGTATCTTCCCCTGGAGCTCCTCCTGCATCCCGTTCATGACTGCGAGAACCACGATGAGTGCAGTCACGCCAACGGTGATCCCTCCGAGGGCAATCCAGGTGATGAAGGAAAGAAAGTGTCCCTGTTTTCGGGACGAAAGGTATCGGCGGGCGACGAACCAGGAGAGATGTGTCATCTCAGGAGCTAAGGCTCAACCTGCCCTTCCCTCCTCGGGGCGGAGCGTCGGAAAGAGGATCACGTCCCGGATCGAAGAACTGTCCGTGACCAGCATGACGAGTCGGTCGACCCCGATCCCCACCCCCCCGGTGGGCGGCATGCCGTACTCCATCGCGCGGAGGTAGTCCTCGTCGATCGGGTGTGCCTCTTCGTCGCCGGCCTCCGCGAGGCGAGCCTGCGATTCGAAGCGGGCTCGCTGGTCCAGTGGGTCGTTCAACTCCGAAAAGGCGTTTGCCAACTCCCATCCCGCGACGAAGAGCTCGAAGCGCTCGGTGAGCGTAGGCTCACCCCGCTTCAGCTTCGCAAGGGGAGAAAGCTCCACGGGGTAATCCGTCACGAAGGTGGGTTGGATCAATTCAGATTCTACCAGAGCCCCGAAGAGCTTGTCCAGGAGGCGACCGCGACCTCCCTCCTCGATCTCTTCACCGGTGTGGGCTCGGAGGTGGGCCCTCAACGTGTCCACCTCCATCTGGGAGACATCCCCGTCGAGCTTCTCGCTCAACGCCTCCTGGAAACGGATGCGGCGGAAAGCGCTCGCAAACTCGATCTCGTGGCCCTGATAAGTGAGGGCCGTAGCACCCGTGGTCTCCCGGACCACGTGCCGCATCAGCGCCTCCACGACCTCCATCATGTCGTAGTAGTCGGCGAAGGCTTGATAGAACTCCAACATTGTGAACTCCGGATTGTGGGACCTATCGATCCCCTCATTCCGGAAGTCCTTCCCAATCTCGTAGACCCGCTCGAAGCCGCCCACGATGAGCCGCTTCAGGTACAGCTCGTCGGCAATCCTCAGGTACAGGGTCGTATCGAGTGCATTGTGATAGGTGGTGAATGGCCGGGCGGCCGCGCCCCCGTATATCGGCTGGAGGATTGGAGTTTCCACCTCGAGGAAGTCGCGAGAGTCGAGGAAGCCCCGAAGTGCCGAGATGGTACGGGTGCGCATCCGGACCATCTCGCGGGCCTCTGGGTGCACGGCAAGATCGGCGTATCGCTGCCGATAGCGCGTGCGGGGATCTGCGAAGGCCGAGTAAACCACTCGCTCTCCCGTGTCCGGATCCACCTCCTCTTTCCCGATCGGGAGGGGCCGAAGCGATTTCGAGAGGAGCGTCCAGGATCCCGCGCGGACAGTTACCTCTCCCGTGCGGGTTCGAAATACTGGGCCTTTCACCCCAATCCAGTCGCCGAGGTCGAGGAGTTCCAGGTCCTTGAAGGAGTCCTCTCCCAAGGCGTCGAGCCGGAAGTACAGCTGGATCCGCCCTCCTCCGTCCTCAATATGACCAAAGGCACTCTTCCCGTGGCTCCGCCAACTCACGATTCGACCCGCCACGCGTACGGTGTCTCCGTCGCCCGATTCGTCGAGGCTCCCCCCGGCCTCGGCCCGCGTGAAGCCGGCGTGCACTTCGTCGGTCCGGTGTGACCGAGAAAAGGCGTACGGATAGGGTTCGATCCCCCGCTCCCGCAGGGCCGCGAGCTTCTCCCGGCGGGTCCGGAGGAGCTGGCTCAGCTCCTGAGTCATGCGACGCCCTGGGCTCCGAACTGCTTGAGGTATGCATGGATGAAGGGATCCAGATCACCCTCCATGACCCCGTCCACATCCGAGATCTTCAACTCGGTTCGGTGGTCGTTGACCATCGTATATGGCTGGAACACATAGGAGCGGATCTGGTTTCCCCATCCAATTTCGGTCTTTGTCGCCTCAAGCGCCTCCCGCTCCTTCTCCTTCTCGTCCAGCGCCTGCTGGTACAACGCAGCCTTGAGCATCTTCATCGCTGTACTCCGGTTCTTGTGCTGCGACCGCTCCTGCTGGCAGGAGACGACGATTCCGCTCGGCTTGTGGGTGATTCGGATGGCGGAGTCCGTCTTGTTTACGTGCTGGCCACCGGCCCCCGAGGCCCGGAAGGTGTCGACCCGCAGGTCCGATTCATCGATCTCGATTTCCACATCTTCGTCCACCTCGGGGTAGACGAACACCGAAGCGAAGGAGGTGTGGCGCCGAGCCTGTGAGTCAAAAGGAGAGATTCGGACCAGGCGGTGGACCCCTTTTTCCGCCTTCAGAAACCCGAACGCGGATTCTCCCAAGATCTCCACGCTCGCGCCCTTGATCCCGGCTTCCTCACCCGGTTGGAGATCGAGGAGCGTGACATCGTATCCCCGACGCTCGGCCCATCGGCGGTACATGCGCAGGAGCATCTCGGCCCAATCCTGGGACTCCGTCCCGCCCGCTCCCGCGTGAATGGTGAGGATCGCGTTGCGATGATCGTCCTCGCCCTGAAGCATGGTGCGCAACTCGAAGTCGGCCACACCCTCCTCGAGCCGGGGGAGCTCACGGCGCCATTCTCGCTCCAGCTCCGGATCGGGGTCTTCCCGAAGTAGTTGCGCCAACTCCAGCAGCTCCTCTGCCTTTGTCTCCAGCTTCTTCCACGGCTCGATCCAACTCTTCAACCGGTTGGACTCGGCGATCACACCCCGAGCCGCATCCGGGTCATCCCAGAACTGGGGCTCGGTCATTCGGGCTTCAAGCTCCTCGACGCGGCGCTCCCGGTGTTCCAAGTCAAAGAAACCCCCTGAGTTCCACGAGCCGTTCCCGGATGCCGCTCACGTGGCCTATCGTTTCGCTGTTCATGTTTCGCCTCTCCGACATGGTCGGTGATGGGCCCGAGGCCGATGGGTCGGATCCGAGCTCTTCAAGAAAGGAGGGGTCGTCCGCTCCGGACCGACCCCTCGCATTGACGGGCCCGGCTGGGGAGTGTCTAAGTCCCTCGCTGGGCCGTCCACACTAAAGATACCCCTCCACCGAAGGGGGTTCAACACGGTCAGAAGATCCGGCGTCCTTTGCCGAGGATCTCGTTCAGGGCTTCGTTGAAGTATGGCGAGGACTCGGCCAAGTCGATCCCGACCTGATCCACGTACTCCTGCCAGGATTGAGCCACTTCGTCTTCGAAGTCTTCCTTCAGCGTCCCGGCTTCCAGGGAGTCCAAGTGCTTCTCGGGAGAGTATGCGATAATGTCGGAGACGAGGACCCGGGCAAGGTGCTTGGCCCGATCCTCCGGACTCCGCCGGCCGAAACGATCGGCGCCCTCGGAGAGGGTCTTGCCGGCGAGTGTATTCTCCCCCTCGGTCCCGAGCTTGGCCCCCTGTGCTTCCGCCTCGGAAGCCAGACCCCGGAGATCCTCGAAGGACGTCGCGTCCTCCGCTCCTTTCGCATCCCCACTCCTCCGCGACGGGGGAACGACCACCGAGAAGACCCGGCCACAGGCGGAACATCTCGCCGCCACTTCCCCGAGCGGCACCTTCGCCGGATCGACCGGAAACTCGCTCAGGCAGGAAGGACATTCGACCCTGAAGGTTGCTCTCGAATCCATCGAGCTCATGTCGGTCCTTCGACGGAAGGGGCGGGCTCGGTGCCCCCGTCCTCGAGTGCCTCAAATCGGCGCCGATCAACCACGTAGACGGAACCTGGAAGCGTCTTCGCGTAAGACTTCATCTCCCCGGCCAGCTCACTGGCTTGTGCGGTATGAGTGAACTCGTGGAACTGATTCGTCACTACCCCGATCGATAGTGTCATGAGAGGAATTCGGTGGATCGTTCCGCGACGGTCTCGCCCCAGGAAGTACCCGGACTTCCGGTCGTCTTCGGAGTACTGAAAGGGGATGAGCTCGTCGAAAACCAGCAGGACCTCGTCACAGGTCCTCTCCATATGCTCGAGAGGGACCAGGAAGAGGAAGTCGTCTCCCCCGATGTGGCCAACGAATCCACCGGGAGCGAGCGCCCGGACCATGTCCCGAAGAATCATTGAAAGGAGGAGGATGACGCGATCCCCCCGAGTGTAGCCATACCGATCGTTGAATTCCTTGAAGTTGTCCAGATCCGCGTAGCAAAGGGCGAAGCGCCCCCCGTCCTCGATGCGTCGACTCAGGTCCCGCTTTATCTGCGTCGTACCCGGAAGGCGAGTCGTGGGATGCACCGACACGTCGCGCGCAGCTCGGCGCAGGAGGAGGTCGAACCTGAGATACGTCTCCCGCTCCGGTGTGTTCTCCTGCAAGACCTCATCGGCCCCGGCCTCGAGGCCCAACGAGGCAAGGTCCGAAGGGCTTTTCGGAACTATGATGGCCACGGGCATGATCGCGGAGAACGGATCCTTCTTCAGCCTTGCACAGAGCTCCAGCGCTGCCGTCGGGTCCGGTCCGGCGTCCAGGATCAAGCTGGCCGGGAACGCCCGGTTGACCCGCTGCACCACCTGCTCACTGGTCGAGACGGGGACGAGGGCGAGGCCATGGTCTCTCGCGAAGCGGTGAAGTAGTTCCGGTGGGGCGTTACGACCACCGTCGAAGAAGAGGAGGCTGTCTTCTGCCGCCATGGGATCCCTGTGTGGAGGTGGCTCTGCGGACGCAAGTCGAAGAGGCGGGTCGCGGCATTGCCAGTGAGACGACCAGGGTACATCCGACAAGAGGTGAAGTCAAACCCGGAAAACCCCTCCTGGCATGGCCTTTCCAGGCGTTTCACCGAGTGATCACGACGGGGCAAAGGGCCCCGACGGGGGATCACCGCAACTGCTCGAGAAGTAGGAAGTCGATTTCCCGCTCCTCCTTGTTGGCCCGGACCACCCTCACCTTCACCGGGTCCCCCAGCCGAAACCGACGTCGATTGCGTTCCCCCACCAGAGAGTAGCTTTCGGGAAGGAAGGCGTAGTAGTCGTCTCCCAGAGTGCGGACATGCACCAGCCCTTCCACGAAGAACCGGTCCAGGAGCACGAAGAATCCGAAGGCGGTCACCCCGGAGATCGTGCCGCTGAAGTCCTCCCCGAGATGCTGGGTGATGAACTCGATCTTCTTCATTGCGACGGAGTCCCACTCTGCTTGCTGGGCGAGCCGTTCCCGTTCACTCGACCGGGTGCAGACTTCCTCCAGCCCTTCTCCGGTCCATCGGTCGGGAACGGACTCTCCGTCCACGAGGACCCGAGAAACCACGCGATGCAGCTGAAGATCGGGGTAGCGTCGAATCGGCGAGGTGAAGTGGGTATAGGCCCGTGACGCCAGCCCGAAGTGGCCGACATTCTTTGGGTCATAGCGAGCCCGGGTCATCGACTTGAGGATGACCCTGGAAACCAGGGAGGCCTCCGGACGATCCTCGGTTCGATCCAGGATCGCCTGCAAACCCTTGGGATGGACCTTGCCCCGGGGCAACGTGTGGCCGATCGAAGCCAGGAACTTCCGAAGCTCTTCCGTCCGGTCCTCAGAGGGAGGTTCGTGGATACGGTAGGGGATCGGCAGGCGGCTCTTCTCACACTCCCGGGCTACCACCTCGTTGGCGAGAATCATGAAATCTTCGATCAGCCGGTGGGAATCCAGTTGAGTCCTCTTCCGGATGTCCACGGGGACGCCCTCCTCGTCGAGCACCACTCTCGCCTCCGGCAGGTCGAATTCGAGAGATCCTCGCTCCCGCCTCTTTTTTCGCAGCTCGCCGGCAAGCCGATTGAGGGCGCGCAAGGCCTCGTCGGTTTCCGGGTCCACGCCCGGTCCTCCGGTCAGCACGTCCTGGACCGTTTCGTAGTCGAGCGCGTGGCGGCACCGGATCCAGCTTCGCTCGAAGCGGTGATCGCGGAGTCGCCCATCGTCATCGAGGGTAAGGAAGAGGGAAAGGGCGAATCGATCCTCGCCCTCCTTCAGGGAACAGAGATCCGACGAGAGCCGGTGCGGGAGCATTGGCACGACCTGGTCCACGAGGTATACGGAGGTGCCCCGCTGCAAGGCCTCGAGGTCCAGCGCTGAGCCTTCTTCCACGAAATGGCAGACGTCCGCGATGTGGATCCCGACCTCCCAGAGACCATCCCCGACTTGGATGACTGAGAGTGCATCGTCGTGATCCTTTGCATCCGCTGGATCGATGGCCAGAACATGGAGGTCCCGGCGGTCCTCCCGCTGTCCTGGCTCGTCAATGCGTTCTGCCGCCTCCACGGCCGCTCGCTCGACCTCTTCGGGAAAATGGTCCGGAAGACCGTGGCCGTGGAGAATGGCAAGCACGTCCACACCCGGGTGCTCGATCGGACCGAGGATCCGTTCCACCGCGCCGCTTGCATTGAGGCGGCGATCCCCATACTGGGAGATGCGGACCACGACGACCTCCCCGTCCTCCGCCTCTCCCTCCATCCCTTCCGGAATCAGAACGTCACGAAAGACGCGGTTGTCCAGGGGCTTTACGAATCCAAAGCTCTCGTTCTTGTGATAGACCCCCACCACGGTCGGCCTCCCCCGCTCGAGGACTTTGACCACGGTTCCAACGGGAGCCCTACCCCTGGGCCGGCTTTCGATCCGGGCCGCGACCTGGTCGCCGTCCATGGCCGATCCGTGGCCCGAGGCCGGCACGAAGACCTCTTGTGTCCGATCGCGATCTGATCGGACGAAGGCGTCCCCCTTCTTGGTGACGCGAAGCCGCCCGACGACGAGGTTGATCTTCTCCGGAACCGCGTAACGGTTTCCCTTCACACGGTAGAGACCGCCCTTCTTTTCAAGCTCGCGGAGGAGATCCTTGAAATCCCGATAGTCTTGCTTGGGAAGATCCAACTCCCGGGCGATCTCCTTTGGCTTGAGAGGGCCCCGGGACGATTGTTCGAGGACGCTACGGATCCGGTGTAGCTCGGGAAGATCGGAAGGGCTCACGGTCGGGAAGTCTCCAGGACGGGTGTTGGGGTGCCGTACACTGGGGTGTACGGGAGAAGGACGTTGAGCCGGCTCTCGAAGTGAGTGGACCGGGTCATGTGGACGCGGGGCCGCCGTCGTCATCAGGCAGATTGAATCCCAGGGCGCGCAGGTGCTGCCTCTTCCGGCGCCACCCGGGAAGAATCTTTACCCAGAGGTCGAGATACACCGGCGTCCCGAGAAACGCTTCGATCCGCTCGCGGGCTCGGGTGCCGAGTTCTCGAATTGCTCCTCCCCCTTCGCCTACCAGGATTCCCTTCTGGGACTTCCTCTCCACGTAGACGATCACATGTATGTAGGTTCGCCGCCCCCCTTCCCGGAACTCCTCTACGGCGCAGAACGAGGAATACGGGATCTCTTCTCGGAACTGCTCGAAGATCACCCCCCGGACGATTTCTGCCACGAAGAACCGCACCGAATCGGTGGCTATCTCGTCTTCGGGGTAGAGAAAAGGCCCCGGCGGCAGCTCGGCTTCAACGGCCTCGAGCAGCCGATCCACCCCCAGCCCGGACGTAGCTGACACCAGATGGATCCCGCGATTGACCGCCCCTTGCTCTTCGAGCCAGACTCTCTCGGCCTCGACCGTCTCCGCCTTACCCCGATCCACCTTGTTGACCACCCCGACCCGGGGGATGATTCGGTCCCCGGCGACCTCCAGAAGCCTGGTTCGCTGGGAGGAATTGAGCGGACGGGTCGGATCGACGATCAAAAGTAATACATCCGCCTCTCCCGCTGCCTCTTCCGCGCTCTTCAAGAAGGAGCGATGGAGGAGATCCCGGGGTTCCAGAACGCCGGGGGTGTCCAGGAAGATGGATTGGTGACGATCCGTGGTTCGAATTCCCGTGATCCGCCGCCACGTGGTTTGTGCCCTGGATGTCACGATGCTCAGAGACTCACCGACCATACGGTTGAGGAGGGTGGACTTTCCGGCATTGGGCGCGCCAAGCAGGGTGATGTAACCGCAATAGGTCTTGGGAGCGCCCCGAGCGGGGGCCTTGGACCCTGGTTTCGAATTCATGCTGTGCGAGAAGATTGAAGATTGGGCGGTCGCCTCGAGATGGGCGCCCTACGCTGGTAGGTTGGAGTTCGTCGGCTGGAGCTCGTCGGTCGAACGATCGTCGGTGGGAATGGGAAAAAGAGAGACCCCTCGGGCCGAGGGAGGCACGAGGGGTCGGAGAGGGGAGCGGGTCGGCGGCGACGTACTCTCCCACCGGGCTGCCCCGGCAGTACCATCCGCGCTGCGGGGCTTAA
>SLFU01000214.1 GCA_007124095.1 Gemmatimonadota bacterium
GCCGACGCCTCCGTTCCGTACAGCGTCGCCGCCGCCGGGCCCTTGATGATCTCGATGCTCTCGATCTCCTCCGGGCTGAAGTCGTCGAGCGTCGACACCTGACGTCCGTCCCGGATGTTCGGGCCGCCCGCTCCCTCATTGTCCACCCGCACGCCGTCCACGTAGATCAGCGGCTGGCTTCCCATCGTCACGCTCGAGATTCCCCGGATGCGCATCTGCGACCCGGTCCCGATGTTGCCCGACTGGCGGTGGAAGCTCAGTCCCGCTTCCCTCGCCCCCAGCAGGTCCTGCATGGATGCCACCGGAGCCACCTCCGTAATCTCCGACGCGCGCACCCGGCCCACCACGTTCCCGATCGCTCGCTGCCTCGTGCCGCCCGCCGTGCCCGTCACCACCAGCTCGTCGAGCGCCAGCGCGTCACGCGCAATCTGGAAGTTCAACTCGAGGGTCTCACCGTCGGCCACCGTCACTTCCTGGCTGCCCTGACGATACCCCAGTCGCTGCGCCAGCACCGTATGCGTTCCCGCCGGTACGTCCGACAGCGTGAACGATCCGTCCGCGCCCGACAGCACCCCAAGCCCCAGCTGCGGGATGTGCACCTGCACGCTGTTGAGCGGCTGCTGGCTCTGCTGATCCACCACCGTCCCCGTGATCGTCCCCTGCCGGACTGCTGCGGAGAAGTGGAGCGGGGTCCCCGACGCCGCACGCGAGGTCCGAGCTCTCGAATCCATCAAGAGGGAGGCCCAGGTCGCGGTGCCCACTTCCTGCACGGGGGCTCTGCGCTCACGGATGATCAGGTGGTCGGCCATGACCACCCCTTCCAGTCCGGTTCCGCTCAGGAGCGTCCGCACCGCCTGCTCCACCGTGACGTCGGTGCAGAAGCAGCTCACTACGCGATGCGCCGGCAGGAGCGAGGGGCTGTAGGCCACCGGCACTCCGGTCGCCAGCTCCAACTCCCTCAGCGCATCCTCCAGCGCCACCTCGCTCACTTCCAACTGCGCCGGTCGGACGAGCACCTCCGACTCCCGGTCGGTCGCCGTGAGGTTGCTCGACGCGAGCACCTCCGAGTCCTGCGCCTGCGCCGGAACCGCAATCAGCGCGGTCGCCAGCCATAGCGCAGGAGCGAAGGCGGCCGCCAGGCCGAGCCTACGCTTCGTTGTCTTCCACATCATCTGGGCCTCCAATGGGTCAGATTCACGGGTAGATCCCGTATCGGGCACGGTCCCTATCACTAGGACCGCACCGGGTTGGAACGAATGCCGGGGTCGATGCGGATCCTGTTCCCCTGGATCTCACACTCCGCCCCGACGATCTCGCAGATCACCGAGATCACGCGCTCCACCGGGAGCACCGTGAATGTCGCAGTGACCGTCAGATCGAGCAGCTCCGGGTCGGTGACTTCCACCTGCACCCCGTACCGTCTCTCGATCTCGCCTATCGCTCTCTGGAGGGTCGTCCCCCTGAACACCAGGGTTGGGCCCATCCAGCTCAAGTAAGCTTCCATGTCCTCCACCGCCACGGTCTGTGGCGGCTCTCCACCGGGACTCCGGCTCATCACCCCTTCACCTACTTCCACCTCCGCTCCTGACGCCGAAACCCGCACGTTCCCCTCGACGACGAGGACCCGGAACTCCTCTCCTTCCGTCCTCACTTCGAAGCGGGTGCCGAGGGCCACCGCTTCTCCGTAGGCCGTCCGCACCGTGAACACCCTGCTGTCGCTCGCGTCCACTCCGAAGAACGCCCTCCCCTCCAGCCACACCTCCCTGTCGCTCCCCGTGCCTTCGCTCACTCGCAGCTTGCTCTCTCCGCCCACCCGGATCGCGGTGCCGTCTCCCAGCATCACCGTGGTCATCTCTCCCGGGCCCGTCTTCACCTCCATGTGCGAGGTGACAGCCCCGGCATCCCCCCCAACCCCCCCCACGCTCCAGACGCCGATCCCGAAGCCCACCGCCGCGATCCCGGCCGCAAGCCCCACCACCCCGACCTTGCGGAGCAGGCCGCCCCGGGATCCGCGACCACGTCGTGTGCGAGCGCCCCCTTCATCGTCCGTCATCACGGAGAGACGGCCAGCGGGCGGCCCGGAGGAACGGTCGGCCAGGGAGGGCCCAAGGACCTCGGCGCGGGAGAGTATCTCCTCCAGGGCCGGGGCATGCTCCTGGGAGGCAATCCCGCCGCTGGCGCTGGATGCCCGGCCGAACGGTGAGAAATCCGGAGCTGCGGCAGCGGTGAGGGCCCAGAGCTCCCTGATTCGACGGAAGCGCCGTTCGTTGGTCTCGCCTCCGTCGGTCGCCTGCCTCCAGCCGCGAAGCATCCCCTCTTCCTGGGGTGTCGCCCGTCCCTGGAGGACTCGAATCATCACTTCGTCCATCGCATCCACGAGCCTCATGCAGAGACCTCCAGGCATACGACCACCTGCGATGGAGCAAGCGTCGTATCACGATGTGATAGGTGAGTCAGGGACGTGACACCGCGCATCAGGAGCATGACCTAAGAACCCGAGCCGGGGCCGCATACTACTATTCGGAGGGGACAGGCCCCAGCGAAAGGCGAGGAAAGCGGGAAGCAGAGGAGGGTTCGCGATGCCGACAGGGCCGGCCCCTCGACGCTGGATGCGCCGGGAGCCGGCCCTTCGACATGAAGCGCAGAACGCGCCGCTCACCCTTCACCGCGTGAATCCCCGGGAACCGGAGAGCGCCTTGTGGAACCTGTGCGCCCACCCGGCCGGAGGGAGAGGCCCCTGCCCTAGTAGGGACCGAGATACCCCTCCGGGATGTTCGGGTTGTTCTGGTATTCAGACTCCGGCATCATGATGCAGTGGACGTCTCCGTACGCGACGTTCTTATGATTCTGGCCGACCATCCTCGGGAACCAGCCATCGAGGCGGATCTTGTCGGCCCAGTGGCGCCCTTCATAAAAGAACTCCCTGCGCCGCTCCTCGTAGATCACGTCCATCAGGTCATTCGCATCGTGCTCGATCCGCGGGGCGTCGATCGGCTTGACGAGGGTCACGGAGTACGTGATCCGCGGCAGGCCCTGCGCGTCGCGCAGCTCGTTGATCAGCGCGACCGAGCCCTCCACATTTCCGTTCCTGGCTTCGACCTCGGCCAGGATCAGGATCGCCTCGGCCCACTTGGCCATGATCTGGTCGTCCCCCAGGCCGCCGTACTTCGTCTGCTGCCACATGTCGGTGACGCCGTCGGCGGCGAACTCCCCGGCGAATTCCACCGGGACCCGCGTATCCCATGTCCACCCCGAGGGAAGCGGCTGCCGGGTCCGGTCCTGCGGCTCACTGCCTACACCGATCTCGCCGACCACCTGACGGCCTTCGGGGTCGAGAGCGAGCGCCCGGTAGCCCAACGACACCGTCTGCCCTTCCCACTGCCAGGTGCCGTTCGGGCCCTCGTTGGCGATGCTGCCCATCAGCATCACATTCGTGCCCCGGTAGATGTGGTTCCATCTGGGCTGGAC
>SLFU01000149.1 GCA_007124095.1 Gemmatimonadota bacterium
GCCAGCTTCGAGATGTGGAAGCCACCCTCACCCGGATCGAAGCCCACGACGCCGACTTCGAGGAGCTGGACATCTCGGACATCGACCCGGAGGACCCAGCCTTCGAGGCCCTCCTCGTCGGGAAGAAGGTGCGGGTGCTCCTCAGCGATGTGGACCTGATCCGGTGGCGCCATGACCTCCTGGAGGATCGGAACCGACTGCGTGCCCTCCTGGCATCTGCCAGGGAGGTGACGGCTCGCCGGGACGCGAAGCTCAGCCGGCTCCGGGACCTGATCCAGGAGAAGTGTGGGAACCCCATCAACCCCGGAAACCGCAAGATTCTCCTCTTCTCGGCCTTCGCCGAGACCGCGGCCTACCTCTACCAGGACCTCTCCGTATGGGGCAAGGCCGAGCTCGGGATCGAGGCGGCCCTGGTGACCGGGAGCGGGGGGAACGACACGACGCTCCGGGGTCTTCGAAAGGACATGAGCTCGATCCTCACCGCCTTCTCCCCACGATCGAAGGAGCGGCCCGAGGACATGGCTGGCGAAGGCGAAATCGACCTTCTCATCGCCACGGACTGCATCTCGGAAGGCCAGAACCTCCAGGACTGCGATTGCGTGGTGAACTACGATGTCCATTGGAACCCGGTGCGGGTGATCCAGCGGTTCGGGCGCATCGACCGGTTGGCCTCGCCCAACGACCAGATCCAGCTCGTGAACTTCTGGCCCAACCTGGAACTCGAAGAGTACATCAACCTGGAGCAGCGGGTCAGCGGCCGAATGGTCCTCCTCGACATCTCGGCCACGGGCGAGGAGAACGTCATCGAGCAGCAGTCCGGCGACCCCATGAACGACCTCGAGTACCGGCGGAGGCAGCTCCTGAAGCTGCAGGACTCGGTCATCGACCTGGAGGACCTCTCGAGCGGCGTCTCCATTACCGACCTGACGCTATCGGACTTCCGGATTGACCTTGCCGATTTCCGGAGGGAGCACCCCGGACAGCTGGAGGGGCTTCCCCAGGGCCTCGGGGCGGTGGTTCTTGCCGAGGATGCGGAGGTTACGCCCGGTGTGATCTTCTGCCTTCGCGCCGAAGGCAAGGCCGCCACCCGGGCCGTCGAGCCCGGGTATCCTCTTGCCCCCTATTACCTGGTACACGTCGGACAGGATGGGGCCGTGGTCATGGGCTTCCCCGAAGCCAAGAGGATCCTCGATCAGCTCAAGCGTCTCGGCCATGGAAGGAGCCTCCCTGACCCGGAGGCATGTCGGCGACTGGATGCGCTGACCACCGCCGGAAGGGACACGAAGGACCTTCGGCGCCAGCTCGAAGCCGCAGTGGGCTCGGTGACGGGCACCTCCGAAGAGCGTGCGGTGGAGAGCCTGTTCAAGCCGGGGGGCACCCATGCCCGACGAGGGGAGTTCGCAGGCCTTGAGGACTTCGAGGTGCTGACGTACCTGGTCGTGCTGCCCGCCTCATGACGGCAGACGACCTCCTCCGTGCCCTCGAGCTCCCCGAGGCCTCCCGGGTGGACCGCCGGGTGGCGAAGAAGCTCCTTTTGGAGCATGGAGCGACGACCCCCCGAGACCGGAAACTGATTCAGGAGGGGATCGAGGAGATCCGCTGGCACGCCATCCTCAAGCCCGGCGACGCCGGAGCTGCGGCCCACCGATCCGAGACGCGGGAATACCTGGAACTCGCCGTCCTCCGCATGGAGCTGCGCGAGGGTGCGAAGGCCACGCGACTCACCCAGCTATTCCATCGCGCAGTCCCCTATCCGATGCTCCTGATCACCGAGCAGGTGGGGATGGTCGGCCTCTCTGCCGCTCACCTCAGGCGATCACGCGCACAGGAGGATGCGTGGGTACTCGATGGGGACATGGTGCGGGTCGAGCTCGATGGAGAAACGGACCGTCCCTACCTTCCTTCCTTCGCGAGCGCCCTCGCCCTGTCGGAGCAGCCGCGCACCGACCTGTTCGCTCTCTACCAGGGGTGGATCGACGCCATGGGGGCGCTACTGGCCGCCCGGCTGTCCCACCGCTTCGCGAGATTTGCGTCCCGCGAGCGGAACCGGCAACGTTGGGTCGCTCTCCGGGAGTATGAGGCGGTCGCGTCCGAGATCGCCAAGCTCCGGCGCGCCGCCGCGCGCGAACGCCAGATGAATCGCCAGGTCGACCTGAACATCCGCATTCGAGAGCTGGAAGCCCAGCGCGCTGCCGCGCTGGAGCGGCTCTGATCCCTTCGTTTACCGAACCCCCCTCAGCATCCACGCCATGCGCATCGAGAAGATCACCGCAGACTCCCCGGAAGCCCGGTCCGCCGACGTTGTTCAGGAGAACCTGGGCCGTCTCAGGGAGCTCTTTCCCGAGGCGTTCAAGGAGGGAGGCGTCGACTTCGAGGTCCTCCGTCAGCTCCTCGGCGACGAGGTCGACGACGGCGAGGAGAAGTTCGGACTGAACTGGCACGGGAAGAAGCGTGCACGGAAGCTCGCCCTCACCCCTTCCACGGGGACTCTCCGGCCGGTGCCCGAGGACAGCGTGGATTGGGACACCACGCAGAACCTCCTCATCGAAGGCGACAACCTGGAGGTGCTGAAGCTCCTCCAGAAGAGCTACGCAGGGAAGGTGAAGCTCATCTACATCGACCCTCCGTACAACACGGGGAAGGACTTCGTGTACCCGGACAACTTCCACGACAGCATCCAGAACTACCTTGAACTCACCGGTCAGGTGGAGGACGGGCGGAAGGTGTCGAGCAACACGGAGGCGAGCGGACGGTTCCATACCGACTGGTTGAACATGATGTATCCGAGGTTGAGGTTGGCGAGGAACCTGCTCGAGAAGGACGGTGTGATCTTCGTGAGCATTGCCGACCACGAGGTCCACAACCTTCGGGCCATCATGGACGAGATCTTCGGTGAGGAGAACTTCATCGCGGCGGTGATCTGGCAGAAGGTGTTTTCGCCCAAGAACTCCGCTCGTCATTTTTCGGAAGACCACGACTATGTGATCGTATACGCCCGCGACGCGGAGACATGGCGCCCGTTCTTGCTTCCGCGGACAGCAGAGATGGAGAGCCGGTATTCGAACCCCGATGATGATCCGCGGGGGCCCTGGACATCGGGAGACATGTCGGCGCGAAACTACTATGGAGAGGGGACATACGGAGTCGTGTCCCCATCCGGACGGGCGATCGATGGCCCTCCTCCTGGCACCTATTGGCGGGTTTCCAAGCGGAGGTTCGAGGAACTGGATCAGGATGGGCGGATTTGGTGGGGTGAGGATGGCGCCAACGTTCCTCGGCTGAAGCGCTTCCTGTCCGAGGTCCAGGTGTACAAGTGCCGTATTCACCTGACACCCGGCCCCGCCGGGGATGAGTCCTACGCGGCTTGCTGATCCTCCTTCGGGCTGGGGTTGGCGGCGGCGGCCTTCAGGGCTTTGGGGATCTCAGC
>SLFU01000221.1 GCA_007124095.1 Gemmatimonadota bacterium
ACCGGAATCGAGCACGCGAAGGCGGCGGCCGTGAGCCTCCGTCCCCACGCGCCGGTCAACCCGCATGGTTGAAGGGCCCCCAGTTCACCGGAATCTCGTTTACGTGAGTGCCACCAACGGTGGCGGATCGACGCTCCCACTCCTTGGGTCCGCGCTAACGGGCCGTCATGGGCGGCTGCCTGCGAGTGTGACCGCATCGATGGCTTGGGCCACGATGGGTGTCCAGACATCATACCCGGCGGCGCTCAGGTGGAGGTTGTCCTCCACGAGGAGCTCTGGACGCGGCTCTCCGTCCGGGCCAAGCATGGGGGACGCAACATCCAGGTAGTGGAGAGCGGGGTCCCCCTCGCAGAATTCCCTGACCAGGTCGTTCGCCCGCCTCATCTCCGGCCAGTCGGCCCACCTCAGGATGCTCGGATGGATCGCAATGAAGAGGATCTTGGTGTCGGGTCTATCCGTGAGGACCCGCTCGACGAAGGTTCGGTAGTCGGCAAGCACCTGTTCGGCCGTCTTCCCTGCGCTTATGTCGTTGTTCCCCGCGTAGAACACGATCACGCCGGGAGCATGCCTCAGGACCGTCTCGTCGATGTAGTGGTTTACGTCGGAGATGTGCGATCCGCCAAAGCCACGGTTGATGACCGGCAGGCCGGGAAAGCGTTCGGCCGTCGGCCAGCGAACGATGCTTGAGCTGCCCACGAAGAGCACCCCATTCTCGGGTACGGCGTTTTGACTGTCCCACTCTTCGAACTGGGCAATCGCTTCGGCAAATCGGGTCGGATCTGGATCGGCGGTCTGGGCGTCGACCGAGGTCGGGGCGACGACCAAAAGGCTCGACAGGAGAAGAAGCGGAATCCATCGGCTTGAGTGGAGCATGTCCGTGATCTTTGCTCGGTTGAGAGAGGCACACGAGGTTCGCCGAATCATAAAGGCCCAATCATGAATGATAGGGAGCCCATGGATGTTAGGGAGCCGCCTGGCCGATCCACTTCACTGAGGGACCGGGAGCCCCCATTCCCCCCTTCTATGTGGTCCCCCCCCTTCTATCTGGAGTCAAGGTAGAGTAAGGGTTTTGGAGGCGCAATCGAGAGGCGGCGGCGGACGCCCATTCCTCAGTCGCCGCGGCCAGCGTGACGGGCTTCGACAGTGGAGCGGTGGGGGAACACTGCCCGCGCAGACCGTGGAAAACCCTCCCTTGGACGCCTCGATCCGGCGCACGAGCCGCGCAAGGCCGTAAGCTCGGAGCCCCCGCGAGGTTGTCAGATCCACTCCCGCCAGCGGAAAAAGGCGAGGAGTCCCAGCGCCATTGCGAGCATGATTCCAAGGACTACCGGATACGCCCAGGAATGCGCCAGTTCGGGCATGTGTTCGAAGTTCATCCCGTACACGCCGGCGATGAAGGTGAGGGGAATGAAGATGCTGGCCATGACGGTGAGGAACTTCATCACCTCGTTCGTCCGATTGCTCACCTGGCTGAGGTAGAGGTCACGGACACCGTTGGCCACGTCCCGAAGAAGCTCCACCGTCTCGATGACCTGGTAGCTGTGGTCATGGATGTCCCGGAGGTAGACCTTCGTCGAGTCCGGCATCAATGGACCCTCGACCCTGAGAAGAGCCCCCATCATCTCCCGAAGAGGCCACACGGACCGACGTAGGAGCAGGAGCTCGCGCTTGAGGTGATGGAGACGCTTCATGGTGTCGGCGGGCGAGCGGTCGGACACGTCCTCCTCCAGGCTCTCGATCTGCTCCCCCAGGCGCTCCATGACGTGAAAGTACTGGTCCACTAGCGCATCGATCAGCGCGTAGGCCAGGTAGTGGGAGCCCTGGCCCCGGATACGTCCCTTTCCCGCGCGGAGTCGGTCCCGAATGGGACCAAAGACATCCCCAGGCTGCTCCTGGAAGGACACGAGAAGGCCGGGCGCTACGAAGAAGCTCACCTGCTCGTCCACGATCCGGAACGGCTGCCCCTCTGCCCGGAGCATATGAACGACGATGAAGAGGTGATCCCCGTAGTCCTCGGCCTTGGGGCGCTGGCCAATGTTGGCCACGTCCTCCATGGCCAGGGGGTGAGCCCCTACCGCCTCTCCGATTTCCCGGAGGAGATCCACATCGTGAAGCCCGTCCACGTTCACCCAGAGCATTCCCTCCTGCTCGGTCGGCCGTTCGGAAAAGACCTCGCGAAGGCGAGACGGGGAGAGGTCCTCCGCACCGGATTCACGGAGGTCCTCGGGGGAATAGCGGATGACCTCGATCCGGGGCACCTCAACCCGCCGGGGACCGGTATGGATGAGGGTGCCGGGAGGAAGTCCCGGGGGCTTGGAAGCCCGCCGGACGATCCGCCCCACGATGCGAAGAGGCTTGAAGGGATGGAGGGCTCCCTTCACCATGTGCGACACGGAACCGGGTACCTGGTGAGACATAGGCGATGCACTCCTTGGGCACGGACCGGGCAGAGGAAATCTTCCGGCGCCACGGCGCCACATAGGCTCAAGCCGCCTGGACGTTCCCCTGCCTCCGTACCGTCGTGGTGGTCGCGGCGAAGCTCGAAAGCGGATCGATGAGGGTGCCGGCCGTCATTCGGAAGGAGATGTGGAGGTGGTGGGTGCGGATCTGCAGCCGCGCCTCCGGGCGCTGCGGTCTGAACCGGGTCTGAACATCTGGCTCTCCGGGGACGGAGATCTGTTCTCGAAGGTTCTAGCGTGGAACCTCGTGGATACCGTGGAGCCAGCCGTCGTCCCGGTTCTCTTGGGCGGGGGCGTGCCCTTCGTGGCTTGCCCGTCGGTGCGCCGGCGCCTGACCTTGCTCGGGCATCACGCCGATCCAAACGGAAGGGTCCTCCTGGAATACGAGGTGCAGAAGGAACGTGGAGTGGCCCGAGCAGAAGTGGGAGCCACCCTGTGACCGGGTGGCTCGAGTCTTCGGATCCCGATAGGTACGTGGTGGGTTGCCTGGTTGCGGTCCCACTCATAGGAGCCTACCTCTTCTACCTTGCCGCGTCTCGCCGTTCGGAAGTGGGCGTCGTCGATGAGTCCGGACGCAGGTGAGTTGAAGCGGCCTTGGCCGGCCGCTCAGAACGGCATCTTGAGAGTCCACCTCCCACTCCTGCCGGGTCCGGGGCCCATCCCCAAAAACCGAGGAAGACAGGCGACCGCCATGCCTGCAGTCGCCGGTTCGGTTTTCGTGAAGGCCCCGCCGTAGGCGTGCTCCTCGGGGCGGGCGTAGCGGCGGTCGACGGTCTTAAGCCCGCGGTCTACAATGTCGACGAACGCGCTCGGCCGTGGGCACTGTACGCTGTGAACGGGTCGTACGGGGAGTGCGGCATGGCACTGGCTGGGATCGTCTACGCCCTCATCACCTGAGGACGTGACGGTGTACGCATCAATATCTCGAGATGGAGGTCGACTTCGCATGGCAGGGCCGAAT
>SLFU01000031.1 GCA_007124095.1 Gemmatimonadota bacterium
CATGGCGCCTCGTCCACCGCCCCTTCGGCTGTTCCCCGGTGCCTTCACGGCTCACGGCCAGCTCCGCCACCCCCGACTCCTCGGCAGCTTGCTCAGCCAGACGCCCCGCCCTACCTTGCTTTCGACCCCAAGAGGGCTTTTGAATCGCCTTCTATGGGGCAGGCTGTCAAGACGCACCTCTCCTACACGCCGTCCGATCTCGTCTTGACGGCCAGCGTTCGTTGTTTCAGCCGCCCGGGACGGTTGCTTGCGGAGCAGGATGGAAGGCTTGAGGGTGGCTCTCTCCCCTGGCGGGATGAGACTCCGGGGTCTATCGCAGCCGACTTGTTCTCCGCTTGAGAGCGGGAACCATCCTTCTATCGGGGGCTCTGGGGCCCATCGCTTCGTTCGGCTCTCCAGGGGGGCATAGCCTATCCCGGGGGACTCGGGCATGAAGGCCCGGACCAGAAATCCAATGGATGCTCTCCCCTGAACCGTTGAGATCCCGGGACCGACCCTTCGGAGCGACTCCTTCTCCTCCGCTGCTTCGGCCCGGGTCAGTCTCGCCTTGCTGCGCTCTCGAGTCTCTGCGGGTCGTAGACCTCCTTGGTTCGCCACACCGCAAGCACGATGGATGCGATCTGTCGCGCGATGGTGAGCATCGTCAGGTTGGGCTTGGTCCCTCCGTCCAGAAGCCCCAGGTAGTGCCGGTAGATCGGGTCGTCTTCCGCCCGCCCGATCACAGTGGTGGCCGCCCCTTTGAAGATCGCCTTCAGCGTGTGGTTGAAGTTTCGGTTCAGCCCGCGGGTGCGCTTCACCTCGGCCCTCATCCACTAGCCCGTCTGCGTTCGCACCCAGTCCGACGAGCTCCGCATCACGACTCCCAGCCCGCAGTACGACCAGAACCCGCGCTTGTTCTGGAACCGGAACGGGGTCACCACGATGGGGAGCAGCTCGGCCGTGCGTATCGGACCCATGCCCGGACAGCTCCTCACCAGCCGGAACTCCGGATGCCGCTTCGCTTCGGCGAGCATCGCCTTCTTCGCCTCCCTCTTCAGCCCATCCAGCGCATCCATCTGTTCTTACAGCAGCTCGGCCAGCGGCTGGGCCGGCTTGGGAAGTCGATCCAGGTACTGCCCGCGCTTTGTGGCCGTGTAAACTCCGCGCCCGGCCACGGCCACCCCGCGCGAGCGGTACAAGGCCTTCAGTCGGTTCTTCACCCGAACCCCATCGCTCCGGATCCACCGGTAGCCCTTGGCCCGGTAGCCCAAGGCTCCGAACTTCCCACGCTTCTTGTAGACCTTCCGCTTGATCGCGCCCAGCCGGAGGCCCTCCGCCAAGCCAAAGGCATCCCGGCGATCGTCCTTCGGGCCCCGGCTCTCGCTCACCGCCGCCACCACCACCTTCTCCGCGTGGGGCGACAGCACCTCGTACAGCCACTCCGACAGCGTGCCTTCTTCCAGGCAGATGTGCCGAGGCTGCGGAATCTGACGCACCGCTTCGATCAGGCACCGCGCATTCGTCTCCACCACGTGCGACCCGATCCGCTTCCCGCTCGGCGTCATCACCCCGAGCGTGCAGCTTGACGCGTGGGCATCCAGCCCGATATACCTGTCCATGGGCGGTCTCCTGTTGAGATGGGTACTGCTGGGCTCTCATACATCCCAGAGTGTCCCGTCCCACAGGAGATCGCCAACTCTCTTTCGGGGCCAGCCGTTCCACTGAACCTCCTCCGGTCACGGACGCGCTGCCCCTATGATGCCTATTCCTTGGCGGACATACGCACCTGGCGCGGGACCGGTGGTTTCTCTGTCGACGGCTCCGTCCGCATCGAGGCTGAGGATCGCGCGGGTCTCGAGCGGCTCGTCCGCTACTGTGCCCGGGGGCCTCTCGCCCTGGAGCGACTCCACGCCCCCTCTGGCATCGCGGCCCTCTCCTCGCCTGAGGCTCGTCTCGTCTACCGGCTCCCCGAGCCCGATGTGCACGGCCGCCACGAGCTTCCTCTCACGCCCCTCGAACTGCTCGACCGCCTGGCCCGCCTCGTGCCACCCCCTCGCATCCATCGGCACCGGTACCACGGGGTCCTGGCTCCCAACGCACGCCTGAGGTCCATCGTGGTCTCGATCGGCCGGCCCGAGCCCGGCGCCTCTCCGGCCGATGCGGAGCCCCCACCGTCGCCCGGCCCTGCCTCCCACTCCGTCGATCCGCCGGACCACGCCCAGAAGCCGGCACCAACCGGCCCCCTGGCAGCTACGCCGCGTTCGCGATCCAGCCGCATGCTCTGGGCGCAGCTCCTGGCCCGGATCTACGAGGTGCTCCCGCTCCTTTGCCCCGTCTGCGGCGGCGAGATGCGCATCATCTCGTTCATCACGCTTCCCTCCACCGTGCAGGACATCCTCCTCCATCTCGACCTGCCGCATCGGCCTCCCCGCGTCTCCCCCGCTCGCGGCCCTCCCCAAGCCGAGCTGGGCCTCGATCAGTCCCCGGCCTTCGATCTCACCGCTCCCGACGCTCTCCCGGAGTACGAGTTCGATCAGTCCGTACCCGACGACTGGGAGACCTGAACCCCGTTCCCGGCTCCTCCCTGATCCTCCGGTGCCCCCACCAGGGTGTCCCCCACCCGCCCATCCGAACATCGTCCCTTCCCCGATTCGCATGGCACACCCCTCGCCGGCTCGCGCCGGTTCCTCCACCCCACCCTCGGGCTGTCCCCGTTTGGCCCCTCACCCGCTCGCAGGCTGCTTGCCTCGCCGGATCCCGCTTCCTACCTTGCCTTCTCCCTTGGGAGGCCCTTTGAACTTCCTTCTATGGGGCAGGCTGTCAAGACACACCTCTCCTACACGCCGTCCGATCTCGTCTTGACGGCCAGCGTTCGTTGTTTCCGCCGCCCGGGACGGTCGCTCGCGGAGTGAGGTGGAAGGCTCAAGGGGGGCTCTCTCCCCTGAGGGGACGAGACTCCGGGGTCTATCGCAGCCGATTCGTTCTCCGCTCGACAGCGGGAACCATCCTTCTATCGGGGGCTCTGGGGCCCATCGCTTCGTTCGGCTCTCCAGGGGGGCATAGCCTATTCTGGGGGACTCGGGCCCGAGGGCCCGGACCAGAAATCCAATGGATGCTCTCCCCTGAACCGTTGAGATCCCGGGACCGACACCTCGGAGCGACTCCTTCTTCTCCGCTACTTCGGCCCGGGTCAGTCTCTCCTTGCTGCGCTCTCGAGTCTCTTCGGGTCGTAGACCTCCTTGGTTCGCCACACCGCCAGCACGATCGAAGCGATCTGTCGGGCAATGGTCAGCTTCGCCAGGTTCGGCTTCGTGCCCCCGTCCAGAAGCGCCAGGTAGTGCCGGTGGATCGGCTCGTCCTCCGCCCGGCCGATCACCGTGGTTGCAGCGCCCTTGAAGATCGCCTTCAGCGTGTGGTTGAAGTTCCGGTTCAGCCCGC
>SLFU01000057.1 GCA_007124095.1 Gemmatimonadota bacterium
GGATCGCTTCCCACTCATGCCCAGAGGGGGTAGCCTCGAAGGCCGTTGAAGAAGGGAAGCGGCCACCGGGACGGGGTCTTGCTGGTCCTGGTCAAGGCGGGTCACTGAAAGCGATGCCCTTGCATCCGCGAGTCGCAATCCCGCCAGCAACTCATGGCAGTCCAAGACGGCATCGAGGCTGTCGCGCGGGTCATTCCACGAGATGTCCCCGAGATCGTGGTCCGAAAGGAGCCCGTCCCGTCTGCGGCTGCGCCTCCGCCACTTAGCGGCAAGCTTCCTGAGGCATTCCATCTGGGCGGCGCCCCCCGAGGTTCGGGGGAGAGCCGGTCTGGGTCGGGGCCGCGAACTCACAGTCCGAGGTCAAGCGCGAACCACCCGGCGAGGCGTCCCGCTCGGCTCATCGGGCGCCCTGGCGATCAGGAGGCCGAGCTTCTGTTTCGGTGAAACCACTCCCGCCGCCTCCGGATGCCGGGGTCGAGCATCGTGGAGTCGCGGAAGTCCCGGAGGGCGTCGACCCCCAGGCGACAGGTATCGAGACTGGCGAGACCGTAAACAAGGATGCACGGTGGTCGCCGAGATGACTTCGGGGAGATTGTACCTGCTTTCTTGCCCCGGGAAGCCCTTCCTCCGTAGTTTGTAAGAGCACTTCATCTGGAGAGGGGACCATGATCCTGAGTCCACTGATCGGCGCGGTCCTGGCCCTTGCCGGCGTCACCTGCGTGGCGCCCCAGCCCGTGGCCCTGGAGTCGGCCCCGGAGTTCGAGCTGGCCGAGGAACGCTGCAGCTGCAGGTCCGCCGAGGATCCCCGGGAGGAGTTCAACCTCCGCATGGAGCGGGCAGACGTCGTGGTCGAGGGCACGGTGGTCTCCGTGGATACCATGGGAGGCCCGATCGCCGAAAATGCCCACGACGAGTGGGAGCCTGGCGATCCATCGTCCCATCCCGTCGTGGCCACGCTGGCGGTGCATCGCGGGTGGAAAGGCGAGCCTGTCGACACCGTCCAGCTCCTGATGTGGTGGGTCGTGGGTTTTCGCACGAGCTGTGACCAGTCGTTCGATGAGGGAGAAAGGCTCCTCCTCTTCGGCAGGGCTCTCCCCGCCGGGGACCGCTACAGCGGCCGGTCCTGCACCGGCACCACGAGGTTCGACGACACCCGGGAAAGCGTACTCAGGACCCTGGAGTTCCTCGGCGACCCCCTGTGGGTGCCGACTCGCGATCGGCGGGGTGAGAGGCGGTAGGGTCGGATGGGAGGTGCCGCCCACGCCTCTGCAGCACCCCGAAACGCACCCTCAAACCCGCTCCGCCAGGGCCCGAGAGCTGAACCCGTAGGGTTCGGTTCGAGCGGGGGAGGGGAGCGAGGCAGACGTCGATGAGGCGATGCGGGAGGCGGCGGAGGCCGGGACAGGGATCCACAAGGCCGGCACGCCGACCTTCTGGGGAGGGTATTCGGGTTACTTCCAGTCCCCTGATCGTCATGTATGGGATGGGGTCTGGAATCCGGCTTGGAGTTCCTGATCGCGGACTCCCTCTTCGGACTCCGGGCCTACCGCCCCCGGTGCGCCAGCCAGGCGTCGTAGAGGTCCAGGAGCTCCTGCTGGGCGAAGACCAAGTCGTTGGTATGCCCCAGGGCCTGGGTGATGAGGGACTCGAGATTGTCGGGGCGGAAGGCGCCGGGCCCGAGCATGGCCTGGAGCCCGTCCACCGAGAGGCGGTCCACCCGGTCCTGTTTCGAGTACACCTGTCCCAGCAGCGAGACATCCTCGAAGTCCATGAGCCCCGGCACCCCGCCGGCCAGCGCCGCCTCCCATGCGGCCCGCACGAATCCCGGGGGCCGAAACCCCTGGAATCCCGATTCCTGGATCCCCGCAAGGCTCGCCTCCCCCTCCTCCGTGAGCACTTCCAGGAAGAGTTGGGCGAGCTCCTGGTGGTAGGGAAGGAGGTCCCGAACCATCTCCCGGTTCGAGGCCACCTCCTCGTCGAGGTAGGCCAGAGAGGAATAGGCATCATAGGGGCAGCGCGTCCGTGACCGGAGGAGGATCGATGGAACGGCTGGCCCCGAAAGAGAGTTGGCGATCTCCCGTGGGACGGGACATTCTGGGATGTGCGAGAGCCCAGCAGTACCCATCCCAACAGGAGAACGCCCATGGACAGGTATATCGGGCTGGATGCCCACGCGTCAAGCTGCACGCTCGGGGTGATGACGCCGAGCGGGAAGCGGATCGGGTCGCACGTGGTGGAAACGAACGCGCGGTGCTTGATCGAAGCGGTACGACAGATTCCACAGCCTCGTCACATCTGCCTGGAAGAAGGGACGCTGTCGGAGTGGCTGTACGAGGTGCTGTCCCCCCACGCGCAGAAGGTCGTGGTGGCGGCCGTGAGCGAGAGCAGGGGTCCGAAGGACGACCGGCGGGATGCCTTCGGCTTGGCGGAGGGCCTCCGGCTAGGGGCGATCAAGCGGAAGGTCTACAAGAAGCGCGGGAAGTTCGGAGCCCTGGGCTACCGGGCCAAGGGGTACCGCTGGATCCGGAGCGATGGGGTGCGGATGAGGAACCGACTGAAGGCCCTGTACCGCTCGCGCGGGGTGGCCGTGGCAGGGCGCGGGGTTTACACGGCCACAAAGCGCGGGGAGTACCTGGGTCGACTTCCCAAGTCGGCCCAGCCGCTGGCCGAGCTGCTGTACGAACAGATGGACGCCCTGGATGGGCTGAAGAACGAGGCGAAGAAGGTGATGCTCGCCGAAGCGAAGCGGCATCCGGAGTTCCGGCTCGTGAGGAGCTGTCCGGGCCTGGGTCCGGTGCGCACGGCCAAGCTGCTTCCCATCGTGGTGACACCGTACCGGTTCCAGAGCAAGCGGGGATTCTGGTCGTACTGCGGGCTGGGAGTCGTGATGCGGAGCTCGTCGGACTGGGTGCGAACGCAGTCGGGCGAGTGGATGAAGGCCGAGGTGAAGCGCACCCGCGGGCTGAACCGGAACTTCAACCATACGCTGAAGGCGATCTTCAAAGGGGCGGCCACCACGGTGATCGGCCGGGCGGAGGACGACCCGATCTACCGGCACTATCTGGGGCTTCTGGACGGAGGCACGAAGCCGAACCTGGCGAAGCTGACCATCGCGCGACAGATCGCTTCGATCGTGCTGGCGGTGTGGCGAACCAAGGAGGCCTACGACCCGCAGAGACTCGAGAACGCAGCAAGGAGAGACTGACCCGGGCCGAAGCAGCGGAGGAGAAGGAGTCGCTCCGAGGTGTCGGTCCCGGGATCTCGACGGTTCAGGGGAGAGCATCCATTGAATCTCTGGTCCGGGACCTCGGGCCCGAGTCCCCCGGGATAGGCTATGCCCCCCTGGAGAGCCGAACGAAGCAATGGGCCCAAGAGCCCCCGATAGAAGGATGGTTCCCGCTCTCGAGCGGAGAAC
>SLFU01000171.1 GCA_007124095.1 Gemmatimonadota bacterium
CCTCCTCGGAGCGCCCCGGAGCGAAGCGAACGTCGGGGGGTCCTCTACCGCTAAGTTGTCATTGCCGTTTCTGTTTCCAATGGCCTGACCGATACCCGTCAACCACACCCACGAGACCATGGAACCGACGAATATTCCCCCGCTGACGCTCGAAGGTCACTTCCTTCTCCACCAACTCTTCCGCCTCCCCCCATCCCCGGACGGAGAGGTCGCTCGGGCCGAGCGAACGGCCCGTGCCGAGGGGCTCGCGCAACTCCTGGACGGGTGGAGGGACCTCGGTCAGGAGGGGTGGAGCGGGCTGTACCGGATCGTCGGAGGGAACACTGACTACATGCTTGTGCATTTCCGGCCTACTCTGGAGGACCTGGGCGAAGTCGAGCTCGCGCTCCGGAAACACCCGGCCTCCCGGGATCTGATTCCGGCGGGAGACTACGTGTCGGTGGTCGAGCTCTCCCTATACCACGTGACCGTTCTTCTCCTCGATGAAGCTCGGGATAACGGGGTCACACCGGGGTCAGGGGAATGGGACGAGATGGTGAGGGAGCGGCTAGCCAAGGAAGGGGCGACGAGGTATGCACAGCAACGCCTTCGCCCCACACAGCCCGAGGAGATGCCGCACATCTGCTTCTACCCCATGGATAAACGTCGGGACTCGGGACAAAACTGGTACGCGCTCCCGGTGCGGGAGCGGGCCGCCATGATGCAGGAGCACGGAATGACCGGACGGCGCTACGCCGGCCGAGTCTCGCAGGTCATCTCGGCCTCCGTGGGGTTCGATGACTGGGAGTGGGCAGTGACCCTTTTCGCGGGCGACCCGATCGACTTCAAGTCCCTCATCATGGACATGCGCTACGATGAAGTTTCCACGCTCTACGCCGAGTTCGGTAGCTTCTGGGTGGGTCACCGAGTCCCCCCCGAGCAGGTGGCCGAGGAACTGCGTCCCTGAGAGGGAAACGACGTCCGAAGTGGAAGGGGTCGCAGTCGCGGGCGAGCCCTGAGCGGCCGGGTGAGCGCCGGACCCCCG
Source organism: Gemmatimonadota bacterium (assembly GCA_007124095.1). Lineage (GTDB taxonomy): Bacteria > Gemmatimonadota > Gemmatimonadetes > Longimicrobiales > Gaopeijiaceae > SLCK01. The sequence goes on from SLFU01000171.1 coordinate 1,025, forward strand.
GACCTATCGCCGGGCCCACAATGGGCCGAACTTGGGCCGGGTCACCGCCGGGCTCTTTGGGCGATCACGTAGTCGCGTAGGACCCCGGTTTCCGTTTCGAGCTCCCGAATCCGGTATTCCACCAGGTCCCCGACGGAAACGATCCCCTCGACTCGGTCGTCGGACATCACGACCAGGTGTCGAAGCCGCTTCCGGCTCATGTACGCCATCAGCTCTGGTAGGGGATCGTCGATAACGCAGATCGGGGCCGGACGGCTCATGATGTCCTCGGCGGTGAGCTCACTCAGGGCGTCGGGTCGCTCGTGCACCGCCCGGACGATATCCCTCTCCGACACGATTCCCAGTACAGGCCCTTCGGGCCGCACCACCGGGAGGCCCCCAATCGTGTGTTGCATGAGGAGATTTGCCGCGGTGGCCACACTTGCCGAAGGCTCCACCGTGATGACCTTTGTCCGCTTCCCCTTCCCTGACAACAGCTTCCCTACCTTCATCGAGATCCTCTCTGCACGCGAGTCATGGTACGCATCGGTCCACCGATCCCGGCCGTACCTCCTCGACGATCCATGGAAAATCCGAGGACAGGAGCAAGAAGCGCGGAGGGATTTCGGCGGCCGCAACGAACTGAACCGGCGAACCCTGGTCTACCCCGCTGGAGTCGCGAGGTTCGACAAGCCCAATCCAGTGGCGAGTCGCCTTACGATTCCCCGGGGAGGAACCGCTCGCCCAGGAGTTCCTCGGACACCTCCCATAACCTCCGAGCCATCCCGGGATCGCGCGCCGCCGGCGAAGGCACGACCTCTCGGCCCTCCAGGAGGTACTTTCCCGTGACCCCTTCCAGCTCGGGGTCGGTCGCGGCGTGAACCACGTGCTCCGCACCGAGTTCCGCGCCCTTGGCCCCACGGACGAGGAACGCGGCCTGGCCGAGCATCCGGAGGGGCCAAGGGTAGTGCCGAAGGAGCCCTGTACGGCTGGGTCCGGGGGCGACGGACAGGGTCCCTACCCCCGTTCCATCAAGCCGCCGCGCAAGCTCCTGTACGAATAGGATCTTGGCAAGCGCGAGGTGCTTACCGTGCGCAATAGGATCGAACTCCCGCTCACCCTGGAGGTTCTTCAGATCCAGCGCCCTGGGCGCCCTGAATCCCTTCCGGTGGCCCTCCCCGGTAAGGACGACGATCCGGGACGGCGCCCCGGCCATGAGTGGACCCAAGACCCTCTGGGTGAGGAGGAAGGGTGCCAGATATTCCACCGAGAACATCAGTTCCGTCTCGTCCGGACCCAGGCGCCGGTCCGGAAGCCGGATCCCAGCGCAGTGCAGGAGGCCATGGATCTCCGAAAACCGATTTACGATCTCCCCAGCCAGCCCCTCCACGGCCTCGCGAGAAGCCAGGTCCCCCACCAGGACATCCACCTTTCCACGCCCTGACAGCCCGGCGATCTGGGCACGAGCCTCGGGGAGCTGCTCCGCCCCCCGAACGACGACGACGACGTTCGCCCCCATCCGGCTCAGCAGGCTGGCCGTTGCTCGGCCCAGCCCGGAGGAGCCACCGCTCAATACGAAGGTACGCCCCTGGGGACGAGGCATCTCTTTGGGCTGCTCCAGAAAGATCCTGGTCGGACGTCTGATCGCGATGCTGGACGCGCCTGTCGGTGTGTGGACGAGCCGGAACTTATTCGGATCCGGTCGAATCTACATCAGACCCCGAAATCGATCCCCTGTGCCAGGGGAAGCTCCTCGCCCCAGTTGATCGTGTTCGTCTGCCGGCGCATGTACGCCTTCCACGCGTCCGAGCCCGCTTCCCGGCCCCCACCGGTCTCCTTTTCGCCACCGAACGCTCCCCCGATCTCCGCGCCGCTCGTTCCGATATTGATGTTCGCGATTCCACAGTCGGAACCGCGATGGCTCAGGAAGGCCTCGACCTCACGCATGTCAAGAGAGAACAGGGAGGAGCTGAGTCCCTGTTTGACCCCATTTTGGAGCGAGATCGCCTCCGCAAAGTCACCGTAACGGATCAGATAGAGGATCGGGGCGAACGTCTCCTCTTGCACGATCGGGTGGTCGGATCCGACAACGGCGAGCGCGGGGCGCACGAAGTGAGCCCCGAGGTCTTCCAGGACCTCGCCCCCGAAGATCACCTCGCCCCCCCCTTCCTCGATCCTTGCCAACGCCGCTTGCATCAGGTCGACCGCCTCCCGGTCGATGAGCGGACCCATGACGGTGTGCTCGTCAAGCGGATTCCCAATGCGAATCCCCTCATAGATCTCGACGAGTCGATCGCGCACCTGGTCGAAAACGGCCCCCTCCACCAGGAGCCGCCGCGTGCTCGTGCATCGCTGACCGGCCGTCCCAATGGCGCCGAAGACCGCCGCCCTCAA
>SLFU01000157.1 GCA_007124095.1 Gemmatimonadota bacterium
CGGTTTCACCTCAGGGATTTATCCAGTAGCTCGCCTTCAGCGAGAAGACATGTTCGGCGGGAGCCGAGAGGAGAGAGGTCCAGTCCCGCCCAAAATCGAAGTTTCCGGTGACTCCGGGATCTGAGCGGATCTGTTGCCACACGAGGTAGAGCGTGGAGCCCGGTCGCCACTCCCACCGGAAGACCGCATTGCCCCTCAGGGTTCGGACATTGAAGTCCCTGTTCGGTGCCTCCCCCTCGTACTCCGTAAACTCGAAGGTCCGGGGAGCGGCGAGTGACTGAGCGTCCCCGTAAGACCCCGATGACAGGAGCGGCTGAGCGTATAGCTCCAAGGTGAGGGTTGGAGTGAAGGTGTAGTCAAACCGGGTGTCCAGGCCTACCTCGGTATGGCTAAAGTCGGCAAAGAGATATCGCTTCCCAAAGGTCGCTGCGTAGGTGGGGTCGCGAATCGTTCCTATGTATTCGGCCGTGCTTCGAGCCCGGAGAACTCGAGGCCCAACACTGAGATTCCAGTTCGGCGAGCTTTGCAGGCGGACGGAAAAGTTTCCTTCGGCTCGACTCCCACCATATTCGTCTTCCTGGGCTTGCAGGTCGACGTCTAGGAGCAGATCGCTCCTGGGGTCCGATCCCACTCCGACTCGAATTTGAGAATTTGCGGGGCGCACCATGATAGGTCCCCCTCTGGTGTTTCGGTCGTCAAAGGCCCGGAATCGGCGCGTCAGGTTCACCTGCGCGGACCAGTATCCCAGCGTCAACGCCTCTGCACTCAGGACACCGAAGGCCATGATCCGGTCGCCCACATAGTTCATTTCGTGGCGAGCGCGCGTCTGAACGCTCCACTCCCTGAGAAATCTTCCGGGTTGCGTTTCCTGGTAGGTTACCGAGGCGTCGAGGTCCTGCCGGTCGGTTCGCCGCACGAAACCGAGGTCGTTCACCTCATAGGACGGACTCGTGATGGCCCCGCCGATCGACCCCAACCAATGAAGCCCAGCCTGTTTGTCCAATGAAAACGAGGCCAGGTATCCGTTCAATTCGGTAGAGGTGCTGTCGACGGAAAGGTGCGTAGCATCGGGACGCTGAAAGTAGTGATTTCCTTGCTCCTGGATTCGCACGAGAGATTCCGGGCTTCCAGCTACACGACTTCCCACGATGGCGCCACGGAACAACCAGTTGCGATCGGCAAATTCGTGGTGAACGTCCATGCCGATCGCATAGGCACTTGCCGCCAGGTGCTCGGTGGCCAGGTCACTGTCGAGAGCGCGCTGAACGCCCGTCATGATGCCACCAATGGCGGTCTGTCCACCCCGAAGATCTCGTCGAGCCCGTGCGACCATGTAGTTCGACCGGGGCTCGACGAGCATCTCTCGATCGACTCCCTCAATATCACGGTAGCGGGCGTGTTCCCGTGCGGTGACGGCGTCCAGAACTCCGAGGGACCAGCCGCTGTCGGTCTTTCCGGATAGCTTAGCCGCGCCCAGGATTCTCGTTTCCACGGGCCGTTCCGCGCTCGGAGTCGGAGGGTTGAGCTGCGGAGATCGACCGATTCGCCGCGAATAGAAGAGGTCGGAGGCTCGAGTTCCCCGGCCGAAGTTGAAGATTTCGCTTCCCTCCACAAAAAACGGCCGACGTTCCTCAAAGAAGGTTTCGTACACGCCGAGATTCACAACCGCCGGATCGACCTCCACCTGACCAAAATCCGGGTTCACCGTAGCGTTCAAAGTGAGATCGGAGCTGAGCCGGTAGAGGAGATCCGCCCCGCCAGAGACGAATTGTTCTGAGCTCGTCCGGTAGGGATTCGGTCCCGGATCCATATGCTCACTGCGAACCACCGCGTAGGGAAGAAGCTCGAGCGGGCTTCCAGTCTCGATGTCGCGGAGTCCGGTCAGGTGACCGTACGACTGGACTCCTCCGACCTCAGATCTCGGGGTGAAGGCAAAAACGGAGCGTTCCTGATTCCGACCGATGACCCGTTCAAGCTGGAGGCCCCAAACCTGTTCTGCGCGCGAGGCGAATCGGAGTTGCCCGAACGGGATGCGGATTTCCACGCTCCACCCTTCATCGTGCATCGAAGTGACTGCCGTCCACACCGCATCCCAAGACTCGTCATCGGAGATGCCTCCATTTCCGTCTCCCGAACTCGATCGGACGGCGTCTCGAAGGACACCGCTTGGGTTGACTTCGAAGACGAATGCCGTTCGGTGATCGTGATAACTGTCGAGTGCAACCGTGAACCAATCCGAGTCTCCCCTCGCCATGTCGCGCCTCCCGAGGCGAGTCGTGACCGGGCCGGAGTCGAAGAGGTGGGCGCCCACATAGAGCGCGTCGTCATCGTAGAGGACTCGAACCTCGCTTGGTTGGCTTCCAGGGGCACCTTCATCGGGGGCAATCTGGATGAAGTCCATGACCGGCCGAGCCCTTTCCCAGGCCGGGTCAGAAAGGGTCCCGTCCATATTGAGCGAAGTATCAATGCGCACCGCCTCCGCCGCCGGCCGCATGGAATGGTGGATCGGGTCTCCGGACTCAGACTGAATTGCCGTGACCGGGGACACATCTCCGAGGAGAGTAAGAACGAGTCCGAGGCCGAAAGCCAGGCAATGGGGGAAGGTGGGAATCTGCATGTGTTGACGACCGACCTGGTTCATGAGGCTGGGCCCCTCAACAGGTCTATCGGGAAGCTCGTATCCACCACGAGGGAAGTGTTCAAAGTGAGTTCGAAAGTCGCTCAAAATCCTAACGCTTCAAGAAATATCGGGCAAAGGTGCTGTGGGCTCTACCCCCTCGGCACCTCAGCGAATCGGTCGCCTATCCCAGCCTCTCCGAGGGTGCCCCTTACTTTTCGGAGATGGCGTGGGCTCCCTTTTCGGACGTGGCGTGGGCTCCGTTTCCCGACGTGGGACGGCCGAAACTGGCCGACCGACACCGCGGTGCCGTTCGGTCCCCTGTCGAACTCCCTGTGCTTGCCTTTCCAAGAGAGACCTCCTTATGGTCTCCCTTCCTTCCGGAGGACGATTGGAGCTCCTGAGGACGACTGGAGCTCCTGCTTCGTACGAGAACGATGTTATGGGCGGTTGGCGGCGGCCAGGCGTCCCCGGTCTTCAAGTAGGAGGTACGTGTGGAAGGTGAAGTCGCGTTCGGGGTCGAGCCGGGCCGGAGGGCCCCCTACGAGCTACGGCAGGCTCGGTACCACCGGCTCGCCGAGGTGGTGGCAAAGGAGATCGCCCGTGTGAACCGGGAATACCGGAGGCCCGCAAAGCTCTTGGACATCGGCGTCCACACCGGCCGGACCCTCCGGTACCTCGAGCCCCATCTGGAGCGAGCCCCATTCAAGGGGGATGCCGTGGCCCTCACCGGGGTGGACCTGTTCCCTCTGGGGAAGGATCGAGTCTACCGGCGGGA
>SLFU01000194.1 GCA_007124095.1 Gemmatimonadota bacterium
GCCGTGAAGATCAAACCGTTCGCGAAGAAGCAGGAGCCGGTGGCCGTGATCCAGATCGACCCACCCGGCGGCGAGCGGCGCCGGCAGATTCTCACCCGGCACGAGGAGGACACCGAGCGCCGACCCAGGAGCGGGAGCGCCCTCATCGTTCCGAGCCGGCAGGGACAGTCCAGGGTGATCCACCGGAGGAGCAATCCCCTTCACCCCTCGAAGTGGAAGATGCGCCGCGTGGATTCCGGCCGATCCAGGTTCCGGGTCTATCAGGGCAGGCAGCGCCTCTTCCTCGTTCGCTTCCCTGACGGGTCGGGAATGGTCAGGCAGCGGGTGAGCCGTAGCGGGAGCGGCCCCTGGGGCGGCACGGTGCCCGTCTTCTTCTTCCACCGCGACACGCCGCTCGACCCCCAACTCAACTTCGTGGAGAACGTCACTCGGGTCGTCTCCGAGAACTGGGACCGGCACATCGCCGAGGCCTGGGACCGCGCGCTGAGGACCGCGAGATGATGCGGGCTCAGGCGATGCGACGGGTCCCTCTGGGGGCCAGCCGTGCGGGTACCGCGCGATCGCAGAATTTCGCTAGTCAGTCAGTCCGGAAACCTCATTTTCGGTTGAGGTAGTCGCATGCGGATCCTCAACGAGGAGACCGAGCTGGTCTCTCTCGAGAACCTGAGGCGCCATCCGAAGAACCCCCGCCAGGGCGACGTTGAGTCCATCCAGGAGAGCATCTCAGCGAACGGCTTCTACGGCGCGCTCGTGGTTCAGCGATCCACCGGGTACGTGCTGGCCGGCAACCACCGGATGGAGGCGGCGAAGCGGGAGAAGGCCGACAAGCTCCCGGTCATCTGGGTCGACGTCTCCGACGAGGAGGCTCTTCGCATTCTGCTCGCGGACAACCGCACGAACGACGTTGCCGACTACGACAACTCGGCACTCGCGCAGCTCCTCAAGGACCTCCTTTCGGAGACGGGAACCCTCGAGGGGACGGGCTACGACGACGATGCGCTGAGCGAGCTTCTCGGGGAGCTGGAAGACCACGCGGACGCCGGAGAAGACCCCGGTCCGGAGCTGGACCGCGCCGACGAGCTTCGGGAGAAGTGGGGCACCGAGGCGGGCCAGCTCTGGGAGATTCCGTCCCGCACCTCGCCGGACAACTCCCACCGGCTGCTTTGCGGCGAGGCGACGAGCTCTTCGGACGTGGGGCGCCTCCTGGACGGTGCTGAGCCGGAGCTCATGGTGACCGACCCGCCCTACGGGGTCGAATACGATGCATCGTGGCGCATCTCGGCTCTCCAGGACGGCCACTCCGGGGGCACGGCCACGGGAAAGGTGACCAACGACGACCGAGCCGACTGGCGGGAGGCATGGGAGCTCTTCCCGGGCAAGGTCGCCTACGTCTGGCACGCCGCTCTCGCGACCAGCGTGGTCGGAGACTCGCTCGAGGCCTGCGGCCTGATCCCCCGAAACCTCATCGTGTGGGCGAAGAGCGCGCTCGTGATCGGCCGGGGTCACTACCACCACCAGCACGAGGCATGCTGGTACGCGGTGCGAAAGGGCGCCTCCGCAGGGTTTGTTGGAAATCGGAAGCAGACCACGCTCTGGCGGTTTCTCTCCGACGTCGTGCGTGAGGGCGAGGAGGTCTTTGTGCGGAGGAAGGATGCGGAGACCCTCTACGCGATCAGCGGGGACGAGAGCACGATTTGGGACGTCCCGAAGCCGAAGAAGAACGAGACCGGTCACAGCACCCAGAAGCCGACCGAGTGCATGGCCCGCCCCGTTCGTAACCACAAGGGGGACGTCTACGACCCGTTCGTCGGCAGCGGCACCACGATCGTCGCGGCGGAGAACCAGATCCGCGCCTGCTTCGCCATGGAGATCGATCCCGGCTACGTCGCCGTCATTCTCGAGCGGCTCTCCGGCATGGGCCTGGAACCACGCCTTCTCGGGAGAGCCAAAGATGCGCCGTGAAGGAGGCGACCCAGCGGCAACTTGCAGCGTTGCTCAACCTGACGACGCAGCAGGTCCGAAATCTCGAGGACAAGGGGCTTCCCTACCGAGCCGAGGGAAGAAGCAAGTTCTACCCTCTTCCGGGCGCGATCGAATGGTACGTCACCTTCAAGCAGCGCGAGGCGATCAACCGCGTCGGAGGTGGGAGGGGAGGACTCGACGAGTCGCGGGCCCGCCGGGAGAGGGCCCGGGCGCGGCTGGCCGAGATCGAGGTTGCGAAAGCGGAGGGTCAGGTCGTGCCCACCGACGTGGTGGAGGAAGTCTACGGGGACCGGCTCCTCGGCGCGCTTCGGGCCACCATCCTCAACATGCCCGGCCGCTGGGGAACACAGATCGTCGGCTTGTCCTCCCCGCGGGAGGCAGAGGCAGCGCTGAAGAGGATCGGGATCGAGCTCCTCGAGGAGATGTCGGGCTCCGCGGCCGATCGGTTCGAGCAGGAGGCCAACTCTTCAATCCCCGAGGAGTTTCCCCACCGGTCCATACTTCAGGACGCTGGGATCACGACGATGTCTGATCTTCTGGCCGTCGACGACTATACGGCCATCCCAGGCATCGGACCCGCACGGCAGCGCGAGATCCTCGAGCGGCTGGGGACGTAGCGTGAAGATCGCCGAGACCTTCGACCTGGAGGCGGCCCGGTCCGCGGCCTTTCGGAACGCTGCACAGCTCATGCGCGAACGGTTGAAGCCTCCGCCGGACCTGAGCGTCTCGCAGTGGGCCGATCGCCACCGCGTGCTGCCATCGACGAGCGCGGCCCCGGGACGGTGGCGAACGGAGCGCACCCCCTACCTCCGGGAAATCATGGACGTCTTCAGCGAGCCGCTCGTGGAGCGGGTCGTCTTCATGAAGGCGGCTCAGGTCGGAGGCTCGGAGGCTCTCCTCAACGTGCTGGGCTACTTCATCGACCAGGACCCGAGTCCGATCCTGCTCGTGCAAATCTCCGACGGGGAGGCGGCGAAGTTCTCGAAGGAGCGGATCGCCCCGATGGTCCGCACCTCTCCGGTGCTCCAGGAGAAGGTGAGGCCGCCCAAGTCCCGGGACAGCGGCAACACGATCGAGGCGAAGGAGTTCGCCGGGGGCCACCTCGGGATCTGCGGAGCGAATGCTCCATCGAAGCTCCGCTCGAGGCCCCGCCGAGTGGTGCTCATGGACGAGGTCGACGGGTACCCCGCGAGCTCGGGAAGCGAGGGTGACCCGGTCGAGCTCACCGTGAAACGGACCTCCACGTTCTGGAACCGCAAGATCGGGATGATCTCGACGCCCACGATCAAGGACCTCTCCCGAATCGAGAACGCCTTCGAAGAGTCCGATCAGCGCTACTACTACGTGCCGTGTCCGAGCTGCGGCCACTTCCAGAAGCTCGAATGGGAGGGGGTCGTCTGGGA
>SLFU01000120.1 GCA_007124095.1 Gemmatimonadota bacterium
CCCTCCCCTCGGGGAAGGGATAGTTCCGGCCCACGGTACCCAAGCGCGTTGACGGTGATCCGATGCGGAAACCTGGCCGGGTTTCGATTCACGACGGTTCGTCGAGGAACGAACACACCGGGGATGCGTTCTGCTTGTGACTCGTTGACCGAGATCGCGCCAGGGGGACCGGATATCCCGGTAAGCCTGAGCCCAAGTTCCACCAGCACAAGGGAGACGGCGACAGCAAGAATGAGCGTGATCAGGGGAAAGAAGAACCGGCCTCTGCGATTCACCGCGTCACGCCTCCTGTCAACTGTGCAAAATGCAACGGAACCGCCATGGGCGATTCCATCGTGAAAGAATAACCCGGAGTCGTTGGCATCCTTCGTCGCTGGGATATCGGACCGGAACGTGCCAGACCGTCGGCATGGTGACATCTTTCCGCTCGGCGACTCATGGTACGACTCCGGCTCCCCGAACCCTGTACACCGCGCCAAACTCCCATGCGTGGAGCCGGGTGTACCGTTCCTCCAGGAGCTCCCGGGTATCCTGGTCCCACTCCGCCGCGTCCCAGATGATGTACCGGATGTCCAGTTCGTCCACGGCCTCCTCCAGCCCTCCCGGGAAGAGTCTTGCCACGTCGTGGGCGTACACCCGGTTTGGGGGATTCGTGGCGAGGTAGGCCGCTGCCAGCAGTGCGTCAGCGGGATCCGTGTTCGCTCGCACCCAGGCCTCCACCACCCGGGGAGCGCTACCCCGATTCGCCAGGAAGCTCATGCCGAGGTAGGCGATATTGAAGGCGAGAATCAGCGCCGCAGTTCCGCCCAGGATGACCCACCCGCGGCGCGATTCCCTTCCCTCACCCGACGGAACGGCGCGTGACACAGCGGCCACCAGAAAGCCGACGAGCAGGATCAGGGCCGGGACCACCGGAAAGAAGTACCGGATCGGCTGATAGATCTGGAGCAGGGGAAAGGCGAATCCCACCACCAGCCAGAGACCGAGGAGAAGCCGCCCCCTGGCCTTCGAAGCCCAGGCGACGAGCCCCCCGAGGGCGGCGTAGGCGAAGAGAAAGGGGTTCAGGCGCAACAGCTCCAGCATCGTGCTTCCAGCCAGGACGGGTCGGATGCCGAGACGCCCCGTGCTCTCCTCGCCGGCCCCCACGTGCTCCCCGCCCAGCTCCCGCTGGAAGACCTCCACGAAGCGTTCGGGGTCGATCTGGGCGACGGCCCAGTACCCCAGGGCCGCCAGGCCCAGGGCCACCCCTCCGAACAGGGCTCCGTCTTCGAGCCTTCGCCTCCAGGAGGGCGTCGAGCCATGCGGTGGGCTGCGAAGGAGGAGGTACCCGCCAAGCGCCAGTCCCATCGCCGCCGCGTTGAGCTTGGTCAGGATCGCGAGCGCGAAGATTGCACCGGCCAGTGCCAGTTCCCTTCGACTCCGACCGAGAACCAGGACGGCCGCGCCCAGAATGAAGAAGAGGAGCACGGACTCCGTCATGGCCTGGCGGGAATGGATCACCGCCCAGGGGTCCAGGGCCATGAAGGCCGCAGCCAGGAGGGCGACGGTCCGGTCGCCCAGGAGCCGGACACCCAGCAGGTAGATGAGAGCCACGGATCCCACTCCTGCCACGGCGCTCACCACCCGGGCCGCCTCGATGCTCGGCCCCAGGAGGGCGAAGACACCCAGGGAAAGGAAGTGGAAGACGGGAGAGAGGAAGAGATGATTCCGCCCATCCATGAACCAGTCGTCGAAGAGGAGGAAATTCTTCGTGGACGTCGTCCAGAGGCCCTCGTCCGCCTGAACCTGCGGAAACTCCGCGAGGAACACGGCCCGGGCGCCCAGGGCGACGAGGAGGATCAGGAGGAGCGGAAGAGCCGATGCAACCGCTCGTTCGCCCGTGGGGCGATCTCGCGATCCGGCGGGTTGGCTCATCGAAAGGCCCCGTGGCGAAGGAAGTGTGGTGCCCCCGGCCCGGGAGCTTCAGAGTTCGCAGGGAGGAGCAATTGAACCCCCCCTGGACGCCGGGGTCAAGCTCGGTGTACGGCTACGGACCATAATTTGCAGAGAAGAAGAGATCGCGAAGCACGGGGTCCGGAAACCTAAAGAGGAACGAAATGAGCGAATCCAGGAGGCGGGTGGCGGTGATCGGGGCCGGACCGGCCGGAATGACCGCCGCATATGCGCTTGCACGGGGCGGCATGGAGGTCGACGTGTTCGAGGCCAGCGACCAGGTTGGAGGGATGGCACGGTCCATCGACCTCTGGGGCCAGCGGATCGATATCGGCCCGCATCGGTTCTTCTCCAGCGACCGGAGGGTGAACGAGCTCTGGCTGGAGGTGGTGGGTCGAGACTACCGCATGGTGAACCGGCTCACGCGGATCTACTACGGTGGGAAATTCTACTTCTATCCCCTGAAGCCGTTCAACGCGCTCCGGAACCTGGGTCCCTTTCAGGCTGCTCTCTGCACGACAAGCTTCCTCAGAGAAAAGGTGCGCCCCACCCCCGATGACGGTAGCTTCGCGTCCTGGGTGACCCAGCGATTCGGACGTCGGCTCTTCGAGATCTTCTTCAAGACCTACAGCGAAAAGCTCTGGGGAATCTCCTGTGACGAGTTGGACTCCGACTTCGCCGCCCAGCGGATCAAGAAGCTCTCTCTCTTCGAGGCGGTGAAGAACGCGGTGCTTCCGTCGAAGGAGCAGAGGCACAAGACCCTGGTGGACCAGTTCGCCTATCCCCTCCGGGGAACCGGCATGGTCTACGAGCGGATGGCCGAATCGGTACAGGAGCGGGGCTCCACGGTACGTCTCCGGACGCCCGTCCGGAAGGTCATCATGGAGGATGGGGCCGCGGTGGGGGTGGAACTCATGGACGGCGAGGTCCGGCGCTACACCGACGTGGTCTCCACCATGCCCCTCACTCTTCTGGTGAAGGGTCTTCCTGACGTTCCCCCGCGGATCCGCGAGCTGGCGGACTCCCTTCGCTTCCGGAACACCCTCATCGTCTTTCTCCGGGTGGAATCTTCCGACCTCTTCCCGGATCAGTGGCTTTATGTACACTCCTCCGATCTCACCACCGGAAGGATCACCAACTTCCGGAACTGGATTCCCGAGATCCATGGAGAGGAGACGGCCTCCATCATCGCCATGGAGTTCTGGTGCTATGATGATGATGCGGTGTGGTCCGAGGACAACGACACCCTGGTGAAGCGGGCGGAGGAGGAGCTTCGCCAGACTGGCCTCATCGGCCAGGCGGAGATCACGGACGGGCACGTGTACCGGGTCCCCCGCTGCTACCCGGTGTACGATCGTGGATACCGGGAGCGCCTGAAGCCCATCGAGGAGTACCTGGACGGCATCGACCGCCTCCACGTCATCGGGCGCTACGG
>SLFU01000198.1 GCA_007124095.1 Gemmatimonadota bacterium
AAAGGCCTTCCCAGAAGGTCCATCCCGACGGGCACTCCGGAAGGTGCCGTATCGGTCGACTGAGAGTAACCGGCTGGAACGGTGAGTCCCGGGAGCATGCCCATGGATGCCAGGAAACCGTTTCGCTCGGCGTTGGGCATTCCGTGCTCCGCGACGAGGATGGACTGCAGGGGATAGACCAGGGCGTCCAGGGAGTGCTCGTCCATGAAATCCACGAGCAACTTCCGGAACTCGTGCATCTTGAGGAGGTTTGCCTCATAGTCGGCGAAGTGCTCTGGCCCCGCGTGCTCTCTGCGCCGATAGGTCCTCGGCAGGATCTCCTCACCGTAGGTTCCGTGGTCCAGAAACGACTGGAAATCATGAAACTCGGCATCTGGCCCGAGCTCTGAGAACCAGATCTCGAACAGATCCCATGCCTCATAGATGTCGGTTCCGATACCCCGATAATCATTCATGTCCGGAATCCGTACGGGGACCACGGTAGCACCAAGCCCCTCCATACTCTCCATCGCCTCGTCAAAGACGCGATTGACCTCGGCATGCTCAGGCCCTTCACCTTTGAACTCGACGACGACTCCCAACCGGGCCCCCTCCAGGGCCGTGTCGTCGAGAAACGCGGTGTAGGTCTCCGGGACTTGGCCCAGCGCCAGGCGGGTCATGAAATCGCGCGGATCGAAGGCGGCCACCACGTCGAGGAGGTAGGCCATGTCGGCCACATTGCGCGTCATGGGGCCACACGCATTATGGGACAGCGAGCTGGGCATCACGCCCGCACAGCTTATCAGACCAATGGTGTTCTTCAGTCCGACGACGCCACTCCCGGATGCCGGAGACCGGATCGACTGTCCATTGTCCGTGCCGAATCCGAGGAGCGCGAAGTTGGCCGCGAGAGCCGCACCCGTCCCCGCGCTGGACTGCCCGGGCGTACGCGTCAGATCCCACGGGTTGGAGGTTCGCCCCCCCAGAGGGGAGTCGAGGGAGCCGGCGATCAATTCCGTCAGATTCGTCTTCCCGAGAACGATGGCACCTGCTGCCCGAAGGCGCTCGACCACGAAGGCTTCCTTCGCCGGCCTCAGATCCTTCAGGCCAATGGAGCCCGCAGTCGTCGGAAGATCTGATGTGTTGAAGTTGTCCTTCAGCACGACGGGGATCCCGTGGAGGGGGCTCCTGGGGCCGGTGGCCCGACGCTCCTCGTCCAGGGCTCGCGCAGCCCCGATTGGGTCAGGATGGATGTTGATGAACGCGTTGATGTTCGGGCCTTCGCTCTCGTAGGCCTCGATTCGTTCGAGATAGAGGCCTACGAGCTCCTCCGCCGTGAGGGTCCCGGCATCAAAGGCGGCATTGATGGATTCCACCGTGGCAGTCTCCAATGTGAACTCCGGCTGCTGCGCCAGGGCAGGCCCGCTAGTGGCCATCAAGATTCCCGTGACGAGCAGAAGACAGTAAGGCCAATTGTGATGTCGCGGCATGCGTGAGCTCTCCTTATCTCGCATTTGGATTTCCGAGCCGCTCCGCGGCCATGGTCGGAAGACACGTGGGTGTGGAGTCGTCGATCGCCTCGCCACCGGGGGTGATCCCCGTCGGGAAGGGAAGATCCAGTCGGAGCATGTCCCCGAGCTGCTTCCCCTCCAGGTAGAGTTCGCGCCGCCGCTCCTCGATCAGGACATCCCGGATCTCCGCCGGATCCTGGCTGGAAAAGGACGGCAGATCATGCGTGGCTCTAAGCGTGTTGATGATGCCGACAGCCACCTGACCCCCCTCGGCTTCCGCGATCATCAGCTGAGCCTCCCGCCAGCTGGCGACAGGGATTGGCGCGCCCGGGGAAGGATACTTTTCAATGAGGTAGAGGTCCGTGCGCCCGGCGGACCCCTCGCCGGGCCGGAAGGTCAGTTCAACCCTGGGATCCGGAACGCCGTCCACGGTCAGCCCGTAGTCCTTGGCCTGAGCCGAGAGCGACCGAGAGACATGATTGTCCTGATAGAGATTGTTTCGTCTGCGATTCGTGACCCCGGAATGGTCTGTTGTCCACAGAAACCCCTCTTCCACAGCGCTCGCATCCTGGATCACCCCCTCCAGGTCGCCTAGATGCAGGCGGGCCCGGGCACGACCAACCCGTGCCAGGTTCTCGATTGAACGAGCAGTTTCGATGTTCGGACCCGACGCTACTGACCCGGCGGACTCCAGCGCTGCGGTGAACCGGGATTCGGCGAGGCGAAAGGTCTCCTCCCGAGTCGTGCGGGGCCCTCCGTCAAAGTACAGCTCACAAAAGCCCTCCCCGAGATGCTGGTAGGAATACCCGGCGTAGGCATTCGCCTTGGCGATCAGGAAGTCCTTCTCGGGCACGGAGCCCTCGGGAAAACTCTCGATCCGTTCGATGGCCGACTCGGCCTGAACCCTGGAAATCTGGAAGGGAAGCCACAGCCCCGGGATATTCGGGGAACTGCCCGAATCGCACTCGCCTGGGCCGTACTGCTCCACGAGGGTCCGCCGCGCCTCCGTGGCACCGTAGGCAAGGGATGTGGATGCGGTGAATAACTCGCCCGCCCAGAGATTGCTCGAGCGGATCCAGGCACTCATTCCACAGTCGAAGTCGCTGCGGGCACCGAGGACCAGCGTCGAGGCAAGGCCAGGACTGTTCAGGTCCGCCTCCTCCAGGTTCCCGGGCAGGGTAACCTCGAGGAGCCCATCGCAGGCCGCCGCTCCAAAGGCGAGCAGCAGTGACGCCATCAGTACCATGGGTCGCCCACTCTTTCCGCGCCGATACGCGCGACGTGATCTATCGATATGTCCCATCATCTGCATCCCCCAGGTAGAATCCGACATTGGGTGCGTGTGGTCGTTCATTGGGTGCGTAAGGTCCTTCTCTCCACTTCCCTTCATCGCACTCTCTATTCTTCGCTCCGGCACGGTGGCCGGAGCTTGGAGCCAGGATCAGAACGTCACCCGCACACTTGCGGTGAACATGGACGCCGGTGGCATGGATCCGTTCGAGAGCTCTCCGACCCCGAAGGTCTCCTCCGAGAACGCACTCTTTTCGGGGTGACCGAGCCACTGACCATCGATCTCGCCGTACTTCTGCTCCTGCCAGAGGATTCCGAGATTTCGGGCCGCCAGGGTGAGGGAAGCCCGACTGGCGCCCACCCTTCGGGTGAAGGCCTCCGGAATGGTGTAGTTGGCAGAGACTTCTCGCAGAGTGGCGAATCCCCCCTTGTAGAGGCCCATGGCATAGGTATCCACCGTCCTCTGTCCGACATAGATCGGATCGTCGAGGGTCCAAGTGATCCTCTCGTTGTTCCAGGAGACGTGCCTACTGGGCAGGACGTCCGAGCCGATCATGTTGCCACCCTCTGCATAGACGGTGGCCATGATCCGAAGGTCGCGGAGCAACGTGAGCGTCGGATTGACACTCACCGTCCACGAGGGCTCGGACTGACGCCCGAAGTAGACCCTCGGGGCCTCATCGCATGGAACCGGTGCTCCGCCCATACGGCGCCCATCCGGGCCCGTCCCCCCGTCGCACATGATGTTGGTGACGGGTCCGCTGTCTCCGCTCACGAATTCGGCCGAGACGACCTTGAGCGCGTGAGGCGAGGAAACCGGGTAGCCCTCGATGTGCCATCGCGTCCGCCGCTCCGCGATCTCGCCGAGGCCTCCCATGTCGTCGATGCGACTGCCGAGCGTCGCGAACGCCACGCCCAGGTCAAAGCCCAGCCGATCCCCGCTCAGCCACCGCGTGTCCACGGAGAGTTCCGTTCCCCAGTTGCTGATCTGCCCTGCGTTTACGAACTGGCTCCCCGGGAACCCGGTGGACGGGGCGGCAGGGGCCACCATGATGGCGTCCTGGGTGGTCTTGCTCCACTTGGTGAAGCCCAGCTGCACCCGATCATTCAGGAAAGAAGCGTCCACGCCGCCCTCGAACTCGATGCCTCGCTCGGGACCGAGATCCGGATTGCCGATCTGCGACGGAGAGATGACGGGTACGTCGCTCGTCCCCGCGAAGGACTGGTAGAGCCTAGTCGCCGCAAAGACGTCGGGCTGCTGGCCGGCAGCCCCCCAGGCTCCCCTCATCCGCAACTGGTCCACGAAATCCCAGCGCCAAAACGACTCTTCGTGAACCACCCAGGTTGCGCTCAACTTGGGGTAGATGGCCGCCGAAAATTCCTCACCGAAGGCGCTGTTGTCGTCCGCACGAACCGCGCCCGTCAGGAAGATGCGCTGGTCCCAATCGAGCTGCTGCTGGATATAGACGCCGACGGTACTGTTCTCGAAGAAAGTCTCCGAGGCGCTCGGGGTGCCTGCCGCGCTGACCGTCGTCAGAGCCCTATCGACGAAGTCCTCCCCGGATGCGCCTATGGTCCTGCGGCTCTTCGTGTTGAACTGCAGACCCGAGGACACTTCCGAGCCCAGGGCATCCGTCAGTCGGAAGCTGGCCGTGGCTGCAAGATCAAGGGATCTATCGACACCGCTGCGGATATCGACATTCTTCCGCCCCATGCCCTGGTTTCCCCACGGCCCAGCGGGTGCGCCTGCTTCCCGGAAAACGGTGACGGAGCGGGTCTCCTGGCTGGACTCATGCCCGAACACCGTTCGGGTCTGGAGCCAGTCCAAGGGCTGGTAGGAGAGCTGGAGGCTCCAGTTGCTTCGCTCCACGTCGTTCAAGTCCTCGAGGCCCTCCCGGAAATGTTCGAGGCCACGTCTCCCGAAGCCACGACGATGGTCCTCTCTCCCACCGAAATCGGCGGCCGTCAATACGGTGCCGCGGATGAATTCGGACCAGATCGCACCCGGGTGGCGAGTGGTTCCCAGCATGTAGGAGGCGTTGAGGTCCGCACTCAGATTTTCCGCGAGGTTGGAGGACAGATTCATCCGTCCCGAAGAGCGCTTGTCCCAGTTCCAGTCGACAAAGCCTTCCGTGTCGGAATGATTGAAAGAGGCGAAGTACCGAAAGAGGTCGCTCCCCCCCCTGACGGAGAGGTTGTACCTCTGGATCGGGCCATACTGGAACCATGGCTCGCCCCTGCGTTCGGTCTCGACGTTGTAGAGGGAGGTCCCAAAGGTGATGAGCTCTCCATCCGAGTTGATGCCCCAGTGCACGGGAAACTCTCCGCCCGGATCCGGGATCCAGTTGGCGCCCAATTCGACCGAAGCGTCAAAGACGGGAGCCCCTGAGCTCCCTCGCTTCGTGATGATCTGAATGACGCCGTTCGAAGCCTCCGTACCGTAGAGGGTGGAGGCCGCCGGCCCCTTGATGATCTCGATGCTCTCGATATCCTGGGGGTTGACGTCGTTCAGGCGGGAGTAGGTCCCTGCCCGCCCCCCGACCTGCGTTCGGTCCGAGTTCATCCGGACACCATCGATATAGATCAAGGGGTCGTTGGAGAGACCGATGCTCGACGACCCCCGGATCCGGATCGGCCCACCGTCCGCCCCGGCAATTCCCGCACCGGCGAACACGCTGACCCCAGGCGTCCTGCTCTGTAGGGCCTGCTCCACGTTGACGATTGGGCGAGACTCGAGCATGGACCCCACATCGAGCCGCTCCACCACGTTGCCGATCGCCCGAGCGCGGGTTCCCCCAACCGTTCCGGTAACGACAATCTCATCCAGTGCCAGGGCCTCCCGGCTCAGCTCGAAGGTCACCTCCAAGGGCTGCCCCGCTTCGAGCGTCACTTCCTGCGAAGCGGCCCTGAATCCGAACTGCTGAGCGTGGACCATGTACGTCCCCGAAGGCACCTCGCTCAGCTCAAAGCTCCCATCCGCTCGGGAGAGGGTGCCGACGCTGAGTTCGGGGATGTGTACCTGTACCGAGGCGAGGGGCTGTAGCGACTGACTATCCAAGACCCGACCCGTCAGCGCCTCGACTTCAGAGTTTGGCGCCTGGCCCTGCTGCAGGGCATGGATCGGTGAGCCCATCGCGGCCTGGGTCACGAACAGGACAGCCGTGGCCCAGAGCCATGTCCATTTCGAAGAATTCATGATGACCATATCCTCATCGTCCGGTTATAAGGGGGTTTGGCGAGCCCGTGATGACCGGCTCCGAAGTCCATGAAAGCGCGAAAGTTCGCTCAGCTTCATGACCGGTTGCCATGAGTGAAGGCAACCCCTGTGCCAAAGGCGGCCCAACGACCTCAAGTCGCTGTGACCTAATTATTTACAGACACATTACAGTCGGGATCTGAGGGCTGTGTTTGCCTACTTTCGGGTGGCTTCGAAGGGGATTCCAACCGTGGGGTAGGCTCGTGTCACCTCCCCCGGACACGGGCATCACCCAGGTGATCGGACACCCGTGGCTCCTCTTTCGCCTGGTTCTGGCTGGGGTATCCGCAGACCGGCGGTTGACGCGCCGGAGGAGCCCAGAAGCGCGGACGTGCGCGCTGCACCGGAGCGTAGCAAGGGTAGGGGATGGAGGCTGGCCTTCGCCTCATTCCGGACTTGCGGATCCACCTGGGTCACAGTAACGTTACCGTTACACATGGGCCAGCGCCATGCGGGGCCCGTTTCGTTACCGATCCCGATCCGAGTTTCCGATGCCGAACCTCCGCCTGCTTCGCCTCACCCTCTGGGGGAGCGCCCTCGTTGGCGGCGCCTCGGCAGCCGTGCTCCTCCTGCCTCCCTCCGGGGGGCGGAAGGCGAGCCCATGAACCCGCCGGGACGCGCTCCCTCGGAGCGAGCCGGGTCGGCCCGGGAAGCGCTTCTCGAGGCCGCCGTCCACGAGTTCGCCGAGCGGGGGTACGAGGGGGTGCGCCTCGACCACGTGGCGCGCCGGGCCGGATGTAACCGGGCGCTCATCTACCGGTACTTCGGGGACCGGGAGGGGCTCTTCCGGGAGGCGCTGAAGCTGGAGTTCGCCCGCCGGGCCGGGCTGCTGGACGAGGCGCCTGGGGATTTCGGAGAACTCCTCGCCTGGTGGACCTCCGTCACCCTACGGAATCCCACTTTCATCCGGATCATCCTCCGCGAGTCGCTGGACTATGCCGGGGGGGAGCCCATCGAATCCCGGGCCCGCTCGGAGTACTACCGGCGCCAGCTCGGGATGCTCGAGGCCTTCCGCGCCCGGGAGTTGGTTGACGAGAGGTTCGACGCCGAGCCTCTCTTTCTGGCGCTCCTTTCCGTGGTGATCCTACCGGCGATCATGCCGCAGGTGGTGCGACTGGTCACCGGTCAGGATGCGCGATCGGATGCTTTTCTCGAGCGTTGGGACCGGTTCCTGCATCAGCTTGCCGAATCGCTGGGGCCCCAGGAGAGGAAGCCGTGAGCCGGTTTCTCTTCGTCCACGGGGTGTATCACGGGCCGGAATGCTGGGATGCGGTCACGGAGGAGCTTCGGTCCCTGGGGCACGAATGTCATGCCCTCGCCCTCCAGGGGCATGGGAAGGAAGACCGGGCAAGCTTCGACTTCCGGGGGGTGGGCTACCGGGACTACCTGAACGACGTGCGCGCCGAGCTGAGGCAGGTGGGGACGGACACGCTCCTCGTGGGCCACTCCCTCGGAGGGATGTTGGTCCGCTCCATCGTGGCGGAGGAGGAGGTCCGAGGCGCCGTGCTCCTCTGCGTGCCCACCCCGGCGTCGCTCCGGCGCGGGGTGGCCCTGCTCCTGAGGCGCTTTCCCCGGGCAACCCTCCGCTTCCTCCTCACCCTCCGAAGCGAATCGCTCTACCACGAGCCCTCCGTGGTGCCCTGGCTCTTCTGGAGCACGCCGCCCCGAGAGGTGCCCGATCCGGCGTGGCTGGAGCAGGTGCTCTCCCTGCGGGAGCCCCGTCGGCTCTTCTGGGACGTGCAGTGGGTGCGGTTCCGACCTCAGCAACCCGGGACACAGCTCCTTGTGCTGGGGGGGCAGAGGGACTTTGCCCTCACCGAAGCCGGACTTCGTGCGGTGGCCGACTTCCACGGGGCTCCCCTCGACATGATTCCCGGCGCCCCCCACGACGTGATGCTCACCCACCCCGGGGAGCTCGCCACCCGCCTCCACGCCTTCGCCGCGCAGGTTCGCACAGGACCGACGGGGACCGACGGGAACCCCTGACCGGCACTGCGGATTGATCGGCGGGCGGCCGGGCCCGCGGAGCCGCTTCGCTCCTCCAGCGCAGCCTCATGCCGAGCCCAGTCCACCGCGGAGGGTGTCCCGGCCGAGGACCTCCGGGTCAGTCCCTGGGCACGAACTTCTGGAACCGCTTTCCGGTCTCCACTTCGCTCACGAAGATGTTCCCGCGGGAGTCCACCGCAATGTTATGGACCCACCCAAGCTCCCCCGCCCACCGTCCGCCCCGGGCGAAGTTGTTCACCAGCTCGAGGCTTCGCCGGTCCACGACCCACACCGTCTTGTTCACACCGTCAGGGACATAGAGGTACGTCTGGTCCGGATCGGAGGAGAGGGCCACGTCCCAGGTCGACCCCATGGATCCGGTCTCGGGCCGGATCACGAGCTCGTCGACGTAGGTGCCGTCCGTCTCGAACACCTGGAGCCGGTTTGCGGAGCGGTCCACGACATAGACGAAACCGTCGTCCGAGACGGCGATCCCATGGACCGGGCCCTGGAACTGCTCGTCGGCCCCGGCGTCCGGATCGTCACTGGGCTCGTTGCCATAGGCCCCCCAGTGCCGGAGGTACTCCCCCGTTTCGGCGTCGAAGACGATCACCCGGCGGTTTTGGTACCCGTCCGCCACGTAGACCTCGTTCGCCCCGGTGTCCACGTAGATCGCGGCCGGACCGCCCAGGGTCGAGGTGTCCGTGCTGCCCCCGGAGGCGTCGGGGCCCACCCCCTGTCCGATCTGGAGGAGAAACTCTCCGTCGCGAGTGAACTTCAGGATGTAGTTGCCGCTGATCTGGGAGTTCCCGGCACCGGCCCCCACCCAGACATTGTCGTTGTCGTCCACGAAAAGTCCGTGCTCCTCCTGGGGCCACTCGTGGGCACCGTCCTCACTCGCCCCTCCCCACGCCTGGACCACGTTCCCGTCGGGATCGAGCTCGATGATGGGAGGAGCCGGCACGCAACACATGGCCAAGGGCGGGTCCTGGACCGCCCCGGCCCGGAGCGCCGACAGGGTGGCCGGCCGGTGCGCGATCCAGACGTGGTCCAGGCCGTCCACCGCAATACCGGCCACTTGTCCCACGATCCAGTCATTCGGAAGGGTCGGCGGAAACCGGGGATCCACCTCGAAGTCCGTCGCCGCCACGGAGGCTCCGGACACCGGGCGGGCGTCCGTCTCCACCCCTTCGCAACCCGCAATCACCCCCGCCACGGCCAGAACTGCAACGGCCCGGGTCCACCAGTCGGTCCTCCTGCGCATTTCGCTCCTCCCCTGGGTTGGCTTCCTTCCTCCCGCCCCGGATTCCTCGCCGGAACCGGGCTCCCGAGCCAGCGGCTACCCCGCCATGGCCCGTTCGTGCATCCGCTCCAGGACGTGCCACCCCACTCCATCCCGTCGACCAGCATCATCTCGAGACGCTCCTCGCCACCGCCGCCGCCGATCACCCGCTCAAGGACAGGGTCCCCGGCCGCTTTGCGCCTCCAGCGCCGCCTACTGCCGATTCCATCCCACCTCGGTTGCTCGCCCGAGATTCCCCGCCGTATCATATGTTTTCGATGCCGGCGGGCGTTTGACTTTCTCTTCTGCCTCGAAGCACTTTTACTCCGCCCCCCCATCCACCCGGAACTGGCACCATGGACCACCCTCCACCCGTGGACGAACAGACTCTGCGGGATACACTGGCCGCCATACCCGACCTGGTCTTCGTGCTGGATCGGGACGCGAGGGTCGTCTACGCGAACCGGGGAGAGGCCGGGATCGACCTGGAGGAAGCACTGGGCCGTCCGGTCTTCGACTACGTGGCAACCGACTCGGAGAAGGCCTACCGGAAGGTCTTGAAACGGGTCATCCGAACCGGCACTCGAGCAGAGCACGAAGGGCAGGTGATTGGAGCCGACGGACGCCCACGCTGGTACCGGAGCCAGATCATCCCCATCCGGAAAAACGGCGCCACGACCCTGATCGTCTCCCTGGCCCAGGACGTGACCGAGCACAGGCGATTCGAGTGGGAGCGGCGCCGAAGCGAGGCGATTCTCCAGGCGGTGGGATCGGCGGCCCGCCTCTTACTGGAGAGCCCAGAGTGGGAGCTACGGATCAACGAGGTCCTGGCCCGGCTCGGGGAGGCCACCGAGGTGAGCCGGGCCTACCTCTTCCAGACCCATCCCGCCCCGGACGGGAGCCCGCTGGTAAGCCAACGCTTCGAATGGGCCGCGCCGGACGCGGACCCTCAGATCGACAACCCCGACACGCAGGGATTGGACCTGGCCGGGAGCGGGTACGGGCGATGGGTTCGCCTCTTTCAGGACGGGGAGATGGTCCAGGGCCCGGTCGCCGAATTTCCCGCGTCCGAGAAGCCGCACCTCCAGGCCCAGTCCATCCTCTCCACGGCGATCGTGCCCGTCTACATGGCCGGAGAGTGGTGGGGATGCCTGGGCTTCGATGACTGCCGCCAGCCCCGGGAGTGGTCCCCTGCCGATCAGGAAGCGCTCCGGGCCGCGGCCAGCACCCTCGGGGCTGCCATCGAGCGGGAAAGGGCCGAGGCGGGAACTCGGGCCAGCGAGGAGCACTATCGACGGCTCGTGGAAACCTCGCCCTACACCGTCTATGCCCTGGACATGGAGGGCCGCCTCACCGAGGTGAACCGGGCCGGGGAGGAGCTCTTGGGGAGACCGGCCGACGCGGTGCTGGGCCACCCCTTCCAGGAGCTCTTCGCCCCGGAAGACTTACCGCCCGCCGAGGTCGCATATCGCCGGATCCTGGCGGGCGAGACCGAGGCGGTGGAGTTGGAACTCCGCATCCAGCGGCCCTCGGGAGAGAAGAGGGAGATCCACCTGGCGGCTCGGCCGATCCATTCAGGGGGGACCTTGGAGGGGATCCACGGGATCGCGCGCGACATCACGGAGGAACGGGTCCGGGACGAGCAGCTCCGCCGGGCCGAGCGCCTAGCGAGCCTGGGCACCCTCATCGGGGGGGTGGCCCACGAGCTGAACAATCCCCTCACCTCGATTCGGGGCCTGGTTCAGCTTCTCCTCGACGAGGAGCGCCCCAGCGAGGAGGTCGAGTTGCTCAGCACAGTGGTGCGAGAAGCCGAGCGAAGCGCCCGAGTCGTGGACAACCTCCGGCGGCTGACCCGCCGCAGCCACGAGCCCTCCAAGTCGGTGGGTCCAGTGGACCTGAACGACGTGGTCCATCACGTGCTGCGGGTCCGGCGCGACCCTCTCCAGACGCAGGACATCCACCTCTCCCTGGACCTGGGCGATCCGCTTCCCCCCGTCGCTGCCACCTCCGAGAAGCTCGAGCAGGTCTTCCTCAACCTGATCACCAACGCCGAGCAGGCCCTGGGCAGCGTGGACCGGGAGCGGCAGATCGTGGTTCGCACCAAGGCTTCCCGCCGGGGAGTTACCCTTTCGGTATACGACAACGGGCCCGGAATTCCACCCGAGCACCTCAATCGCATCTTCGACCCCTTCTTCACTACGAAGGACCCGGCCGTAGGAACGGGGCTAGGGCTCAGCCTCGTGCATACCATGGTCACGGAGATCGGTGGGCGCATTGATGTGGAGAGCCAGGTGGACCGAGGCACCCTCTTCCAGGTGCACCTGCCGGTGTCCAGGTGGAGAGTCGGAGAACAGACGACGAGTAAGCCCCGCCGATCCGACACCCCGGAGGTCGCCGTCGCCACCCCCCACCCTTCCTGCCGGATCCTCGTCGTGGACGACGAGCCGAGCATCCGGCAGTTTCTGGGACGGCTCCTCACCCGCGAGGGACACGACGTGGTCCTGGCCGCCGACGGAGCCAAGGCCATCCAGGAGGTAGAAGCCGCGGAAGACCCCTTTCACCTCATCCTCTCCGACCTGCGGATGCCGGGGATCGGCGGGGAGGAACTCTTCAAGACCCTCAGGCAAGAGGCTCCGGAGTACGAGAGCCGCATCGCCTTCATGACCGGCGACGTCACGGCCCGGGAGGTGGGGCGCCTCTTGAGGGAAACCGGCGCGCCCGTGGTGCACAAGCCCTTCGAGATCCTGGAGATCCTGGAGCTGGTGCGGTCCCACGGGCACCAGATCGAGTGAGGGGCGCGGGGTCCTCGAGAATCGCGCTCGGTCGCCCAAGAACTCCGATGCACGTTGAACCCCAAAACCTACCCTCAACCCGACATCACGGACTCCAGAAGGACTCCTTCGAGGGTAAGCCCTGGCCCGAACGAGCAGCCCAGGACATGTTTGCCGTGATCCATGGGGCCAAGCGCTTCGAGAATCGCTCGTCCGCCCGGATGGAAGGCAAAGTAGTGCACATCCTCCCGGGCCAGATCCATCGATGCGAGGAGGCTCTCCACAACCTG
>SLFU01000236.1 GCA_007124095.1 Gemmatimonadota bacterium
CCACCTACTGGCACCACCGGATTCTGAATGCCCTGGAGCTTCCCCAGGAGCTACACATGGAGTTTCTGGTGCAACACAACCAGGTGATCGGCACCCAGCGTACAGAGATCAACCCCTATCACTTGGGTTTCGTGTTGTGGCACGAGATACGGCGTCAGGCGGCCGGGGAGGAGGGACCTGCCGGGCAGGTGGATCTCCGACGACTGGCCGAAGGGGGGAGCGAACCCCTTCCAGGTGAGGACGACCTTTTCATGGTTCGGGAGGTGGATCGCGACGTCTCCTTCCTGCGGCGCTTCCTGGGGGAGGAGCTGATGCGGAACCTGGACCTCTTCGAGTATCAGGCCGAGGGCGAGGACCTCGTGGCCCGGCGGATTTCCGATCCGGACGGATGGGCCCGGGTCAAGGAGATCCTGCTCCAGCAAGTCGGAATGGGTGCCGTGCCCGTCATCCGGATACTCGATGCCGATGTGGATAGAAGTGGGATCCTGCTGCTGAAGCACGAGCACGACGGGCGGGATCTGGAGCTGGAATATGCCCGGAGGACCCTCGAGCACGTGCAGGGGCTCTGGGGGCGCGCGGTCCTCCTGGACACGGTGGTGGACGGGACCCCCACTCGGCTCTCCCTGGATCCGGATTCAGGCTTCGACAGGGAGAAGCTGTCGACAGAGGCGCAGGACTCGAAGGGATAGACGAAGCGTAGGCGGGGAATCCCGGGACATTCAGACGGGTTGCTGGGGAGGAGGGTGCTGCGCGAGAAACGGCTCTATCGCTCCCGCTGCCCTGCTTATCTCACCGGATCGCGGTATCGGTGCGTGAGGTGGTAGCCGATGGGTAGTACACCTTCATGGCCCTGGGTCAGTACCAACCTGGGATGCGCAGGTAAAGCGTCTCTCCCGGCCACACCTGGATGGGATCGGTGACAAACCCCCCGGCCGCGATCAGGTTCACTTCAAGCCGAAGGTCCTGCGCCATCCACTCGACTTCCAACGTTTCGACCGTCTTTCCGATCACCACCCCTACCCGTCGCCGATTGCCGTTCCAGTTGGCGTAGATTCGCGCATCGTTGAAGTGGTCGTTTTGAATCTCGACCAGGACGGGCCCGTCCCCGGTACGTCTGTCGAAGAGGCCACCGTCGGAGTCCTGTCCGAGTCTGGCACACCCTCCCAGGAGGGCGAGCGCGAGCACGGCGATCAGGCCCCGCGTGATAAAGCCCCGCGGGAGGGTCGGGCCGATCGAAGTCCGGCTCCCGAGGTTCCGCGTCCACGTCCACATCTCCATCGATCTCCTCCATTCCGGATGGAACTCGTGGTTCTGGGAGCCTCATGCATCCGGGACTCCTTCGGGCCCTCTCCCTTGGCCCGAGGGCTCAACACCCCACCCGGCCTACTGCACGACATCTCCGCAGGCGGCGGGAGCTCCGTCTTCAGCGTGGACCTGAACGAAGAGCGGCTGACCCCAGTCGAGAACATCCAACGCGAGGGTAGTGGTGCTCGTGCCCGAGCCATCTTGGGTGGCGCTCACGGGACTGAGTGGTTCGGCTACCGGGCCTCCCTCAGCGCAGGTGCCCTCGTGGACATGAGCCGGAAACTCGCCTTCGCCGGGCAGGCCCGACACGTCCAGCATGACGAGCATCGAGCCGTCTTCCTGCATCAGCATGGCGTCGCCCTGCACTCCGGAACCCTCCACGGGTTGGAGAGGGAGCATGACATGGGCCGGGGGCCCGGCAGGGGTCTCCTGTCCGGGAGCTACACCCTCGGCCGCGGGCTCCCCCAGATCGAGATCGGGATCCGGCGTCTCCCCGCAGGCTGCGAGGAAGGGAAGGGCGATGGCGCACGTGAACAACGTTCTCATGTGTGAAGATGTCCTCATCGAACTCTCTCAAACCTCCTTCGGGTACCGATTGTAATCCGGCTTCCCGGAGATCAAGGCTGATTGGGATCCGGGAAGTCATTGGCGGAGGCCACGCACCAAGGCGTAGCCTGTGCCAATAGGGGTGCACATCCCCATAACCCCGAGCCCCCTTCAGGGTCCGAGCCCGGTGGTCCTTCGCCGAATCTCTGACTCACTACCACTAGCGGACGGGGCACACTGGCGGTCGGGTCACACTGGCGGTCGGGCCACGCTAGCGGTCGGGCGTACCTGCCCGATCGCTGGGAGCTTCATTCGCCGACTGCGGAGATCCCGAGATGGGGGTCGGGCCGTCCAGATCCTCCCATTCCGCTCCCAAAGCGCCGCCCCGGAGGCTCCGGAGGTCGATTGCCTTGAGACGCTCCAACTCCTCCTGTAGGGAGGCGAACTCCTGGTACTTCTGGCGAAGATCCCCGGTGATGCGGAAGATGACCTGGTACAGCGCCTCCCGGTCCTCCTCCTGCCTCTCGAGGGATGTGTGGAGCCAATCGAGCTGCTGCTCGAGTCGGGTGGACTCCTCGGCCAGGCGATCGATCTCGCGTATCAGCTCCGATTCCCGTTGGGTCGCTCTGGCTTCAGCCTGCTGCAGCTCGGTGAGGAGTCCGATCAGGAGCTCGGCTTCCCCCCGGTGCGGCGAGTCCGGGTGGGAGGTGAGAAGCCTCTCGAGGAGCTCGACGGCCCGCGCCGGGTCATACGAGGGGTCGTCCGGGCGGGCGTGCAGGGACGCGGCTCGATAGAGGGTCTGATCACTCGCCTGGAGGGAGGGGTCGGCTTCGAAGGCGGCCAACGCCTCACCGTACCTCCCCGAGTCGAAGTGGTGATCGAACTCGGAGGCTGCACAGGCGGAGGCTCCGAGGAGGAGAATTCCCCACACCAGTGGCATACCTTTCATGAGATCTCCCTGTTGAACCCACTTCCC
This sequence comes from Gemmatimonadota bacterium, assembly GCA_007124095.1. Classification (GTDB taxonomy): domain Bacteria; phylum Gemmatimonadota; class Gemmatimonadetes; order Longimicrobiales; family Gaopeijiaceae; genus SLCK01. The sequence goes on from SLFU01000236.1 coordinate 2,828, forward strand.
GCGGCGAGCGGGGCTTCTTCCACATCTTCGCGGGGCATCAATAGGGCGCGGGGAAGGAGGACCATCACTCTCGCTCCCCCGGTCTCCGTGGTGTCCACCCAGATCGCTCCGCCATGCGCCCGCACGATCTCCCGGCAGATCGTCAATCCGAGCCCGATCCCTCGGCCCCGCGCCTTCCGCCCTTCGTCGGTCTGGTAGAAGCGGTCGAACACGAGCTCCCGCTCGTCCTCAGGGATGCCCGGGCCCTCGTCCGATACGGTCACGAACACCGTTCCGCTTCCCGCTCCCCCTTGGAGCGCGGCCCAAGACGTCTCCGGGACCGTTTCCGGCCGTGTGGTCACGAACTCCACCTCGACCTCGATCCGTCCGCCTTCGGGTGAGAATTTGAGGGCATTCTCCAGGAGGTTACTCAGGACCTGGGTGATTAGGTCCTCGTCACCCTCCACCAACAGGGGCCGCTCGGGGACCGAAGCGGTCACCGTCACCTCGTGCGAAGACCCGCGGAGTTGACACTGCCTCACC
>SLFU01000073.1 GCA_007124095.1 Gemmatimonadota bacterium
CTACGCGGTCCTGGCCCTCGTCTCCGATGAAGTTCAGGTAGACGTCGCCCGACGCCCAGGGCGCCAGATCCCCCCGTACGTCCCGCGCCCACTGGATGCCCCGCTCGTCGTCCGCCGGATCCGTCCAGAGCCCGAACGGATGCGCGCACCACGGCGCCCTCCGCCAGGGGATCGGGTAGTCGGCCGGGCCGCGGGCCTGCGCGCCGCCGCCGGGGATGAGCACGTGCTGCGACGCCGACGGCACAATCATGTCGGCTGCCCACGCGCAGAACCGGTCCACGGCCTCATCCGGCAGGTCGTCCAGGTACTCGGCGGACCAGTAGTTCCGGAACCCAGGAGGGTCGTCGAACATGCATTGGGCGTCGGCGTGGGAGACTTCCGCCAGGAGCAGGCCGTCGTGGCCCATATCCAGCATGTGCGCCAGCACGCGCTTTGCCTCCGACTCCGGGCCGGTGTAGAAGAAAAGAAGTGCGAAGGTCAATCCGCCCACCAGGTTCGGCGGCACGAACTCCTCTTCCGGCCCCGTGATGTAGAAGGCGCCTCCGCCGACCTCGTCCGGCGCGTCGCGCATGAAGTCCCGATACGCCCGGAGCCGGTCCCGCGCCGCCTCCGGGCGCCACATCGGCATGGCCACCGTGACCCGCGGCATCTCGTGCAGCCGCACGGTGAACGAGGTCGCCACGCCGAAGTTGCCGCCGCCGCCGTGCAGCGCCCAGAACAGCTCGTCGTGCTCGTCCTCGTTAGCCCGGACCACCTCGCCCGACGCCGTGACCAGCTCGACCTCCACCAGGTTGTCGCAGGCCAGACCCAGCTTCCTCGCGAACCAGCCGTCCCCGCCGCCCAGCGTGTAGCCGCCCACGCCCGTGCTCGAGACCCGGCCGCCCGCCGCTGCCAGCCCATGCGGCTCCGTGGCCCGGTCCAGGTGGCTCATGGTGGCGCCGCCGCCCACCGTGGCGAGTCGCGAGGCGGAATCCACCGCAACGGAATGCATGCGACGCAGGTCGATCACCAGGCCGTCCTCCACCAGGGCCCGGCCGGCCACGCCGTGTCCACCGCCACGCACACCAACGGCGAGGCCCGCGTCGCGTGCGAAGCGGACGGCTCGTGCCACGTCGTCCACGGTGACGCACTGGGCGATGATGCGCGGACGGACGTCGATCATGGCGTTGAAGAGCGTGCGAGCTTCGTCGTATTCGGGGTCCTGCGGCAGGAGGATGGCGCCGGAGAAGCCGGTGCGGAGCCCCTCCAGGTCTGCATTCGTTAGGGTCATGATCGTGCCCTCGCGGTTGGTCGTGACGTCCGCCTTGCCCGGGCGGGGAGAGGGGCGCGCGGGCTGGAGCGGACAACGATGCGACCAGTTTACGCAGTTCGGGGGGGGAAGCGGAACAGAAAATTCGGCAGGGAGACCGCCGGTCGGCCGCACTGAAAGCGAGGTACGTACCGGTTTCCAGGCCGATGCACGCGACTTTCCTTGGCGGGCTTGCTCGAACTACCCCAGGACCCTCTGCAGCACCGTACGATCGGCGGGATGGAACTGCCGGTCAAGGAACCATAAAGGCACGTCCGGTCGAAGCCTTAGATAGATCGCGCGGGCCACGCCGAGGATTCGGTCCGGGTCGGTTTCCCACGTTCTTTTGCCCGCCAGCGTTCGAAGCTGGCCCGCGGTGCCGGTGTGCATCCGGATCCGCGACGTCCATTTCTCCACATGCCGAGCAGCTGCCAGGAAGTCTCGCTTCCGGTGGTTACAGCGGCCATGGGCCGGGACCAGGTTCTCGATGGCATTGTTCGGGTGCCGAGCCCAGGGAATGAAGTGGTCCACCACAGGAGCCCGGTTTCCACTGTCTCTGAACCTTTCCTCACAGTAGAAACACCGGCCTTCTTCAATCTCCACGAGCCCGGCGCGAACGGGCTCGAGCGAGATTCGATCCGATCCGAACAGAAACTCCCGGAGCGCGTTCTCCGGAAGGCCGTTGAGCCGGGAGACCATGTCGGCCCATTTCTGCTGTATCAAAGGGCGAAGAAGGGGGCTCAGCAGCACCAGATGTTCGCTGACCTGATCCTTGAAGCGGATGGTGTTGTCGAAGTCCGATTCGGTCCCGCATTGATAGGCCCTGACCTCAGCTTGCCGGACGTCTTCGCTCCAGTTGATTTCGTAGATGAAGCGACCCTCGTCTTTTCCAAAGATCTGAAGCCGCGGAAGAGGCATCTGAATCAGCTTCCACTCCACTTCCCGGACCGTGCGTTCAAAGTTCTTGGGAGACGAGAGTCGAGCGCGCGCCAATGGGAGAGATGGGTCCGGAATGAGATCTTCCCGGAACCGACAGACGACTCGAAGGATGGCCGCCTGCCTCCCCGGGGGGGCGCGCAATTGCCGGAGTAGGTCTGGATTGGAGAAGGCCGGATAGGGTGAAGCGTGGGACCAGTAAAGTTCGGTTACCTTCTCGGCAAGTTGTCGCGTGGTGAGAGAGGTGGGTGCGCTTCCGTCAGAGCGTGTCTGCTCGAGGCAGAGATCCACCAGGGCCAGGAGGACCGCGAACTTGTAGGTCGTGGTGAAGCTCCCCTCATCCAGGAGAGTCATCACCTTCTCGGCGAAGGCGATATGCCGTTGGTATCGTTCCTGGGGTGACATCACGTCCTCATCGATCCCGCCAGTAGGCGGCCTGGTCGGGCCGGACCCACCGAACACCTCCGCGGGGATCCCGTATGTCGCCCTCGAATCTGGGGATCACGTGCACGTGGGCATGCTCCACGGTCTGGCCCGCTGCTGCCCCGTCATTCACGCCCACGGTGAAGCCGTCCGGACTCACGCTGGCAAGCAGCCCTGCTCGAGCCGTTGCCACCAACTCCCAAACGATAGCTAGCTCCTTCATGTCAAGCTCGAACACACTCGCCACATGCCTCCGAGGGACGACCAGGGTGTGTCCCTCGGACACAGGGAAGGCGTCCCGGAAGGCTACGGCGACCTTCGTAGCCAGAACCAGGCGTTCCTCCGCCACTTCGCAGAAGGGGCATCCGCGCCCCCTCCGTCCTGCGGGGCGATCCGGCACTGGGTCCGTCATCCATTCTCCCAATCCATCCCGAGTGTGAGCCCACGCCGCAAGGGAAAGGGCGATGGTCGGTGTGACAAGGGTGAGCGGGACTGACGGGGTTATGCGGCTAGTGCACCGCACCTGATGCACCTCAACGTTTCAACTCGCGCTCAATGCGATCCCGTCATACCCTCATCCCATGTTCGCCTTCGGTGGCTCCATCCCCGATCTGCCGTACCGGCTCGCCGCCTTCGAGTGGTTCCGGGCCCGTACGGCGGAGCACGGGGAGGTGCTTCCCTGGGAGCTCC
>SLFU01000128.1 GCA_007124095.1 Gemmatimonadota bacterium
TAGGGGAGCGCGACGGGCGGGGAGTGCTCGACTTCGACGACCCCGAGGGACAACGACTCACTCTCGTGGACGATGGTGGAGCGGGAGAGGCCCATCCCTGGGCCGAAAGCCCCGTTCCCGAGGATCGCCAGGTGCGGGGCTTGGGGCCGGTCGTGCTCAGCCTCTCCCTCCTCCCGCCGACGGAGGAGCTCCTCCTCACCGTCCTCCAGATGCGCCGAGCCCGAAGCTATCCGCATCCCGGGGACTCCGGCCAAACCGTCCAGGTGTACGAGATGGGCGAAGGCGGGCCCGGGGCAGAGATACATGTGGCGGTCCAGCCCGATCTCCCTCCAGCCCGCCCCGGTGCAGGCGCCGTTCACCACGTCGCCTTCCGCACCCCGGACGAGAAGGAGTACGACGGGTGGCTGGAGCGGCTGACGGAAGCCGGAGTGGCGCATAGCGGACCGGTCGACCGCTACTGGTTCAGAAGCATCTACTTCCGGGAACCGAATGGAATCCTCTTCGAAATCGCTACGGATGGACCGGGATTCGCCGTGGATGAATCTCCCGACGCCCTGGGGGAGCAGGTGGTGCTCCCCCCCTTCCTCGAACCGCGCCGCAGCGAGATCATCGCCGGGCTCACGCCCCTGGAATAGGAGCGGGTCCGAGGCAGGGGCGGGTCCGACCCCTCTTGAAACATCCTCGCAGAGGTACGGTGGGATCATGAAATCATTCTCCGCGATGTGCCCCCGCCGGGTCAGCGCCGTGGGTTCGGTGATTCTCCTCGCGATCCTCCACGGGTGCGCCGGGGGCCTGGGCCTCCGGAGTTCGGCGCCTCCCATCGTCTCCGTCCACGAGGGTCCCAACCTCCTTGTGCTCTGCCACTTCCCGTGCGGCCCGCTTGGGCCTGTGGCGCTCGAAAGGGCCGAAGCGGCGTGGGACGTCGCCGCCGCGTACCTGGAGAGGAATCTGAAGCCGGAAGGGACCCCTCCCCCCACGATACACCTCTACGGTTCCGAGCCCGAGTACGCGGCCGTGGAGGCCTCCATTGCGGGTGGACGCTTCCGGGAGACCCGGGGCTTTTCCTCTCGGGATTCACGCTCGGCCCACCTCCTCGTAGAGGCAACGCTCAAGGAGTTGGTCGAGGACATTGGACTCCCCTTCCACTACCTCCGCGCCATTGCGCACGAGGCGGCGCACCTCGCCACATATGATCTCGCCGCCGGGGCCTATTGGCCTCCCTGGCTAGCCGAGGGCTTCGCGGGATGGGTGGAGCGGGAGACGGGGGGGATTGCTTTGGAAAGCCAGAAATCCGAGACGAACCCGTGGGCCTCCACGCATCTCTGGCGCGTACAACGCCTCCAGGAGACCGACACGCTCCCCACGGCCCACGACCTCCTCCTGGGCGCCCGTCTCCAGCTGACGATCCCCGACGCCTACGCCCTCTGGACCGAGTTTTTCCATTTCCTCGTCAGCGGGCCTTTCGCCGACGAAACCCGGGAGCTCGTGCTCGCGGTTTCCGAGGAGCCCATCCAGGAGGAGTTTGCCTGGCCGATCGTTGCCGCCGCCGCGGAGAAAGTCTTCGACTCAGACCGGATGCGGGAGGTGGACGAAGCGTTTCGGGATCATCTCTCCGAGTCCAGGCCCAAGTGGATGGAGATTCGCCGAACGCTGCAATCGGTGGACCAAGCCTCCGGACGCTGGCTCCAGTTCGCCACGAGCCGCGATCCGGGCGGGGCGCTCGCCTGGCGGGTGGCGGGACTTCCGGTCGACAAGGGTGTCCGCATCGACACGAGGGTCGAGCCGCTCGGGAACGGGCCGTGGGAAGCGCGTCTGGCCCTCGGCAGGTCGAATGGCGCCGACCCGCTCCTCCTGGCCCTGGAATCGGACGGAACAGTCCAGCTCTTCCAGTTCCCCTCCGTAGACCCGGGTTCCCTGACCCGAGTCGCGGAAACCCCACCTCCATCCCCCGATCTCGTGCTCGAAGGCGAACAGCTCATCGAGCTCGAGTTCGGGGCCGGGGAGCTTCGGATCACCTGGGGCCCCGACCAGCTCGAGGCGCACTTCCCGCTCGAGGCGCACTTCGAGCTTTCGGACTCCGAGCCCAACGGGGTATGGGGGGTGGGGGTCGGACCTGGAAGCGCCGCGGTCTGGAGCGCGCTCCCAGGGACCGACCCCGGGCACACTTCCTTCCCTTGAGCCCCCCTGCCCTTCAGTCCCCCTGGGTTATCCCTTGGCGGTTACCCCGTGGCGGCCCCTACCCCTCCATCTCCGGGCTGTAGCTGCCGTGGACCGCGGCGGCGTTCAACTTCGCCCGGTGGAGATAGGCCTCCTGTCCTGCGGAAAGGTTCGCTGCGCTGCCCCTCCAGGCTTCGAGGGCCGAAGCCTGCAGGGCTCGGCCGTACGAGAAGCTCAAGTGCCAGGGTGCCTCCCCGCCCGCCTGCCGATTGATCGCGTTCAGGTGAGCGGTCGCCTCCTCCTCGCTCTGGCCTCCGGAGAGGAAGACGACCCCCGGCAGCTCCGGCGGCAGGACCTCGTGGAAACACTCGAGGGTCCTTTTCGCCACCTCCTCCACCTCCGCCCGCTCGCTTGCGTCCGCGCCGCTGAGGATCATGTTCGTCTTGAGCAGGATCTGGGGCAGAGGTACCCGGTACAGGGCCAGGCGCGAGAATACGGAGGTAAGGACCCGGAGAGTGGTGTCGTAGCACCCGTCAATGGAATGATCGCCGTCCATCAGGACCTCGGGCTCCACGATCGGAACGATGCCCTGCTCCACGCACAGGGCAGCGTAGTATGCCTGCACATGCGAGTTCGCCTCGACGCAGTAATCCGAAGGCAGATCGTCTCCAATCGAATACACGGTCCTGAGCTTCGCGAAGCGCGCTCCCAGCGATCGATACTCGGCGAGACGCGGCCGGAGGCCGTCGAGGCCTTCGGTGATCTTCTCTCCGGCCTCGCCGCCCGCGAGGGGCTTCGTACCCTTGTCGACCTTGATCCCGGGAATGATCCCCTTCCCGGCCAGAAGCTCCGGAAAGGGTGTCCCCTCCGAGTCCTTCTGGCGAATCGTCTCGTCGAAGAGGATGACCCCGCTGACGAATTCCTCAGCCCCCTCGGCCTCGAAGAGCATCCCGCGGTAGGACCTCCGGTTCTCCTCGGTCGACTCCACGCCGATCGGGTCGAACCGCTTCTTGATGGTGCCCATGCTTTCGTCGGCCGCGAGGATCCCCTTCCCCCGGACGAGGGCCAGGGCGGTTTCCTCGAGGCTCGCGGTCCCTACGGTCGACGATCGATCCACAGACATGGTCGTTTTCTCCTTGTAATGCTCTTTGGCTGATTAAGCGAA
>SLFU01000092.1 GCA_007124095.1 Gemmatimonadota bacterium
ATCGCGGCGGCGGACTATCGGGACGCGCCCGAGTCCGACTGACCGGAACCCTCTCCGCCCGGGGGCCCCTCACCGGCCCTCTCCCTTTGAGCGGAACCGATAAGGGGGAGGGCCGGAGGCGCCCGGTCCGGACATGTGTCGATCACTCTGCCGGGGGCCCCCCTCCATTGCTCCGAAGGGCCCCCGAAACCACCTCGACGTAGCGCCCGATGACCACCCCCTCGTCGAACTCCCGACACACCCGCTCCCGGCCCTCCCGCCCCATTCGTCTCCGCTCGTCTTCGCTCACGCGGATCATGTCGTGCATCTTGTCGGCGAGATCCTCCGGATCCCGCGGCCGACACATATACCCGTTGCGCCCGTGCTCGACCAACTCACGGCTTCCGGGCACGTCGGCCGCGATCATCGGCTTCTCCAGGCTGGCCGCCTCGAGCAGGGTTCGGGGCAAACCTTCCCGGTAGTACGAGGGAAGCACGATGCAGTCGGCATCTCGCATCAAGTCGACGACCTCGTCCGCCTCTCCCAGGAAGTTGACCACTCCCTCCCTGGACCACTCCTCCACCTGATCCGGGGACACCGCAGCGCGGCCCTCCGGCTCGAACACTCCCAGAAGCCGGGTCTCCACCGCTAGGCCCCGACGCTTCAACTCGCGAGTGGCCTGGACCAACTCCGCGATTCCCTTGTCCCAAAGCAACCGTCCAGCGAAGAGGAACACGAACCTCTTTCGGTCACGCTCGACGTGATCGGGAGAAAAGAAGGTGGTGTCCACACCCGACCCCGGAATGCGCTCGGCAATCTCGGGGCGCACGAGCCCGCTGCCCACGAAATGGTCCAGGTCCTCCGGATTCTGGAAGAACACGGTGTGAGAGCCGCGAAGCGCCAGCCGATAGAGCTCCCTGGCGACCAAGGTGTGCACCGACTGCCGCACGAAAAGAGAGCCGAGGCCCGGAATCGTGTTCACGACGGGAATCCCGAGCGGGCGGGCCGCCAGGGCACAGTAAATGTTCGGCTTCACTGTGAAAGCGAGGACGAGATCCGGACGGTGCTGGCGGAAGAGCCGGTGCAGCCGGAAAGCGAAGAGCCCATCCTCCAACGGGTTGGTGCCCTTCCGATTCATTCTGATCGAAAGGTGTGGCACTCCGGCTTCGACGAGGGAGGTGGCGTAGCGGTCCCATGGCGACACCCCGTAGACCTCGCATCCGGCATCCTGAAGGGCTCGCATGAGCGGAAGCCGGAAGCGATACATCCACCTCGCGGTGTTGTAAACCACGAAAATCTTGCGTCCTGCCAGACCGTGGCCTTCGCCGTTCCCCGACGGGAGCGACATGGGATTCCGGCCGCCCCCCGATCCTGGGGTCTGGCTACCGTCGCCGGTCGGCTGCGGTTTCGCGGGTGGGGTCTTACGATCCACGTGGTTCCGGGGTTCGGGCGTCGGGTTCGGGCATCCGCGACGAATACGCGGTGCCCCCAAGGCACCTCCTTCTTGGAAAGACAAGAAGCATGCCACGTGCCCGCCCTCGGAGGCCCTGGAGGCCGCCCACGCCCGACCTCCAGGATTCGCAATCCTGGTTTCCCCCCGGCCCCCTGGATCGACCTTCGAGCGGCATGCGCTGATTTGCGAGGACCGGGGAAGCTGTCGCGCCCGAGGCGCGGACTGTGGGCACGGCACAACACGGCCTTTCGACCCGGACGGCCTGGAAGACTTGGAGCGCATCCCCGCCCGGCCTGCAACTACGCGACGGGGCGCGCCGCCCCCGCACCGTGCCCCCGGAAGCGCCGATCAGGCCCGGATCTTGAGACTTCCTCGCCCCGGGACGGGACCGTTGGCCCTGATCGTCAGCCTCGGACAAGGAACCACCGGCATGTGCGGGATCATCGGATACACAGGCTCCAGGCAAGCCACCGACGTTTTGCTCGACGGCCTCGACCGGCTCGACTACCGCGGATACGACTCCGCGGGAATCGCGCTCCAGAACGGCTCGGGCCTCTACATCGCGAAAGTTCCCGGTACCGTGAGCCGGCTCCGTGAACAGGTGGGTGTCGACGTGCCGACGGGTCAGTGCGGGATGGGTCACACCCGATGGGCCACCCACGGCGCACCCACCCGTGCGAACGCCCACCCGCACCTCTGCTGCAATGGAGAGATCGCGGTGGTCCATAACGGGGTGATCGAGAACGCGGACGCCCTCCGCCGTCTCCTGGCGGACCGGGGACATCGGTTCCGGAGCGAAACCGACACCGAGGTCCTCGCACACCTCGTCGAGGAGGCTCCGGAATCCACCCTCGAGGATCGTATCATGAACATCCTCGATCTGGTGGAAGGCACCTTCGGCCTGGCGGCCGTCTGGACGGAGGAGCCCTCCAAAATCGTGCTCGCCCGCAACGGTTCCCCCCTCCTGATCGGGATCGGAGAGAAGGAGCACTTCTTCTCATCCGACCCCGCTGCGGTCCTGGAGCACACCCGGTCCGTGGTCCACCTGGAGGATGGAGACCTGGCGGTTCTCACTCCCGACCACTACCGGATCATCGACCGGGAAGCGACGGTGCAGTTCCGGGTGGTCGACGAGATTGAGTGGAACCTCTCCGAGGTGGACCTGGGCACCCATCCGAACTACATGCACAAGGAGATCACGGAGCAGCCGACGGCGACCCGCCGGGCGATCTCCGGGCGGTTGCAGCCCGACGCGGGAATCGTACGGCTCGGTGGGCTGGGGCTCGATGTGGACGAGATCCGGGATCTCAACCGAATCATCATCGTGGCGTGTGGAACCTCCTGGCACGCGGCGCTCCTCGCACGACACGCGATCCAGGGGCTCTCCGGGATCCCGGTCTCCGTCGAGTACGCATCCGAGTTTCAGTACGCGCCCGGGCTCGACCTCCGGCGCACCGCCACGATCGCCATTTCCCAATCGGGGGAGACGGCGGATACCCTGGGCGCGGCGCGGGCCGCCAGGAAGGCGGGATCCCGGGTTTTGGGGCTGGTGAACGTCGTAGGAAGCACTCTCGCGCGCGAGTCCGAATCGGGCGTCTACCTCCGCGCTGGTCCGGAGATCGGGGTAGCTTCCACGAAGGCGTTCACGAGCCAGGTGATCGCGCTCTTCCTCTTGGCCCTGCGATTCGGCTCGGCCCGAGGACGCTCGCAGGCGGAGATCTCCCAGGTCGCGAGGGCGCTCGATAGGATCCCGGAGCTCATCGAGGAGACGCTGGATCTGGAGCGGGAAGTGGAGGCCGTCGCGCGCGA
>SLFU01000059.1 GCA_007124095.1 Gemmatimonadota bacterium
CAGATGGTTGATGCGGTCGCGAACGACCCGGGTGGGAGCAGCGCCCGACAGCCGACATCGTCCGATCCCACCGGACGGTGGCAGTCTTGCTCGATTCGGGGCCGCGTTCCGGTCCAGCCGGTCGCCGCAATGGGATGGTCCTCCTGGAGGTGCACCACTCCACTCGGTCGGTGGCTTGCCTCTGTGTCGTTGGGTCCGGATGAGCGGGAGAGGCTGGAGCGCTGGACAGTCCGTCGTTAGACGGCTCAGGCCCTCGCACTCCGGGCTCGAACATGAAACAGTTGGGTTGGCTAACGGCGGTTCGAACCGTGGAGAGGTGGCCGAAGCCCCCGGAACGCCCTGATGCCCTCGTCATCGCAAAGATCCGGTGCCGTCGTGGACCTCTATCTGAATCCACTTGACCGGACCCTTGGTGCCTTGGGTCGACGAGACGGGCCAGATCGGAGAGCTTGACCGCCCCTAGCCGCCGCTTCCTAGGCGGCCAGGACGGATCGAACGCGGAACCCACGACTTTGTCGGCCACGGCCCCACCTCCCTCTCCGAGGGCCCCGATATACCAGAACCGGTGAGGTCCTGGCCCAGTGCCACTGCTAGACCTGCAAAACCGACTACCCGATCCTTGACAGAATCACTCGCTCTTGTGTGCAAGCCCTGACTGAGGACACAAGGGATTCAAGCCACGTCAGTTACGTAACTCTCTGCAGCAATCCTTTGTGCCCTGATACACCCAATCTATTTTGGTCCCGTCAATGGGAAGAGCCCCGGGACTCTAAACCGCGATGGCCTGCCGGATCGGAAAAGGGAGTGGGCGGGTGAAGTTCGCCTGGTGGAGGACGGCTCCATTCATCATGCTGAACCAGACCTCAATCTGACCCACTCAACCGGTGTGGGTTGGTGTGAAGGAAGTGAACCTCGCGGAGCCCCCCCTCCGCTCACCCACTTCTGTAGCATAAGTAGGAAGGGAGTAATTATGAGGCTGTCCGCTGACAATACCCTGTCCCGTCACAGTTAAGGCCCGCGTTCCCCAATGTCAAGTTTTTGAGGTGAGCGAACCAGGTGGACAGAATCTCAGAGTCTCCGGAAACCGCCGATTCTCCGGAAACCCCGGGATCAGCCTATCACCAAAAGGATGTTATTGAGGAGGGCGCGTGGCTACCGCGAAGAGGTCTTGCGGTCCTGGCCCAGACGGAACGCCGAAGGGGACGCGTCCGGGCCTCGGGGGGGGCACCGCGGAGCCGTGGTGCGGCACTCTCAACGGTGCCCCCTTATTCAACGACCTTAAGTCTTACGGGTAGAGCAAAGCGTCGAAGGCGACACGGGCAACGTCACGCACCTGGAGCAACCCGAGCATCACCCTGGGAGGCTCCACACCGTATTCGGTCATATCGATCGGCGTCTCACCGGTCGCCCTCAGGGCGTCCCCCTCGGGCTGCAACGCCACATTCATGTTGATCGGATTGGTCACGCCGGCAATGGTCAGGGAACCAGAAACCTGGGCCGTTCCATTTCCGGTTACCGTGTACTCCTCGAGCTGGTAGACGATTTCGGAAAACTCGTCGGCGTGGAGAGCCTCCCGCATATGGTCGGTCATTTCATCTCCCTCTCCACAGACGATATCGAACACCGGAACGGTGACGACGGCCGCCGCCAGACCGTCCGGAAATCCGTGTACGCCCTCCCCGGAGTTGCCGGGCGACGCTTCGATGTTCCCGGGCCCCTCACAACTCCACCCTCGGAGCGTAGAGGTCCCTGAGATCGTGATTTGAGCCGACGAGCTCTGGGCCAGCAACGACTCGGTGTGGGTGAGCAGGAAGAAAGCCCCAAACAACAGGCACATCGCTGATTTGATTCCGGACCGTGCAGACATGTACGCCTCCCGCCAGGTATTGTTGAACACAGACTACAGAAAAAGCTAGTGAACCGTCTGTTCTAGTTGAACTGCCTGTTTTAGTGTCGACTCGTGAGCTGGCCGGTCCCCACGCTACACCCCTTATACGCCGTGAACGCGCCAAGGTTGCGACAGCATGAAAAGAGGGCCCCTCTGCCTGATGGCAAGGGGGCGCCCTCTCGATCCTGAGCAAATATCCTGACACGGCTTGGCCTGTCAAGCAGAGCCGATCGCTTCGGCTCCACTACCACGATCTCGACTTCTGCGGTCTCCCCTGACGGCCGTCGATTCAAGGAGGGGTGGCGCTACTTTTCCCGATTCGTAGCTTTCTAGCCTGACCGACGTTGCGACCGGTTTGTCTCCCAAACTACTCCGGATTCCGGGCCCGGTTATCCTTGAACGACCGGCTTCCAAAGCCGCAGTCTTTCGCATGTCAAAGAGGACCGAAACCACGATGGCAGGCACACGACGTTCAGAGCCGCCCGATGTGGCGGACATGCCCCCCGAAGAGTTTCGAGAGTGGGGGCGAGCTGCAGTGGATTGGATCGCTCGATATCTCGACGAAGTCGAGGGTTATCCCGTTCTGGCTCAGGTCCGCCCCGGAGAGCTTCGCGCCCGACTTCCAGAGAATGCTCCCGAAGCCGGCGAATCGTTCACAGATATCTTCCGGGACTTCGAGACCTCCATTCTCCCTGGCGTGACACACTGGAATCACCCGTCGTTCCACGGCTATTTCGCAGTGACCGGATCCGGGCCGGGAATTCTGGGAGAGTTGTTCGCCGCTGCGTTGAATGTCAATGCAATGGTCTGGAGAAGCTCTCCAGCGGGCACGGAGCTCGAAGAGCACGTCGTGGACTGGCTGCGTGTCCTCCTGGGCCTTCCGGACGGATTTGTCGGGGTCATTCAGGATACGGCGTCTTCCAACTCGCTGACCGCGCTCGCTGCGGCCCGCCACCGGGCCTATCCCGAAGTTCGTGAGAAAGGCCTGTTCGCCCTGCCTCGTGGAAGGATCTATGCGTCAGAAGAGGCTCATTCCTCGATCGACAAGGCCGGAATCATGTTGGGGCTGGGCCACGAGGGAGTGCGCAAGATCGGGGCGGACAGGGAATTCCGAATGGAGCCTGCCGCGCTCAGAGCTGCCATAAGAGAGGACCTGGCGGCAGGCATTCGCCCGGTAGCTGTGGTCGCTACGGTCGGAACGACGTCGACTTCGTCGCCCGATCCCGTTCACGATATCTGGACGATAGCGAAGGAATTCGGCCTCTGGTTGCATGTGGATGCCGCATACGCCGGGGCCTCTGCGATGGTGCCCGAGCTTCGACGGCACTTTCGCGGGTGGGAGCAGGCCGACTCGGTGGTCTTCAATCCTCACAAATGGCTGTTCACTCCTGTGGACTGCTCAGTGCTCCTGACCCGTTCTCCTGAGGAGGTGAGGGGAGCCCTGGCCCTTACCCCGGAATACTTGCGGACGCGGGAAGCCGGCGTCACCACGAATCTGATGGACTATGGGATCGCATTGGGGAGGAGATTTCGGGCACTCAAGCTCTGGTTCGTGCTCCGGTACTTCGGTGCGGAGGGCATCAGGGATCGAATCCGGCACCATGTGAGCCTGGCACAGACCTTTTCCTCCTGGGTCGACGAGGCCCCTGAATGGGAGCGGGCGGCTCCAGTTCCCTTTTCCACGGTAGTGTTCCGGCGTGCTCCTTCCGGGCTAACGGGCGCGGAGCAGGACACTCTCAATCTGGAAACCATGGAACGGGTGAACGCGACGGGGGAGGTATTTCTCTCACATACCCGGCTGCATGACCGGGTGTGGCTCCGACTTTCCATTGGAAACCTGCGAACCGGGCGGCGCCATCTGGAGCGGACATGGCACTTGCTCAGGACCCTCGGTGCGGAAGAAGAGGGAATACCGACCGTAGCAGCGAGTCCGGATCAGCGGCAGTCCTGACCGAGCGCCGACCTACCAGCCCATCATCATCTGGCGGGTGAACTTGACGACCAGATTTCGCTCCATGGGCCCCCTGGGGACTCCCGTACGGTCGAGATGTCCGGTGTGCTCCAGGTCATTGTAGACGATGAAGAGCCCGGTGCCCGCGGTGTTCAGCCAGCCGAAGCGGATGTTGCTCGAGAGCGTCCGGGTCTGATCGTTGTACTGGACGAGGGATTGGAGGTAGATCCTGGGTGTGAACGAATAGGCGGCTCTCAAACTGAGCAGCATCGTGTTGAAGTCGCCGCCTTCAAGGCTCACGTCATAGTACTGCGCCCGAAGGCTCGCCACGAACTGGTCACCGATCCGACCATTGACAGTGGTCGCGCCGCCTTTCCGAAAGCCGTCATAGAATCCACCGATATCGATCTGCCCTTCGGCCGACAGGGGTGCGCTGAGGTCCGTATTATAGACGAAGCCCCAGTCGAAGTTGTCGTAGGTGCCCGGGGGGACGATGATGCCCGGTGAAATCTCGAAGGGAGCCTTCAGCCCTTCACGGGTGAAGTTCACTGCCGGAAGCTGGAAGAAGGATCCGTTCTCGAATTCAACGTGGCTATCGAAGTGGAGCCAGCGGCTCTCTGAAAACCCTTCCAGGTCGAGATGTTCGCGGTAGACCACATGGGGACGAAGCTCCCGTAACCAGGTGTTCCTTTCGAAGCGGTATCGGTACATGAGCATGCCCGAGCGGAACTCGTATTCGGTCCGGGGAAGGAAACCGACCTCGGGGTTGAATCCCTCCTCCACCCTCCGGTATGAGGCATTGCTTGTCCAACTGGAGGTGCTCACCGAAGCGCTCACACTTCCGGCCACCTGCCCACCTTCGATTCCGGGCGTGACCGTGCGGGCCAGATAACCGCTGGTGGTCAAGGCATCCCCGATTCCCCACCGGCCGTCCATTCCGAGGGTGAGGTTGTAGTCGTCCGTATCGCCGGTGTTGAGCCTGGAAACGACGATCGCACCCAACTGGGACCGGTTCGGCAACTCACGCAGTGCGCGAGCTACCGAAAAGTGATTCGCGGGGGCCTCCTGCATCCTTTGTCCTGAGACGGGATCGTCTGCGACCAACTCTCCGGACTGTACGGAGAGGAGACCGACGGTGGTGCCTCCCACACGTCCGGTCAGTCGTCCTCCACCACGGATCGGCACTTCTCGGCCCTCCTCGATCCCGATCCGACGACTGAAGAAGAGCTCGACCGCCTGAGGTGTACCGGCCGAAAAGGTGCCCGCGTTCTCCAGAAAGAAGGGACGCTTTTCAGGAAAGAAGAGGTTGAAGCGTGAGAGATTGATTTGCTCATCGTCCACCTCGACCTGGGCAAAGTCGGTGTTTACGGTGAGGTCGAGGGTCAGGTTGGGCCCCAGCCCAAATTTCGCGTCTCCTCCGACGTCGGCAGTGAATTCAGTGCCGGTCCCCGCGAGAAAGTTGCGTTGTCCCGAGCCAAGCACGTAGGGCGTCACGGTCAGGGAGCGACGGGCGGGAGCATCGATCTGCTGGAGAGTGCCGGCCAGGGAAACCCGGTTCAGGTCGAACTGGCGTGGAATCGGCGCCCAGAAAGACTCTTCATTCTTACGTCGGATCTTCCTCGAGAAGTTCAGGCCCCAGCTTTGAACGCCTCCGGCGGGATAGCGAAGCGTCGAGAATGGGATCCTGAACTCGGCATACCATCCCTGCTCGTCACGGGATACGGCCACATCCCAGCTTCCGTCCCAGTTGATGTTGAACCCACCTCCGGAACCCCGTTGCATACGCCCGCCTCCACCCCCGCCCTGACCTTCTCGAGTCACCTGACCATCGTACTCGATTCCGGCCGGAGTGGTACCGAAGACAAAGCCGTTTTGTCCGTCATGATACGTGTCCAGCAGGACCAGGAAGGCATCTGCGTCCGTGAGGTCCGCATCTCGACGGCTTTCTCCGGGGACGATTCCTGCGGGGTTCGTGTCGTGGAGCGTCGCTCCGATGTAGAGGGCCTCGTCGTCGTAGAGGATCCGGACCTCAGTGTGCTCCGTCGAAGGACGGCCGTCGAGTGGAACGTTCTGGATGAAGTCGGAGAGGATCGGAGCGGCTTCCCATGCCGGGTCGTCCAGGCGACCGTCGATGACCGGGGAAGCCTCTGTATACACTGCCTGCGCAGTCGGACGATTCACCGCGCTCGAAGCGCTCTGTGCAGTGACCGGCGTTGGGTTCGAAGCGGCGATCAGGAGGCCCACGGCCGCAATCGTTACGAGCCCATGGGCGCAGGCGTGGCGGGCGCAGGCGTGGACGGCCATCTGTATTTTATGGTTCACTTTTCGACGTGGCGATCAGGGGTAACGGACCCGCGGTGACTCACCTGCCATGAGCCCACCAAGTCGTGGCCAACGGCTGCTGATGTTGGCCCGGCTCGGTCCAATCGCAGACACCCTCGGGAAAGATGTCTTCGAGGTGGCTCCACTGGAAGTCCGTAAACTCGATCTCGTAGTCGTCGGGGTCGAGTGGCTTCAGGGCACACTTGATAACATCGCTGGACAGAGGGCCGCCCGCTACCATGCGCGGGGACGGGAATGCAGGATACAATTCACTGCAACGTCCGGAAGCGTCGTAGGCCAGTCGCTCCGTGATTTTTTCCCCCCCTTCCGTCCAGCAGGCGTCCACCAGGCTCTCCGGCTTGGCCCGAAGCACTTCGGCAGTCTGGGGAACCTCAGACGAATCCTTCTCCAGGTTCACCAACCATTCATCCATCTGCAGCAGGGCCTCTTGGAGAACGGCGCTTTCCGTGTTGTAAAAGCCATGGCTGAAGTCTTCTATGAGCATGACGTGATTGTCGGCGTGACCGTTTGCATTGACCAGGCGAGAGCGGGTAGAGAACTGGTGGTAAATCATGTGGATGTCGCCCCCCTCCAGGTCATCGCTGTAGGCCCGGTAGTCGATGATCGGCAAGGTTGCCAGTCCATTTCCTCCATGGAGCATTCGGCCTGTGCGATACGCCGCCTGAGTTGCATCCGGGTCGGCGACCATCCGCTCGTCCACGACGTTCGCATCGATGTCCAGGCCACCAATCCGTTCATTCAGGTCGAGAAATTGCTCAATACTGATCTCGCCCGAGTTGAGTGCCTCGAGTCCATACTGAAGTCCCACGTTGTCGAGGGGCCGACGAGCGAATCCCGTCTCCGGATCCACACCATAGACGTTTACGGCGTGGTCATAGACGGTGGGACGGGCACCATCGGGATTCGAAACGGGGTGATAGCGGAGCTCTTCCGGAACGACCGGTTTGAATTCTGCGGAGGTCCGGTTTTCGGTGGGCACCGGATCGAGACGGGCTGCTCCCTCACTCATGTTGGAGATACTCTCCCAGACCGCGAACCCCGCCACGGAACGCTGCTCCTCCTGGCTCCACGTCACTCCACCTTCCTCATCGGCGGTGGTGAAATAGTGATCGAGCAAGCGGGAGTCGGCCAGCTTGATGCTGGTCCCAAAGCCCACTTCGGGAAAGCTGCATCCCGGAATGATGCCATCCAGGAGCCCGGGATAGTTGTCCCCGATCTGATGGACTTGGTAGGAGCCGCCTGAGCATCCCCAGCCAATTGTAAATCGAGGGGGCCCGTACCGTTCGATGAAGTGCTCCTTGACCATCATCATCGTCTCAGCAGCGAGCAAGTCGTCGCAGTTGTTGCCGAACACATTCAAAGATGCGGATGCCACGGCGTATCCCTGCCCGAGGATGAACTCATCGAGAACCCCACCGGTATTGTCTCCTTGCGAGTACCATCCCGTCCTACAACCGCCGCCGAACGAGTAAACCAGGCGACCATTCCAACCGTGGCTGGGGGTCCACGGGTCGGGGTCGGGTTCGTCTACGGGGTTATGCAACATGGCCGTTTCGTAGATCGCTCGATTGATCGTTCCCGTTTCCACGCGCACGACGTGCGGCACGGTAACTCCCTCGAGAGTCGTGATCTCCGATACGTCGTCCGGAAGGACATCCAGCTGTTCGAGCGGGCGAAGGTCTCCGTCCACCGTGCGGTAGACGTAGTCCACCCGCGATGCCACGGAGCAGTGCTCGTCGATGGCAGGCCCCAAGGTCTCTCCGGTCACCAGCTGAAACGTTTCCGTCTGGCAGAGAAAAGGATCCTGCTTGGGTCCGGAAAAGATGGGACCGGTGATGGGGTGATTCATGACCGTCAGCTCTGCCGATCCACCCGTCTGAGTCCTTGCGTTGTACGCTGCCAAGGTGTTTTCACCCGGCTCCAGGCCTTCCACGAGGCCAAGCAATGCACGGCGATCCGGGAGAGCTTGAAACGTTGAGGTGACATCCTCCCCGTTGGCGAGAACCATGATCTCGTCCAGGGCAATGGTCTCATGAGCATCGATCCGTACCAGAACATCACCCCCGCTCACCATATCGGCTCGGCTCGAAACGGCGGACAGGGTGAGTGCCTCCGAATCGGCCACCTCCGTACAGGAGACGAGCATCAACGCGGATGCGAGGGCCACGAACGCAGCCGCGAGAACTCGACGGAACCCGTGAAGCCGCGAGACGCCTGGGTGGATTGCTTCCTGGAATGCTCTCTGCATGGTGGCTCATTCCTCTCGGTGATCGTTTCGGATGTAACGACCCTTCCGGCAGTTCGGTCTTGAAGCTAGGGTTGCCCTCCGGGAGCGGCAAGAAAGGGTGCTAGGGCTGTGTAGTATTGATTCAGAAATGTCCGCCTGGATTGATTTAGACGTGTCCTGAGGGGCGCCGGGGCAGTCTGGAGGGCGAACGCTTCGTCGCGGAGGATCGTCACCTGCCAGTAGACTCGGTGTCGGCTTCGGGATCCACCACCGCGTCGACACTCCTCCTCGCCTCGTCGCACTCGGCGCATCCCGCGGTCGGAGGATGAAGAAAGAGGAGCGGCGCGTCCGCGAGGCGCTCGAGAGCCACCCGGACCACGTCCCGCGCACCCACCAACCGGGTCCGGGCGTGCCCGACGCGCCCCTCCGACTGTAATCCTTCGTCCCGCAGCCAGTCGTCCGCGAGGGCGAACCGAGCGCAGCAGTGGTCGTTCTCCTCGTAATCCAGGCGCACCGCACGGCCGTCCCGGAGCACGGTGCAGGACCGGCGGACGCGGTAGGGCACACCGGCCAGGAGCTCCGCCAGGTGGAGGGTCGTGTTCGCGTCGTGTCCCACCCCTACGAGGAGCACCCGGCCGTCCAGGTCGTGCACTCGACCGACGGGGCTCTCCGGGATGTGAGGGGGAAGTGGGAGGGGGTCCGCGGTGATCTCGGCGGCTCGCGGTCCCACCGCCGCAAACGCGAAGGCGTGGGCGCTCCGCCGGACCCCGGACAGCTGCCAGAAGGTGTCCGCGACGACACCCAGATCCGGGGATGCGGGCGATGACCCCGGGTCGAAGGGCCTGCCGTCGCTTCCGCTCCATGACGGCATGACCAGCGTACCCTCCGGACCCAGCGCGTCCCGAAGCGCACGGATCAGACCCAAAGGCCCACCTGAAACGGGCCGCACGGCCCGAAACGAGGTGTGGGCGAGTAAGACGTCGCCCCTCCGAACGCCGAGGGCCCGAAGCTGATCCACCAGCTCGGACTGGGCCAACTCCTTCCGGTCAGGCGGCCCGAAGGACATATGCGCCGAAAAACCCGTCCTCGGAGTAGGCCGCGACCTCGTCGATGAGCCATCCCGGGGTGGGGCGCGGGTTCGCGCTATCGTCGGTCATCGCGCCCCTTTGGCCGAAGGTCGAATTCTCCGTGAGTCGAACGTTCGTCTCGGCCCGCCCGACCAGGGCCGGGTCAGCCGGTGCCTGTCGAGAATCAGTCCGGTCACTCCGACCTCGCCAAGCTGGCGCCGAGCCCCGGGCTCAAATCGTTCGATCGCCTTGCGGAGAATCGTGCAGGGCGTGCCGCACCGGAATCCCCCTGCCGCTGATTTCCTGGGGTGTGGTAAGAGCCGAGCGGCCGAAAGCCCCTCAGTCGGCGGCGTCCTTCGCCTCCTCGATCGCACGGATGAGCCGATCCGGCTCGTCGGTCCCCAGACGGAAGGACCCCCCGGTCCGCATTCGCACCTCTACCGCGTCGAAGCCGGAGACATTGTAGAGCATGCCCCGGAGCGTGAGGCGGATGCCCCAACCGTAGTACCAGGGGTTCCGCACCGGTTCCACCGACTCGATGTCCGCCAGCTTCACCCGCTTCACCGTGACTCCCGGTCCGAAGCGGGCGAGGAGCTCTTCGTCCGTGACCATGATGGTCAGACTTGAAAAAACCGCGCTTGCGGCCCCAAGGATCAGGACTCCGGGTAGGAACTTTGCCGCAGCAGCCGTGCGGAGGGCCGTGCCCACCATCACGAGAGCGGCACCTCCCATGGCACCGAGGGTCACGTAACCGGGCTGGGTGTGCTCGTACCGTGCGGCCATCTGGGCCCTCCGCTGTATCGCGCTACTCGGAATTGGGGATCGGCACGATCATCATAGCCCGCGCGTTCATCGCGTCCAACCTCGCCTCTTCCTCCTCGTCGCGCGGAGCGGCCGGAGGCGAGGAGGAAAGCCAACACTCCCGATCGGCCGCAAACTGGAGACAGGCCCGAACATCATCCTGGACGGACACCCCTTCACGGGGCTAGACTGCGCGCCGCACTTCGCTTTGAATAAGGAGTCCCGGTCATCGCGAAGGTCCTCGCTTTCTACGGCACGATGCCAGCTGTCCCGATCTCACCGACCTCCGACTAGGCCTCTCGATGCCAGAATCCACGGCGTATCCGGTCCGCTTCTCCGTAGAGTATCCCGATCGGGAGCTCGACAGAGTGAGCACTCTCCTGCGCCCGTTCCTCGCCATCCCGATCCTGATCGTGCTGGCGTCCGTCTTTGGACCGACCGTGGTCGGCGGAGGTGAGGCGAGTGGACCCACGTGGACCGCCGGGGGACTCCTCTTTACAGGCCCCCTCCTGATGATCCTCTTCCGCCGAAAGTACCCTCGCTGGTGGTACGATTGGAACCTGGAGCTCCTGCGCTTCGCAAACCGCGTAGTCGCATACCTGGCGCTCATGGACGACCGTTATCCCTCCACCGACGAGCGCCAGTCCGTCGTGCTCGACATTCCCTATCCGGACGTCGAGGAAGAGCTCGGGCGGTGGATGCCGCTCGTCAAATGGCTCCTCGCAATCCCCCATGTTCTCGTCCTCATCGTGTTGTCCGTGGGCGCGGTCGGCGCCGTGATCCTCGCGTGGTTCGCGATCCTCTTCACCGGCCGGTATCCCGAGCCGCTCTTCCGCTTCGTAGAAGGCGTCCTGAGGTGGCACGTCCGCGTTGTCTCCTACGCCGTGATCCTGCTTACGGATCGCTATCCTCCGTTCTCGTTGACTCCGGCAGCGGAGGGATTGGAGCCGGGAGCGCCCTGAAGGTCAGCCTGCCCGGAAGCAGACGGGCGCTCCCAGCCCGGCACAGTTCGCCGATGGTAGGGCTATCGATGGTGCGAGCGCCCGCTTGGACTGAACGCGTCAAAGTTCCACGTCAAACTGACCGTTCGTGATGCTTCGGCTCGCCGGAGCCGCGCCATCGGTCAAGCCCTCCACGACGAAGCTGAAGGTGCCTGTCATGCGGGCCTCGGTCCGAGAGGTCACCGTGATCGAACCACTTCCCGTACCACCTCCGGCACCCCAGGAAGAGTCGCCGATATCGAGCCCCGCGCCCACCGGCTCCGCCGCACCGAGGGTGAAGGTCCCGGTCCCTGTGTCGGGAATCTGGAAACCGATCGCCCGCATCTGGAAATCTGCGCCATTGACCGCGATGATCCCGGGTTGCCGAATTATCGTGATGAAGTCAGACGAGAAGCCCGCACCGTCGATCAGGGCCGTCATTTGACCTCCCTGCGGTTCCTGACCTCCCTGCTGTTCCGGTTGGGTGGTGCCGCTGTCACTGCACCCGGTCAGGGCTAGCGCGACGGCGAGCACAGGGAGGAGGGCAACTGCAGTACGGACTCGCATGAGAGACCTCGAAGTCTGGAAGTGGTTGCGCGGAAGAAGGTCATGGGCCGGCCCGAACCGGGCGGCGAGGGCCGAAAACCTTCCGAATC
>SLFU01000197.1 GCA_007124095.1 Gemmatimonadota bacterium
CCCAGCGCCGCTTTCGCGTTGGAGAAGGGGTTCGGCGAGGTTGGCCGCCGAAGTTTCTTGCCTCGAAGCATGAACCTCCCTCCCCGGTCACCCCAACCCGGAGCCGCAGGTGACCCCATCGGACCCCTTGGCCATCGAGGAATACCGCCAGATCTACGAGGCCGTGGCCCTTCCCGTTCTGGTCATCGATCACGGGTCATGGCGTATCCTGGCCGTGAACGAGGCGGCCCTTGAGCAGTACGGCTACGAGCGGGACGAGTTCGTCGGCCTCCCGGTGCTGGAGGTTCGTCCTCCCGAGGGCCGGGCGGATGCCCGACGGGTCCTGTCCGAGGCCCCGCACGGCTTCTGGAAGACCACCGCCGTTCAACACAGTCGGAAGGACGGGTCGGTGTTCAGCGCCGACGTCTGGTCCCGGGATACGGTCGTGGACGGGCGACCCGTGCGGATCGCCACGATCCATGAGGTGACGGAGCGTCTCCAGATCCAGCAGGAGCTGCAGCAGGCGCAGAAGATGGAGGTCGTGGGCCGCCTAGCGGGGGGCGTCGCCCACGACCTCAACAATGCCCTCACCGCCATTACTGGTGGTTTGCACCTCTTGATGGAAGAGCTCCGGGACGAGCCGAACACCCGGACCGATCTGGAGGCCATCCTGGCGGCTGCCCACCGGGTGGCGCTCCTCACCCGACGTCTCCTGGCCTTCAGCCGGCAACAGGTCTTGCGTGTCGAGGTCTGCTCCCTCGGTGATGTGGTTGAGCGCAGTGTGGAGCTGTTGGATCCCGTCCTCGAGAGCCGTATCGAGCTCCTGACCCGGATCGAGCCCGGGGCCTGGCCAGTGCGAATCGACGCGGTCCAGCTCGAGCAGGTGATCATGAATCTCGCGATGAATGCCCAGGACGCCATGCCCGGGGGAGGCACCCTCGTCCTCGCCACGGAGAATGTCTCCGTATCCCCGCAGGATCCTCCTGAGGATCCAGCGGTGCCCCCCGGGGACTACACCGTGCTGACAGTCCAGGACACCGGGACCGGGATGGACGAGATCACTCGCGCTCGAGTATTCGAGCCCTTCTTCACGACGAAACCGCCGCCAGGAGGGACCGGCCTCGGTCTCTCCACGGCCTACGGGATCGTCCGCCAGAGCGGTGGCTTCATCAGGGTCGAGTCGAATCCAGGAGCGGGGACGACGTTCCGGATCCTCTTGCCCCGGGCCGACGGGACCCCCGACGAGGCCGCCCCCAGCCTCGATGGTGCGGCTCGGGGAAACCGCACGGTTCTGGTGGTGGATGGTGACGACGAGGTGCGCCGTTCCATCAGCCGCATCCTGGAAAATCTGGGGTACGCGGTGGTTTCCACTGCCTCCGCGGAGGAGGCTCTGACCACGCTGGAGGCGTCGGAAGGGATCCCGGACCTGTTGGTGACCGAACTCAACCTTTCGGGGCTGGACGGCGAGGAGCTGGCGGATCGCCTCCAGGCGGCGGATCCCGGCCTCGGTGTGATCTTCCTGTCCGGCTACACCCTGGAGGGAGAGAGGCTCAAAGCCGTCGTCGGCGGCCGCCAACTCCTGGCCAAGCCCTTCTCCGCGGAGTCATTGACCGAGGCCGTGGGTCGGGTGCCGGACGACTCCTCCAGTGCCAACGGTGATTGACGCGGACGTTCAGGGCGCCCAGTGCCGGTAGGCCCTCGGCTCGATCCTGCCCCGCCGGAGCGTCCGGGGCCCCCAGAAGAATACGACGGCGAGGGCCACTCCCCACTCTAGCACGAGACGGATCGGTCGAACCGGGTCGTCCATCCCCAGGAACTCGCCGGTGAAGTTGTGCATGAAGTGCAGAGCAATCACGGCCAAGACGCTCCGGCCCGTGTTGTTGTAGACCCAGGTGTAGAGCACGGCGGCGGGGAGGATCCCCCAGAGAAAGTCCCACGGCGCGGGCGAGGCTCGCCCGAAGGCGTCGAAGTATCCAGGCAAGGCGAAGAGGGGGAGGTGCCAGCTCCACCAGATCACGCCAAGCACCAGGCTAGCCGCAAGAGCGTTCCACCGGAGCTGCAGGCGGTCCAGGAGGTAGCCCCTCCACCCGATCTCCTCGGGCAGGGGACCGATGATGAGGATGAAGACCACGAAGGCTGCAAAGGAGGTGGGGTCCAGGAGCCGCGCCCAGGCGCCCTGGAGATCCAGGGGCACCGGGGTGACGTCGGCGGCGATGGCGCCGAAGGAGGCCGCGACGGTCAGGACCGGAAAGAGGAGGAGAACGAGGGCCCACCATCTCACTGGGATCCGCCGGGGATCCACGATCCGCATGCCCAGATCTCGCAGTCCCTCGCGTCCGTGCACGAGGAACGTCATCACCCACCCCCCAAGGAAGACCCCCGCGCCCCCCACGTAGAAAAGGAGGGAGGCGGGCCACTCCCAGACGGTTTCGCCCACCGTGCCGGCCAACGCCCAAAACCCCCAGGTCCACCCGTGAGAGAAGGCGAGGAAAAGGAGGACGTCTCGCCACCGCCTGAGGCGGGCGGTGGAGTCAGGCGTCATCGGATGGTTCGGCCCCGCCATACCGGGCACCCTCCCGTTCACCCAGGACGAATCCCAGTGCGAACCCCATCGACCAGGCGAAGGCCGCCGCAAAGGCGACGGCGAGCTGGGCGTCGGGATCCTTGCGGATGAGGTCGACGGCGTTCTCGAGGGTTGGCTTCGATTTCATAGGTCTCCGGGGGAGATGCAGACTCGGCATTCATGGTCGCTCCGGCAATGCAAGGGCGGTGCCCGGATCCGACCCGGCACGACCGCCTGTCGGTTCCCCGGCACACACCTTAGCCTACGGCTTGAATTCCTTGCCCGTGTACGGAGGAGTCGAGGGAGGTGCCAGGTCGCCGTGACCCTCGAACGGGACAGTATGGCGCTTCTGGGATCCTTGGGGGTGGGGAGCCGCTCATGGAGATCGGGGAGATCCTGCACGACCGGATCGTCCTCCTGTCCGGATTCGAGGATCCGATGGGCCTCGGCCCGCCGCCTGAACCTGAACCCCAAATCGAGGTCGCGCCATGAGATGGCTCTTCTTCGCCCTGATCGTAGGACACGGGCTCGTACACCTCATGGGTTTCGCCAAGGCCTTCGGCTTCGCAGAGCTGCCGCAGCTCACGCA
>SLFU01000240.1 GCA_007124095.1 Gemmatimonadota bacterium
GCCTTCCTCCTGACTCCGGGGATCCTCACGGACGTTGTCGGGTTCGCACTCCTCCTCCCCGTCTCCCGACGACCGATATACGAGTGGGTGCGGAGACGGTGGGAGGCAGAGCTTGCGAGGGGCGCGATCCGGATCACGATGGCGGGGCGTGCCGGTGGATACCGGGCCCCCGGGGATTGGGACCGGTCCGCGGAGGCGGGTCCCGCGTCCGAGGCGGGCGAGGAGAACGACGACGACGAGCGGCCGCCGAGGCCCGGGGAGATCGTTCAGTAGCGGGGGAGGACGAGCACGTGCTGCGGCCCGCCCGCGGCGCGTTGCCACGGAGGGGGCGAACAGATCACGTGAAATGGCGAGGGGAGGGTGCATGAAGGATCGGGTCGAGTTCCTGGAGCGACTTCTTGGGGAACCGGGGCCGTCGGGCTTTGAAGCACGTGCGGCGCGGGTGTGGAGAAAGGAAGCGGAGGGCATCGCCGATAGGGTCTGGGCGGACGTGCATGGCAACTCCTTTGCCGCGCTTCGGTCGGAGGGGCGCCCCCGCGTGATGCTCGCCGGACACGTGGACGAGATCGGCCTCCAGGTGACGCATGTCGACGAAAAGGGGTTCCTCTACGTGGACGGAATCGGCGGCTGGGACTCACAAGTACTGGTCGGACAACGTGTTACGGTGCTGGGCAGAGAAGGTGATGTACCAGGGGTGATCGGGAAGAAGCCGATCCATCTCATGAAGCCGGACGACCGGAAGCGGGTTACGGAGATCCAGGACTTGTGGGTCGACCTGGGCGCTTCCTCTGCGGAGGAGGTCGCCGGGCTCGGAGTGCGTGTCGGCGACCCGATGGTGCTGGCGCCGGCCTTCGTGAAGCTCGCCGGCGACCGGATCGCCTCCCGGGCGATCGACAACCGCGTTGGCGCGTACGTGGTGTTGGAGGCCCTCCGACTCTTGGCCGAGACACCCCCCCCGGGGGCCGGAGTCGTGGCGGTGGCGACGGTTCAGGAGGAAATCGGGTACTCGGGCGGGGGAGCGCGCAACTCCGCCTTCGCCCTCGACCCGCAGGTTGCGCTCGTGGTGGACGTCACCTTCTCCACCGATGTGCCGGACGCCAACAAGAAGGAACTCGGCTCCCACGACTTGGGGGGCGGGCCGGTGCTGAGTCGCGGATCGGCCATGCACCCCCTGGTGTTCGAGCGGCTGGTGGAGGTTGCGGAGCGGGAGGAGATTCCCCACTCCATCCAGGCCGCGCCCCGCTCGAGCCGCACCGACGCCGATGGGATCTTCATGGTACGATCGGGTGTCCCGACTGGACTGATCTCGATCCCCAACCGGTACATGCACTCCCCGAATGAAGTGGTCTCGGTGGAGGATCTCCTCCGTGCCGCCCGACTGATCGCCGGCTTCGTGCGAAGCCTCGACGCGGACACGACCTTCGTCCAGGAATAGGAGGGGGCGCGCGGTCAGCCTCCTTCGGACACCACCCCTGGGAGGGGGACCGTCGCCCCTTGCTGGGCCGGAGACCTGACTCCGGGCCTCGCTTCGCTCCGGGCCTCAGAGAGAAGTGAGGCGCCCAGGAGGACGAGCCCCATCCAGAGGAGGTCGGCGAGGAAGAGGTGGAGGAGGCGGGCCCAGACCGGATTCATCATGAGCACCGTGACCGGTCCGGAGACGAGCTGGACTGCCGCAAGCGCCCCAACCCCGAGGGAGAGAGTGCGAAGGGTGGAATCCTCGAAGCGACGGTGCGTCTCGAGGGCCAGCTTTCCCACCAGGATCACGACTCCGACGGCCAGGACCGGATGGCTCATCCGTAAGTGGATCAGGATGTGCTCGGGGTCCAGGTACTGACCCATGCCCTCCCGAAGTGTTTCGGCCGGGAAGGCCGTCGTCGCGAGCCCGGTCCAGGCCCCGGTCCACGCGAGCGCAAGGACGCCGGCCAGGGCTGGGCCGACCAGGCGCAGCTCCCTTCCACGGAGCGCCGGGACCCGGATGGTGCGGCGGGTCGCCCACCAGGCAGTGAGCACGAGGGCGGCCATGAGGAGAAAGGTGTTCGTCACGTGGAAGGGTCGAATCAAGACCCGGGCCGTAGACACGTCGCTGGCCACCCACCCGAAGACGACGAGGACCGCCCCGAAGAGCGACTCCGTAATGGTAAGGAGGAGGGCGGCCCCGGCGGCCTTCCGGACGGCGTGTCCGCGCTGGAACCCCCGGAAGGCCCAGATTGCCATTGCGAGCACGAGCAGGAGGACGAGCCCCGACGAGGCGCGATGGATGAACTCGACCCAGGTCGGGAACTCCGCTGCGGCCGGGACGACCGCGCCGTGGCAGAGCGGCCAGTCGGTCCCGCAACCGTCTCCGGATTCAGAGATCCGGAGAAAGTATCCCCACAGAATTACGAGCATCGAGTAACCGAAGACCCCCCAGGCGAAGAGGGGGAAACGCTTTGCGGTCATCTCGTGTTGGCTCCGGGGGTGGAGGGTCGTGGGCCGGGGAAAGGGGTCTCGGCCAGGCTTTTCACCGGTGTCGGCCCGGTCGGGTCGCGTTGACTCGGTCCCGCGGCGCCGATTAAGATAGTGACTCTAAGTTACAAAATTGAGAGGGGGTCGGGCGAGGCCGGACCCCCCGGGTCTTTTTCGGGGATGACGTTTTCGATGCTGAACGCCGGCGAGCTGGTCAAGGAGCTCCAGGAGATGCGGGACCAGGGGTTTCTCTCGGACGCCCTTCTGCGCCACGCGGTCAAGAAGATCGCCAGCTCGAACGAGCGCTTCGATTGGGTGGGAGTCTACCTTCTCCGGGAATCGGGAGAGGAGCTCTGGCTCCACAACTACGTGGGCGACCCCGTGCCGCACGCTGAGATCCCGGTCGGAAGCGGCGTCTGCGGGACCGCCGTCGCAGAGAAGGCGAACCAGAACGTTCCGGATGTGACGGCCATCGAGAACTATCTGGAGTGCAGTCCGGACGTGCGTTCCGAGCTGGTGGTGCTGATCCGGGCCGGGGACGAGATCTTCGGAGAGATCGATATTGGCAGTGAGGAGCCGGCCGCATTTTCCGAGGAGGACGAGGCCTCCCTGCAGGCTGTGTCGGACAAGCTGGCGGAGCAGATCATGGCGGAGCGGCGCTAAC
>SLFU01000152.1 GCA_007124095.1 Gemmatimonadota bacterium
CGCTCCCCGGCGCCCGAGGCGGTGCTCGACATGGAAGGCCCGCCGCAGGGCATGAGAGTCCGTTCTAGATTTCCTTCACCTCCCTCGCCAGCTCCGCCATCGCCTCCCGGGCGTCGGCGAAAAGCATGAGGGTGCGGTCCTCGTAGAAGATCGGATTGTCGATCCCCGCAAAGCCCGGGCTCAAGCTTCGCTTGATCACGATCACGTTACGCGCCTTGTCGACGTCCAGGATCGGCATGCCCGCAATCGGGCTGGATGGGTCCCGGGCCAGGGGATTGATCACGTCGTTCGCTCCCACCACCAGCGCCACGTCGGTGCGGGGGAATTCGGGATTGATCTCGTCGAGGTCCGCCAGGAGATCGTAGGGCACGTCCGACTCGGCCAGGAGGACGTTCATGTGACCGGGCATCCGGCCCGCGACCGGATGGATCGCGAACTTGACCTTGACCCCCCTCTTCATGAGCAGGTCGGTCAGCTTCTTTACCTCGTGCTGGGCCTGCGCCACCGCCAGCCCGTACCCCGGCACGATCACGACCGACGAGGCGTAGGCCAGAAGCATAGCGCCCTCCTCGGGGGTGGTGCGCCGAACGGGCCGCTCCTCGTCCGATCCCGCGGCCGGCCCGTCTCCCCCGCCGAAGGCCCCGAAGGCCACATTCGCGAGGGAGCGGTTCATGGCCCGGCACATCAGCCGGGTCAGGATGAGGCCGGCGGCTCCCACGAGGGCCCCGGCGAGCACGAGGAGGGGATTTCCGAGGACGAAGCCGGCGGCGGACGCCGCGAGACCGGAGTAGGAGTTCAGGAGCGAAATGACGACGGGCATGTCCGCGCCCCCGATCGGGAGCACCAGGAGGATGCCCAGGAGCAGGGCCAGCCCCGCGAGGATCGCCAACACCACGGGGTCGTAGCCCCCGGTCACGAGCACGCCCGCAGCCGACAGGAGGGCCACGAAGAGGAGGAAGTTCCCGGTTCTCTGGAGGGGGTAGGTGACGGGGCGACCGGTGACGAAGCCCTGGAGCTTCCCGAAGGCGATAAAGCTCCCCGAAAAGGTGACGCCTCCGATCAGAATCCCGATCGCGGCGGAAATGCCTGCCGGGAGGGGGACCGTCAGGGGGCCGGTCTCGCGGAGCACCTCGGCCGCGGCCACGAGCGCGGACGCGCCCCCCCCGAATCCGTTGAAAACCCCGACGAGTTGCGGCATCGCGGTCATCTTCACGGTTCGCGCCAGGACCGTCCCGATGATCGCTCCGGTCACGAGCCCGCCCGCAATCACCTCCCAGCTCACGATGCTGCGATCGAGGAGGGTGGCCACCACCGCCAGGAGCATCGCCGCAGCGGCCATCCCGTTGCCTTTTCGGGCGGTCGCGGGAGAGCCGAGGCGCTTGAGTCCCAGCACGAAGAGGACGGCCGAAAGGATGTAGATGAGGTCCAGGATCAGTGGAGGCACGGTTGGATCCAGCCTGGTTCGAGGATCAGTCCTTCCGGAACATGCGCAGCATTCGGTCCGTCACGAGGAAGCCCCCGACCACATTGATCGTCGCCATGACCACGGCGAGTCCGGCCAGGAGGATCGCGATGCGGCCGCTTCCGCTGCCCGCCACGAGGAGAGCCCCGATGAGGGAGATCCCCGAGATCGCGTTGGCTCCCGACATGAGGGGGGTGTGGAGGGTCGGAGGCACCCTCGTGATGAGCTCGAATCCCACCAGCATCGCCAGCACGAAGACGTAGGTGCCGATCAGCCATTCACCCATGGTTCAACTCCCTTTCGCGGCGGGCTCGACCCGCACGGTGCTCCCGTGGGTCACCAGGACGGCGTCCACGATCTCGTCCTCGAGGTCGAGCTGGAGCTCTCCGTCCTCGACGAGGTGCTGCAGCACGGCGGTCAGGTTGGTTCCGTACATCCGGCTCGAGTGCTGCGCCACTCCCGCCGGCAGGTCGATCGGCGCCAGAATCGTCACCCCACCGTGCTCCACCGTCTCGCCGGCCCGGGAGAGCTCACAATTGCCTCCGCTCTCCCCGGCCAGGTCGATGACGACCGAGCCGGCCGCCATCTCCTCCACCATTTCGCGGGTGACGAGGAGGGGGGCCGGCCTCCCGGGGATCTGGGCCGTGGTGATGACCACGTCCGCCTTCGGGACGTGCCGGGCGAGAAAGGCCAGCTGGCGGTCCCGCTCCGTCTCCTGGAGCGCCCGGGCATAGCCGCCCTCCGTCTCCGCCTCCTCGAGCGCCGCCTCCTCCTCGTCTTCCTCGAGAAAGGTCGCTCCCAGGCTCCGCACCTGCTCGGCCGCCGCCGAGCGGATGTCGTAGCCCTGGACCGAGGCGCCCAGCCTCCGGGCCGTCGCAATCGCCTGGAGCCCCGCCACCCCGGCGCCCAACACGATCACCTTTGCCGGGGGGATCGTTCCGGCGGCGGTCGTGAGCATCGGGAAGAACCGGGGAAGCTGCGTGGCGGCCAGGAGGACGGCCCGGTACCCGCCCGCCGAGGCCTGGGACGAAAGGGCGTCCATGCGCTGCGCCCGGGTGGTGCGGGGCATTCGCTCCATCGCGATCGCCGAGACTTCGCGGGACGCCAGCGCCTCCAGGAGCCCGGGCGGTTCCCCGGGCGAGAGGAAGCTGATCAGCAGGGAGCCGGAGGGAAGACGGGCGACCTCGTCGGCCTCCCCGTCCGATCCGTCTCTCGGGGGCCGGATCTTGAGGACGCAGGCCACGTCCTCGAGGAGGGCGCCGAGGTCGTCCTCGACCCGCGCCCCCGCAGCTCGGTACTCCTCGTCGCTCCAGCCGGCCCGCGTCCCCGCTCCGGCTTCGACCCGCACCTGGATGCCTAGCGCCTCCAGGGGAGAGATCTGGGAGGGGGCCAGGGCGACCCGCCGTTCGAGGGGGTGCCGTTCCCGCAGGACGGCAATCTCCATGTGGGCTCCTGCAAGAGGGTCGGATTGAGTGTCCGAGTCTCCCGCTTGGCAGGACCCCGGACCCTTCCGCCACGCTGTGTTTCTGCGCGTCCAATCTGCGTGCCTTGATAGGGATACAACAGGGGGGGGCGCTCCGCCAATGGTTTTTCCGACCTGCGAAGGCTCCCACGTGCCGAAGACGGGGTCGCTACGAAGC
>SLFU01000034.1 GCA_007124095.1 Gemmatimonadota bacterium
GCTGCGCACGGTCCGGGGCGTGGACGACGCGGAGTTCGTCCCTCCCCTGGCGATGTCCGCGGGCATCCTCCTCGTCTTCGTGAGCGTGGGAGTTCTGATTTATTTCATTCACCACGTGGCGAGTTCGATCCAAGCGGACAGCGTCGTCCGTTCCATCGCGGTGGAGACCGAGGATGCCATTGAGCGGCTCTTCCCTGGTGTCATGGGGAGGGAGGGTCCGGATGGCGACCGTCCGGAACACCAGAACCCGGGCGCGGCCGCTCTTCCGACGCGTTTCGACGCCGACGCAAAGGCAGTACACGCCACAAGAGGGGACCACCTCCAGCTCGTGGACCACGAGGAGCTCATGGATCTCGCGGTAAAGCACGACCTGGTCATTCGATTGCGGGCGAGACCCGGCGACTTCGTCGTCCACGGCGGCATCATCGCCCGTGTCTGGAAGGACGGTGACCTGGACCCGGGACTGCTGCACGACGTAGGGGAGATCTTTGTGTTCGGGCGATCGAGATCCCTGCAGCAGGACGCGGAGTTCGGCATCCTCCAGCTCGTGGAGGTCGCCGTGCGGGCGCTCTCCACCGGCATCAATGACCCCTTCACCGCCATGAACTGTGTGGACCGGATCTCGTCGCTGCTTTGCCGCCTCTCCGGGCGGACTTTTCCGGGGAGCCATCGCTTCGATGACGATGGCCACCTTCGAATCGTGGCCGACACATCGTCATTCGGCGGATTCGTCGACTCCGGATTCAACCAGATTCGGCAGAATGCCGACGGCTCGCTGGCGGTCCTGATCCGCATGCTCGAGGCGCTGGAAAGCATCGGGGGCCAGGTCAGTAGCAACGAGCAGCGACAGATTCTCGAGCAGCATGCGGCCCTCGTGCTGCGAGCAGGGCTCTCCGGCGACCCCCCGGGACCCGACCGCTTGGACCTGGAGCGCGCTCACGCGTCGGCGCTCCGGGTCATCCACTCAGGCCGGGTGTACTGACTCCGCCGGGATCGCGGCAACACGCCGCTGGTCCCCGTCATCCTTCGCAGGCAGGGCAATGGCCACTCGTGGCCCCGTTTCGGCAAGGCGCCCGGACCGGAGTCGATGGATCGGGGTTTGCAACTAACGCCGTCCGCCTCCATCCACCCCCAACCACCTGTCCGGAGCCGGTCGCATGTCAGCCCCCCGCATCTCGAGTAGAATTCCCCGAGCCGGCCGCCCGATGCGCCGCGGACGCGTCCGCGGACGGCGCCCCCCCTCCGGAAGGCGAAGCGGAAGCCCCGGCGCAAGGGGGGCGGTCCGGGGAGCACGACGGAGCCTTCGCGGCAACCGGCAAGCCAGTATCGTGGCCGTAGCCATCACTGGACTCCTGCTCCTCTCGCTCGGGCTCGACGACGTGGAGGCCATCGAGACGGCTCCGGTGTTGGGGCAGACGCAGGTCGAGGAACCCCAACCTCAGCCGGAACAAGTGGAGGCACCGCCACCGCTCGACCCTGGCGAGATGGTCGGCGAGGTGCTGGGAGAGGCACGCCAGACCGCGATCTCGCTGTGGGACGCCTTCGTCCGGAACCTTCCGCGGTACATCGTGGCCGGGCTCGTGCTGATGCTCGCATGGCTCCTGACCCGGGCGCTTCGTCCCCTACTCCGGCGGGCCCTCAGGCAATGGGAACGCGCGCAGGCCTTCACGGCGCTGGCTGGCGTCATGATCTGGCTCTTGGCCCTGGGTATCGCGGTGAGCGTCCTCGTGGGTGACGTGCGGGCCCTCGTGGGTTCCCTGGGGCTCATCGGGCTCGCACTCTCGTGGGCACTTCAAACCCCCATCGAGAGCTTCACCGGCTGGCTGATGAACGGAATGCGGGGTTACTACCGTGTCGGGGACCGGGTCGCGGTGGGGGAGGTGATGGGCGACGTCTTCCGCATCGATTTCTTCACCACGACGGTCTGGGAGATCGGCGGCCCGGGGCGCCAAGGAGTGTCCGTCACCGCAGAACAGCCTACCGGGCGAATGATCACCTTCCCGAACAACGAGGTCCTGACGGGCAGCATCGTGAACTTCACGCGCGACTTTCCATTCGTCTGGGATGAACTGACGATTCCCGTTGCGAATGATTCGGACCTGGGACATGCCATGGAGGTCCTGCGCGACGTCGCCGAGGAAGTCCTGGGAGAAGGAATGGCGGAACCGGCTGCGGCCTACGAGACGATCCTCCGCGAGCGTCGCTTGGAGAGTTCAATCCCCCGAGGGCCGCGGGTCTTCGTTTCCCTTGCGGATTCCTGGACCGATTTGAGCGTCCGGTACCTGGTCAATGCCCGCGAACGGAGGATCTGGAAATCGCAGCTGGCCAAGGCGGCGATGGAGGCCTTCAACGACCCTGCCCAGGAAGGACGGATCAAGCCGGCTTACCCCCGGCGCCAGGTCATGTTCATCGAGGCAGATGGACGGCCCCGGGAGGCGTCGGAGCTTCCCTGAGGGGCGGTTGCGGACGGCCGTGGAGCGGCTCGACGTCCGAGTCCTTCGCGAGGGCTGCAATCAGCATGTCGCCGTCCTCGATCTTGCCCTTGGACCTCACGACGCGGACCCGGCGTCCACGCCTCCGGGTCCGTCCCGCAAGGAGGTGACCACCTGCTTCGCGATGGCTGCGGCAGGCACGGCGAGGAACGCACCGAGAACTCCCAGTACGATCCCTCCCAATGTGACCGAGAGGATGACGACCAACGGTTGGAGGTTGACGACCCGGCTGAGGATCACGGGCGCGAGCACGTTGCTCTCGACCTGCTGAACCGCGAGGACGATGGCGGCAACGCCGAGCCCCAGGGCGAATCCTCCATGGGCGAACGCCACGAGCATGGCCAAGGCCCCGGCGACGACCGCCCCCACGATCGGAAACAAACCCCCGATGAAGGTGAGCCCCGCAAGGGGGATGACCATGGGGACCCCCAGCACCAGGAGCCCGATGCCGATCAGGACGGCGTCGAACAGCGCAACCAGGAGCTGGCCCCGGAAATAGCCGCCGAGGGTCTCCCACGCCTCTTCGGCCAATGGAAGCAGGCGGTCTCGGGCGTTCGGCGCCAGGAAGCTCACGGTTCC
>SLFU01000159.1 GCA_007124095.1 Gemmatimonadota bacterium
AAATGCCGCCGTGCAGCAGACGAACAGCCGGCGCATCCGGCCGTTCACCGACTCGCCCGGCACGTCCAGGGGCACATCCACCTCCACACTGCATTCCTGTTCATCGTCTTCATGCCCTTCATCTCTTTCATCCCTGCCTCATCGTCCTGAAGTCGCACGGCTCATCGGTTTGCGAACAGAGTGCGACGGCGCCATGCGTGTCCGACCGTGACCGTTTCCCCGCCGACTCCCTCCTCGACTCCCAACGCCATAGTGGACCGGCTTCACCGCTCGGGCAAGGACATGAGGCCCAGTCTCAGTCCATCGCATTGCGGCTGCGGTCCAGTTCACCCCTGCTGACATGTGTGGAGGTCACGGTCGTGCGGGAATCGACGCGGCCGAGGACGTGGCCGAGGAGGTTTTGGATGGAGAGGTGGTCGGTCACCTGTTCGAGGAAGCGCGTGGCGGAGGAGGTGGCAAAGGATGTTCGCGGTGACGCGTCATGGAACACTGGCGGAGCGCCCGGCGGCGGTCGGGATCTCCTCTGTGCACCTCGGGTCGTGGGGTAGGTGTACGGACGCGCCCCGGGCAATGCTCTGAGCGTGCGGGTATTTTCGAGGTGGGCATTGGCAGCCCGACGCCTGCCAGATCGGACGCGCAACATCGAAGGCAACAATTGAGAGCATGGAGTGCAGGAACAATCCTGCGAAGTCCGTCCAACGTGGGAGAGGCGCCTCAGGCACCGCATCCCGATCTACCCGGTGAAGCTCATCGACTTGCTGGCATCTGGCTCTGAACCGCCCCGGGGGACCGAGGATCAAGGCAGGGCGCGGTTTCTGGGGGGCAATGGGCGGAGGTTCCGCGAGGGGGGATGGAGAGATGCCCTCGAAAACTGTGCCAAAAACTGCGTCGATTCACCCCGATTCTGACCGAGTCTCACCGAGGGTATTTCCAGCATTTCCAGCGCTTATCAGCGCATACCGATGGCAGAATGGCGCTTGCAAAGCAGGCGCTCTCCCAACTGAGCTATGGCCCCGAAGAGGTAGTTCTTGCTGTCGTTAACCCATGTTAGTCCATGAAGGATTCCCTTACCCCGTGAAGGCTTGTGGTCCTAGCTCGGCTCCCCACGACCTCCAATCATAGTGTCTCGATCCGACTTGCTCTAGGCCCTGCGGATCACCTCCTCCCCTGAACCTCCGGATTAGCCCAGTCCCTCCCACCGCTCCTCCCTGAACCATCCTGAAGACCTGCTCCATTATGAACCGACTTGTTTTCATGGACTCGTCCCAGGGCAAAGTCCCATAGTAAGGACAACAGATTGCCGGGCATCACCTCGCGTCGCGTCCGCGGGCTCGGCCGCCTCCTATTAGGGGCCCGACCACGTCTAGGGGCTCCGCATCGCCCAGGTTGATGACTTCAATATCCTGGGCCCAGCAATAGTGCGAGCGCTCCTGGGAACATAAACGGCATCAGGACGTTCGCAGCCGCTACGATCAACCTTCACATCGGCCGAATGCGATAGGCAAGGAAGGGAGACACTTTCAAGACACCGGACCCAGGATGCGTCTTCGATTCGCGTTGGGAAGCCCGGGTGCCCCCGGCCCCCTGGAGGTGTATACTCTATCGTCGTGGGCTCGAGCCGGAGGTGCCGAAAGGGATGCGTCCTCCGGGGCCTGGCCATGAACGACGCAATCGTGACACCTCGGGCAAGCGAGTTCCGTCGACCGTGATCCGGACCCGAAACGCATCGTTATGCTCAACCACCTCAAGAGATCTCTGTCTGTAAACGGTATCGCCCCCCGATTGTCTCCGTCGATCCCGCTTCGAGGCCACGCCAAGGGAGGGGACCGCTGAGACGCTTCCGGGACCAGGTCGAAGAGCTCTTCTTCCGGGTCGCAGCGAGCGGAATAATCCCTCGTCGGCCCTTCGCCCCGCCCCTTCCGGACCGATCCGAAGGTCCACCGGAAGGTGGAAGGTACCGCTTGGAGCTCGTGAGCCACTGCTGGCGATACGAGCACTTTCTCAGTTATCAGCTCAGTTCGCTGGTCCTGAACCCTCCCCGGGACACACCGGTGCGGATGACGGTTTTCTACAGCGAGGATGATGAGGGCACCCGGCGCGTCCTGGAGTTCTTCGGGACCCAGGAAGTCCCCAACGTGACCTGGAACTGGTGGCCGCTGACACCTCCCCGACTCTTTCGGCGATCGATCGGCCGCAACCTGGCGGCCCAAGCCACGCCGGCGGACTGGGTCTGGTTCGCCGATTGCGACGTCACTTTCCAGGACGGGGCACTCGACGAGTTGTCGGAGGAACTTCGCAGGTGTCCCGCCCTCCTGGCCTACCCGAGGGAGCACCAGGTCACGGAATTACTGGACAGCGACGATCCAATCGTCGTGGCGGCAAAGGGTGAGCCGGCAATCCTGGATCTGGACAGGTCCCGATTCCGTCCCGAGTTTCGGGACAGGGCGGTGGGCGGATTTCAGATCGTTCCAGGCGATGTGGCGAGGGCCGTGGGGTATTGCGCCGGCATCAGGGTGTATCAGCGGCCCGCACCGAAGTTCGGAAATACATGGGAGGACCGCACATATCGCTGGCTTCTGGGTACTCAGGGGCTCGGGCTGGAATCCTCCGCCTTCTTCCGGATCCGTCACAAGGCCAAGGGCCGATATCGTTGAATATCCAACTTGGACCACATCAGCTCAGGAAGGCAGCATCTCCATCATGAGTCGCCACGAACCCCACGCGGTCAACACGGACGACCTCCCCCCGGGCCAGGTCGAGCCGCAGTTTGCCGATGCCCTCAAACTCTTTACTGTGGTCTCTCGTGCACACGCCGCGCTCCATCAGGGCGCCCGCGAGGATGTCGCCCGCCACGGTCTGACGCTGACTGAGTTCGCCGTCCTCGAGGTCCTCTATCACAAGGGCCCCCTCCTCCTCGGGGCGATCCGAGACAAGATCCTCGCTTCCAGTGGAGGGATCACCTATCTGGTGGACCGCCTCGCCGACCGCGGCTTCGTGGAGCGCCGGGAGTGTCCCGAGGACCGTCGGGCGCGTTACGCCGCCCTCACCGCCGAAGGGATCGAGTTCATGCATCGCATCTTCCCGGAGCACGCACGGTGCCTCGCCCGTCTCGTCGATGCTCTCTCCCCGGAGGAGCGAAAGACCGCTACCGATCTCATGAAGCGGTTGGGGAAGGGTGCGCGGGATGCTCCCTCCTGAACCGGTGAACCCGAGAGTCCCCCCCTTGACGATACCACTGGACCCGCTATCTTAGTGCTGAAGCATTCAGGCGCCGGAGGCGAGGACATGGCCTCGCCTCCAACTTTTTCGATTATTATCTCAGTGCTAAACTACTCTCGCCCAACCAGTCAGGGGAGGCCCCGATGAGCAACATCGAGACCCAACACGCCGCAGGACCGACCACCTGGAATCTGGACCCCGCCCACTCTCACGTGGAGTTCGGAGTTCGACATATGATGATCTCCACCGTCAAGGGCTCCTTTTCCGGCGTCGAAGGCACGATCCAGATCGACGAGGCGAATCTCTCCGAGTCGTCCATAGAGGTGGAGATCGATACCGCCTCGATCGATACGAGAAACGACGACCGGGACAACCACCTCCGGAGTGAGGACTTCTTCCATGTAGACGAATACCCGAAGATCCGCTTCCGGAGCATCGGGTTGGAGGAGGGTCGAGACGGTCATTTCAAGCTCCGCGGTGAGCTCACCATCCGCGACCAGACGAAAACCGTGGAGTTGGACGTCGAGAAGCTCGGGGAGGGCATCGATCCCTGGGGGAACCAGCGCTTCGGCTTCCGTGGAGAAACGCGGGTGAACCGAAAGGACTTCGGTCTCACCTGGAATCAGGCGCTCGAGACCGGTGGGGTCCTGGTCGGGGACGAGGTGCGAATCTCCGTCGAAGGTCAGGCGATCGAGGCCGGACACGACGATACCTGAGGCTACGGATGACGGCTACGGCTGACTGCGTAGGGGAAGCTCGTCCCGATGATCCGGGGCGAGCTTCTCCTCGCCCAACGGAGCCACGCTGCTCGCCTGTGGTCCCTGATCGCCCGAACTCTCCGCATATCGCACCTCCATACCCACTTCCAGATCGTCGTAGTCCAGGTCTACGAGTGCGTTCTCGTGGAAGTAGATCTGCCGACCGTCCCCCGAGTGGAGGAACCCGTAGCGGGAGCCGCCCTCATCCGCGAGCAGCCGAACAACCCGTCCGTGGGGCGGCAGGCCTCGGGTGCTGCGCCTCTCACGCTGCTGGTTTTTCAGCTCCCTGAGCTTTCGCCACGCCCGGTCAAAGGTCTGGGTGATTGCCTGCCCGAGGTCGTGGCTCGCCGGGTCCTCGGGTGGGTCTCGGTTGATGATCACCTGGCCGCTCGGTACGCTCACCTCCAGGCGAACATGGTAGAGCTTCCCTGAAGTTCGCGGGTTGGGTTCCTCCACCATGACCCGGCACGTCACGATTCGGTCGTAGACGGTCTGGAGCTTGTCGATTTCGTCGAGGATTCTCTGCTTCAGCTCCGGCGTGGCGTTGACGTTGCGAAAGGCGATCTCGGGAGGGATATCCATGGCTGGTGAGAAACCTCGAGTCGGGAGGAACGCTGCGAACCGTCTTTAGCGGTTCGACACCAATGCCGGTTCGAGGGTTCCGGCCCCGGATGCCCCCTTCCCCATCTCGAACAACCTCCTAAATCAGCTCCTCGATCCTCGAGAGGGTGGCCTCTGCCCCTCTGAGTTGCAAGTTGCTCACGTAGACCTTCTGCACTCCCCGCTCCTCCAGGCTCCTCAGGGTTCGCGCGCAGACCAGCTCGGGCGATGCGCCCCCTTCGAACTCCCGCAAGAGCTCCGCCTCCGGCACCGGGATGAAGTTCGCCAGTCGCTCGAGCGTGGTCCGGTTCGCGCTCCGGTAGTAAAACACCCCGACCAGACCGGGCATTGATACGCCCCGGCGCGACGCCTCGTCCAGGAAGCGGTCCAAGGGCTCGAGATCGTGATGCGAGACGATCTGGGTCAAGAAGTAGTCCGCCTCATGCTCGGGATCGAGGAGAAGCTCGACCTGCTCCGTCGCATCCCGGTAGGGGTTCACCCACGTTCCCAGCGGGAGGTCCACCCCCCGTTCCTCCCGAATCCGGGCCCGCAGATCCCGGGACCGAGGCAGGCAGCGCGGAGGTCCCACATCCCGGTCGCCTCCGGTCACCGTCACCGCGCCCAGCCCGTGGGAGGCCGCTCTGCGAGCGAAGAGGAGGCAGTATTCGAGAGTGTGCTTGCAGGTGAGAAATGGAACGACCTGCGAGAGGTTCACATCCGGACCCAGGTTGGCCGTGAGATGCCGGAGGCTTTCCTCCTCCCTGTCGCCCACCGCGTCGTCGGTGAAGAGGACAAAGCGCCCCGCCCTGAGAAGGGCCCTCACGGCACGGTTGACATCGATCCAATGGTCCAGAGACTCCCGGCTCGAGAGTCCCGCCGGTGGAGGCCTCAGCTCCACGGTGCGGAGGGGCCCGGGTGCAGCCAGCGCCTCCGTAAAGGGGGTGGAACGGCCCGGCTCCGTCCTGGATTCCACGGTCCCTGGACCCGGAGCGGACGGGTCAACCGACATGATGCACCTCCTTCTTCCTGCGGGTGGCCTCCGCAGCCACCTCGAGGCCCAACTCCATTCCGCCTCGCGTCGAAGTGATGTGCACGCCCTGGACCACGGGCAGCAAGGCGTCGAGGACCTCCATAATGATACGCACTCCTTCGGCTCGGGCCGCCGCCGGCCCCTGCTTCTCCGCCTCCGCCATCCGCTCCAGGACCTCCGGGGGAACGCGCACCCCCGGGACTTCCTGATGTAGGAACTCCGCGTCCCTGAGAGAGCTTAGCGGCCATAGCCCAACCAGGACCGGGATCCGGGGCTCCCCCACTTTCTCGAGGAAAGATGTCAGGGCCAGGGGATCGAAGACGGGCCGGGTGATCGCGAAATCGGCGCCCGCCTGGATCTTCCAGCGGTACCGGCTCCGCTCGCGCTCGAGATCCTCAGCCTCCTGATTGAGGGCGACGCCCACGACGAACCGCGTCGGCGGATCCACCGCCTGCCCCCCGGGGTCCGCCCCATGGTTGAGGTGGTGTAGGACGTTCGTCAGGCCGATGGCGTCGATGTCGAAGACCGCGGTCGGATCCGGATACGGACCCGTGCGAGTGAGATCTCCGCTCATCACCAGAACGTTGCGGATCCCGGCGGCTGCAGCCCCCAGCAGATCGGAGATCATCCGGTGCATACTCCGGTCCCGACAGGCATATTGAACGATCACCTCGACATCTGTGTCCCGGGAAAGGAGGATGCCTGCGGGAAGAGCACCCATCCGCCGAAGGCCGGTTCCAGTCTCGACCACCGTCACGGCGTCCACTCCGGCCTCCGACACACGCCGGGCATCCGTCAACAAAGCCTCGGGATTCCATCCCTGTGGAGGAAGCAGATCCAACGTCGTGACGAACTCCCCGGTTGCCAGCTTCGCCCCGAAATCCGACCGGCTCGCGAGGGGGGCGGAAGTGACCTCGGCATGGGGCGGCGTGCCCTCGATGGACGAAACCGAGTCGGCCACCGGATTCCGGAAGGAGGCCAGCCCCGTGCGCGGCTCGTTCATCTCGGAGATTGCCAACCGGATCGCAC
This sequence comes from Gemmatimonadota bacterium, assembly GCA_007124095.1. GTDB lineage: Bacteria > Gemmatimonadota > Gemmatimonadetes > Longimicrobiales > Gaopeijiaceae > SLCK01. The sequence continues at coordinate 6,637 of SLFU01000159.1, forward strand.
GGGTGTGCTCTGGCGTGGTGCCGCAACACCCTCCCACGAAGCGGGCCCCAGCTTCGACCATCCGGCAGGCGTACCTGGCCATGTACCCTGCGCTGGCCAGGTAGATCTTGCGATCACCAACTGGATGGGGGAGCCCCGCATTCGGCTGCGCGATAAGGGGCCGACGGGTCACCTGGGCCATGCGCTCCAGGGCGTCCAGGATCTCCGCCGGGCCCACCGAGCAATTCAGCCCGATCACATCCACGTTCCACCCATCGAGGGTCCGCGCTACGACCTCCACCTCGGTCCCGTGAGAAGTGTGGCCGCCTTCCTCGATCGTGACCTGAGCGAACACGGGAAGGTCGCTGGCCGACCGGATCGCGTCCAACGCCTGCTGGAGTTCGCTCAGATCGGAGAACGTCTCCAGAATGAATCCGTCCACCCCACCCTCGAGCAAGCCCGCAACCTGGCGACCGAAGTATCCACGTGCAGCCTCCCGCGAGGTTGGGCCCCACGGTTCGATCCGGATTCCCAGGGGACCGATCGCGCCCACCACCCTTGCCCGATCGGAAGCCGCTTCCTTCGCGAGCCTCGCGGCTACGCGATTTATCTCCCCGGTTCTCTCCTCGAGCCCGAACCCCGAGAGCTTCACCGGATTCGCTCCGAAGGTGTTTGTCTCGAGGATGTCGGCCCCCGCCTCCACGTACTCTCGATGGATCCCTTTCACGAGTTCGGGCTGGGTCAGGCTAAGCTCGTCATAACAAACGTTGACGAAGAAGCCACGCTCGTAGAGGAGGGTGCCCATCGCTCCGTCGACGATGTAGACACCTCCCCCCTCAATCATCCGCCGGAGCTCGCTCACGTGGACTCCCCTTCCTTCACGCTCCCATCCGAAGCGACTTTTCCGGCCTTGGGGGCATCGCCCTCCTCCGACCTCGCTTCCGGCTCGTACCCGAGGCTCGGGCTCAGCCACCGTTCCGCCTCCTGGAGCGACATGCCCTTTCGCCTGGCGTAGTCCTCCACCTGGTCACGACCCACCTTACCCAGGCCGAAGTAGAAGGAGTCGGGGTGGGAAAAGTACCAGCCGCTGACGGCGGCCGTCGGGAACATGGCGAAGCTCTCCGTCAGGGTGACGCCGGCTGTCTCCTCGGCTTTCAGCAACTCGACGAGCGTGCCCTTCTCGGTGTGATCCGGGCAGGCCGGATAACCGGGCGCTGGTCGAATCCCGGCGTATCGCTCCTGGATGAGACCCGCATTGTCGAGCTTCTCGTCGGCAGCGTATCCCCAGAACTCCCGGCGCACCCGCTCGTGCAGGCGCTCGGCGAAGGCCTCGGCGAGCCGGTCCGCGAGCGACTGCGAGAGGATCTTGCGATAATCGTCGGTCTCCCGATCGAACCGCGCCGTCATCTCCTCCAGCCCAAGCCCCGTAGTCACCACGAAAGCTCCAGCCCAATCCTGGGCCCCGGAGCTCCCGGGCGCCACGAAATCCGCCAGCGCCACATTGGCCCGTTCCCCCTTCTTCTCGAACTGTTGCCGGAGAGTATGGATCCGCGCGCGGACCCGGTCGCGCCCCTCGTCGACGTAGAGCTCCACATCGTCGCCGACCGCCTGGGCCGGCCAGAGCCGGGCGGCCCCCCGTGCACGCAGGAGCTTCTTCTCGACGATCTCGTCCAGAAGCTCCTGCGCATCGTTGAAGAGGCTCGTGGCCGCCTCTCCCCGGTCCGGGTCCTCCAGGATGTCCGGATACTTACCCCGAAGCTCCCACGCCTGGAAGAAGGGCGTCCAGTCGATGTATTCGCGCAGCTCCTCGAGTGACTGGTCGGAGATCACCTGCAGCTCCGTCGTGCGAGGCCGGGGAGGTTCGTACCCGTCCCATTTGATCGGGAAGGGATTGTCCCGTGCCTTCTCGATTGGGAGGAGGGAAGCCTTCTCCCGACGGCCCTCGTGCCTTTCCCGAAGCTGGGCGTACTCCTCCCGGGTGCGGGCCACGAACCCGTCGCGATCCCGGGCACTGAGGAGACTGGAGACGACTCCAACGGCGCGGGATGCATCCAGTACGTGTACCGTGGGACCCGTATAGCGCCCCTCCACCTTGACCGCCGTGTGGGCACGGGAAGTGGTCGCACCCCCGATCAAAAGGGGAAGTCGGAACTCCTGCCGCTCCATCTCGCTGGCCACGTGGACCATCTCGTCCAGGGAGGGGGTGATGAGCCCCGAGAGCCCCACGATGTGCACCCCCTCCTCCCGCGCGGCTTCGAGGATCCGCTCGGAGGACACCATCACGCCGAGATCTACCACGTCGTAGCCGTTACACTGCAGGACAACACCGACGATGTTCTTCCCGATGTCGTGGACATCGCCCTTCACAGTCGCAAGCAAGACCCTTCCCTTGCCCTTGTCGACCTCGTCCTTCGGCTTCTCCTCCTCCATGAAGGGGAGAAGATAGGCGACGGCCTTCTTCATGACCCGGGCGCTCTTGACCACCTGGGGAAGGAACATCCTTCCGTCGCCGAAGAGGTCTCCGACGACGTTCATCCCGTCCATCAACGGACCTTCAATCACCTCGAGGGCCTGGTCCGCTTGCTGGCGGGCCTCCTCGACATCTTCCTCCACCCACTTGTCGATCCCCTTCACCAACGCGTACGTCAGCCGCTCCTTCACCGGCTTCTCCCGCCAGGAGAGATCCTCCTCCCTCCGCTTTCCCTCCCCCTTGTGGCGTTCAGCGAGTTCGAGGAGCTGCTCGGTGGCCTCCTCCTTGCGATCGAACAGGACGTCCTCGACTGCATCCCGGAGCTCGTCGGGAATCTCGTCGTACACTGGCAGGGCGCCGGCATTGACGATTCCCATGTCCAATCCTTCTCGGATCGCGTGGTACAGGAAGATCGCGTGCATCGCCTCCCGCACCACGGCGTTTCCCCGGAAGGAGAAGGAGAGGTTCGAGATCCCGCCGCTGGTAAGAGCCCGTGGCAGGGTTTCCTTGATCTCGCGCACGGCTTCTATGAAGGCGACTGCGTACCCCCTGTGCTCCTCGATGCCCGTCGCCACCGCGAAGACGTTCGGGTCGAAGATGATGTCCTCCGGGGGGAAGCCCACCTCTTCGGTGAGGATGCGATAGGCACGAGCGCAGATACGCACCTTGTCCTCTTTCGAATCGGCTTGGCCCTCCTCATCGAAGGCCATGACCACCACGGCAGCGCCGTAGGCGAGGATCGTGCGCGCCTTTTCCTTGAAGTCCTCCTCACCCTCCTTGAGGGAGATGGAGTTCACCACACCCTTTCCCTGGAGGCACTTGAGCCCGGCCTCGAGCACTTCCCACCTGGAGGAATCCACCATCACCGGGATCCGGGAGATCTCGGGCTCCGAAGCCATCAGGCGGAGGAAGTGCACCATCGCCTTCTCCGAATCGAGCAGCCCCTCGTCCATATTGACATCGATGATCTGGGCCCCCCCGTCCACCTGATCGCGGGCTACGTCGAGCGCCTCACTCAAGCGCTCCTCCTTGATCAAGGTCCGAAAGCGCTTGGAGCCGGTAACGTTCGTCCGCTCTCCGACATTCACGAAGTTCAGCTCCGGCCCGATATTCAGCGGCTCGAGTCCCGAGAGGCGGCAGAGCGGCTCCCTCTTCGGGACCGCGCGTGGCTCGTACTCGGAGACCGCTTCCGCCATCGCACTCACGTGCTCAGGCGTGGTGCCACAGCAGCCACCCACCACATTCACGAGCCCACGTCGAGCGAAGTCCTCGATCAGTCGGGCCATCTCCTCCGGGGTCTGGTCATATCCCCCGAACTCGTTGGGAAGACCGGCATTGGGATGGCAGCTCGTGAGCGTATCTGCCGTCCTGGACAACTCCTCCAGGTACGGCGTCAGCTGTCTGGCGCCCAGGGCACAGTTGAGGCCCACCGAGAAGGGGCGGGCGTGCCGGATCGAATTCAGGAAGGCCTCGGGTGTCTGGCCGGAAAGGGTCCGTCCCGCCTGATCGGTAATCGTCCCCGACACCATGATCGGCACCTCCCGCCCGGTCTCCTCGAAGAGCCTTCCGAGAGCGAAGAGGGCCGCCTTCGCGTTGAGGGTATCGAAGATGGTTTCCACCATCAGCAGATCCACCCCTCCATCCAACAATCCGCGCGCCTGTTCCTCGTAGACTTCGACGAGCTGATCGAACGTGACGTCCCGGTACGCCGGATCTTCGACGCGGGGTGAGATCGAGGCCGTCCGATTTGTCGGGCCCAGAACGCCACAGACGAACCGTGGTCGCCCGGGATCGGCCGCCTCGACGGAGTCCGCGGCCCGACGGGCGACACGCGCTGCCTCTCGATTGAGCTCGTGCACCACCTCCCCCAGCCCGTATTCCGCCTGCCCGATCGACGTGGCGCTGAAGGTGTTGGTCTCGACGATGTCGGCCCCGGCATCGAAGTAGGTCCGATGGATCTCCTCCACCGCATCCGGCCGTGTGAGGACGAGGATGTCGTGGTTTCCCTTCAGGTCGTGGGGATGGTCCTTGAAGCGATCTCCCCTGTAGTCGGACTCACCGAGATCCAGGTCCTGGAACATCGTGCCCATCGCCCCGTCCAGCACGAGGATTCGATCTCGGGCCGCGTCCTTCAGCACGTCCACACGGCTGTCCGAGGAGGGATGGTTCGAGGCCGCAGAGGGCCCATCAACTGACGTGTCTCTTCTATTCATAAACAACTGCCTCCTGTTGTCAGGAGCCCTGCTCCACGCTACGACGAAGCCTCCCGCCCGGGTCGGAGGGCCTTCGAACAACGCCGCGCTGAGGTGCAGAGGGCAAAAAAATACCCCCGCCATGAACGAGCTGGTCGAGGGGGTTGCTTTTTAGCGGTTCGGATTCCCGGGTCGCAATAGGCTACAAATCACCCTGAGCTCGCTTGGCTCGCCCGTATGTATAGCGAACTCGCGGCCCCCACGCCACCGGTGTCCCTGTTCCCCCCTTTGCCCTCCCTCGCGTCACGCGGTAGACTTGATCCTTGATCTTGGTATCGGCGGGAACGCCGTGCCAGAGCCTGAGCCCTGCCGGTCCGGCCGGTCCGATGCTTTCGGAGCCGCCGGGCGAGACCGAGGATTCCATCTACTTGAAGGAGCGTGAACATGTTCGAGAAGGTGCTGGTGTCCATGGACCTCTCCCCCGCCACCGAGGCTCTGGTCTCGGCCCTTCCCGACATGAAAGAGCTTGGAACCCGAGAGTTGGCGCTGGTCCATGTCGCCAAGCCACTCCAGGATCCGGTGTCGGAGTCGCTGAGGGCCGTGGAGGAGCTTCGCGGCCGCCTGAACGGCCTTGCGGACCGGCTCCGGGGCGAAGGATTCGAAGTCACCGTGGACGTCCCCACCGGCAATCCGCCCGTGGAGGTGATCAAAACCGCCCAGACTCGCAATCCGGACCTGGTCCTGGTCGGCTCCAGGAGCCATGCGCGCGTCCGGGAAGCTTTCGTGGGCAGCGTGGCCTGGGAGGTCGTGCGCCGAGCCCGTCGCCCGGTCCTTCTCCAGCGGATCGAGTCGAACCGGCCGGACCCAGAAGCTGCCCTAGAGACCATGGGATCGGGGCTGCCTCGACATGTCGTCCATCCCACGGATTTTTCGGACATGGCGTTTCGGTCCGTCCCCTGGCTGAAGCAGCTTGCGGAGCAGGGTGTTCCCAGGTTCACTCTGATCCACGTTCTCACGGCGGACACCGGTGATGGCCGGCAGGAAGCGGAGAGGCAACTCGAAGAGATCGCCGATGAGGTCCGAAAAGCCGGAGCGAACGAGGTCCGAACCCTGGTGCGGCTGGGAACCCCGCACGAGGAAGTGAGGAGCGCCGGTGGGAAGGAGCATGGAGCGCTGATCGTCATGGGCACCCACGGCCGGGGCTTCCTTCCGGAGATGGTTCTCGGAAGCGTGAGCCGGCAGGTGGTTCGGCACGCCTCCGCCAGGGTCCTTCTCATCCCGGCAGAGGACCCCGAAGCCTGAAGTCCGGGCCGGAGAGCGCCTCGCCGCCATCGATCTCGCTGCCCCTCGACTCGACGCCTCTCGGGCGCTACGTCGAAATCGTGCGGGACTGGGGGGCGTTCTCCGACGCCCACCGGCGACCCGAGCCGACCGCGCTCCGCATTCGCTCCGGGAGGATCGACCCGGGGGAGCTCCTTTCGCGACTCCGAGAGCGGGGATTCCACCTCGGCCCGGTGCCCGAGGTGTCCGGTTACTACCGCGTCAGGGCCGGTCCCTCCTCCGTCGCGCAAACCCCGGAGCACTGGCTCGGTCTCTTCCACGTTCAGCAGGCGGTCATGGGCCTCCCCTCTCTGGCACTCGCTCCCCAGCCCGGGGAGCGAGTGCTGGACCTTTGCGCGGCGCCGGGTGGAAAGACGGCCCACCTCGCGGAGCTCATGTCCGATCAGGGCCCTCTGGTCGCGCTCGATCCGAAGGAGAAGCGGCTCCGCGCGCTCCTCGGCAACCTGTACCGGCTTGCCCATCCGAATGTCCTCGTGATCGCGGGTGACGGTCGGACCCTCCCTGACACCGCCCGATTCGACCGCGTGCTGGTCGACGCCCCCTGCTCCGCGGAAGGAAACTACCGCCGCCGCAATGGCCGGATCGTTCCACGAAAGTCGAGCTTCGTCGCACACATCACGGCCCTGCAGGAAACCCTCCTCCGCCGAGCCATCCGGCTCACTCGTCCCGGTGGCACGATCGTCTACTCCACCTGTACCTACGCGCCGGAGGAGAACGAAGGAGTCCTCCACCGTGTGCTCCAGGATGCTCCCGTACGCACCGAACCGATCCGGCTCGAGGCGCCACACGCACGGGGCATCACCGAATGGAAGGCACAGCGCTTCCACCCCGGGGTCACCCACGCCTGGCGGGTGTACCCGCATCACCTCGACTCGGGCGGCCTCTTCATGGCGCGGCTCCACCGCCTGGAAGATGTCGACGAAGAGGAGTCGGAGGGGGGAGCAGGCTGGTCGCCGGTACCGGCCGCGTTTCCAGGAGAGGATCCCACCGCGGCTCTCACCCGCATCGACGAGGCGCTTGCCCAGTTGCGCTCCCGATTCGGGATGTCCCCGGAGATCCTGGACGAGCTCGGATGGATGGTTCGAAAGGAGAACATCTGGGTGCACACAGCGAAACGGTGGCCGGTCGCGAGTTGGAACGACGCGGCCGGAGGCGGGAAGCCCGATGCACCCAAGGACTGGCGCGTGGTGGCCCTCGGGCTACGGGGCCTCCGGCGTGGCCCCGGGAACTGGGAGACGCCGACGAACCATTTCCTCGCCCGATGGGGACATCATCTCTCCCAGGAGAGGCGGATCTCTCTGCGGGCGGAGGAGCTGGGCGCCCTCTTGAACGGATCGACCCTTCCGGCCGAGGGCCGACCGCCGGGGCCGGTGGCCCTCGTCTGGGAAGGACGGGTGATCGGTCGGGGAATCGTGGGGCGAAAGGGCCTCACCCACCAGATCGCAGGCGCCTACGTCGAGCGCCTCCGGGCTATCCTTTCGCGGAACAATTGAGACGGAGGGGCCCGGCCGAGTACGGGCTCAATCGCCGAGGACGTATCCGAAGATCAATGGAGCCACGATCGTCGCGTCCGACTTGATGAGAAACTTGGGAGTATCCGCGTCCAGCTTTCCCCAGGTAATCTTCTCGTTGGGGACGGCACCGGAGTATCCCCCGTAAGACACCTCAGCATCCGAGATCTGACAGAAATAGCCCCAGAACGGGGTCTCCTCCTTCATGTCCTGGATGATCGAGGGGACGGCGCAGATGGCGAAGTCTCCGGCGATGCCCCCGCCGATCTGGAAGAAGCCGACCGAAGGCGACCCATCGGCCTCCCCATTGTTGTCCCGGTACCACTTGATCAAATGTTCGAATTGCTCGGTCCCCGTCTTGACGCATTGGTGGTGGGGAACGGTCCCGGTCAGCACGCAGGCGGCGAACATGTTCCCGGTCGTGGAGTCCTCCCAGCCCGGAGAGTAGACCGGAATCCCCTTCTCCCTTGCGGCGACCAGCCAGGAGTCCCTTGGGTCCGCCTGGTAGTGTTCGTCCAACTCTCCCGATCCCAGCACGTCGTAGAGGAATTCCCACGGGAATTTCCGCTCGCCCTCTTCGCACGCCTGCCGCCACCGGGAGATCAGGCGAGCTTCGAGATTCCGCATGATGTCCTCGGGAATGCAGGTGTCCGTCACCCGGTTCAAGCCCCTCCGGTAGAGATCCACCTCGTCCTGCGCGGAGAGGGCCCGCCAATCCGGAAGGGTGACGTAGTCATCATGCCCGAGGAGGTTGAAGACATCCTCCTCCAGATTCGCGCCCGTGCACGAAATCGCATGAACGAGGTCCTCCCGAATCATCCGGGCCAGAATGATCCCCAGCTCGGCCGTGGACATCGCCCCCGCAAGAGACACGAGCATCCGTCCTCCCGACTCCAAGTGCGCCTCATAGGCGCGAGCGGCGGCGACGGCTTCTCGTGCGTTGAAGTGACGGTAGTGCTTGTCCATGAACTCCCGAATGGCACCCATCTACATCTCCCTTGTATGCGCTGAAACGTGCTTTCGAACGTAAGAGGTCCTTCGGCCCCGGATCGTGGTCAAGGGGGAATGAGCCGGCAGCCCCCGTCCGGCCGGCCAGGGACCGCTACGCGCCCTCGTCTCCCGGGCCGGCCTCGTCAAAGTAGCGTTCCCTGGCCTCCCGGATCACCCGGTCCGCGCTCTCGGCGGATTCCCACCCCTCGACGACGACCTCCTTCTCCTCCAGGTCCTTGTAAATCGTGAAGAAGTGCTCTATCTCGCGGAGGAGATGCGCCGGCACATCGTCGAGTGTGGCGACCCCGTTCCAGTGAGGATCGTGGATGGGCACGCAGAGGATCTTTTCGTCGGGCCCCTTCTCGTCCGACATCCGGAAGAGACCGACGGGGGCCGCCTCGATCATACACCCGGGAAAGGTGGGCTCCCAGACCAGGACGAGCGCATCCAGCGGGTCCCCGTCCAACGCCAGGGTACCCTCGATATAGCCGTAGTCGGTGGGGTAGTGAACCGGGGAGAAGAGGAGCCGATCGAATCGGATCCGTTCCCGATCCTTATCGTACTCGTACTTGTTGCGGCTCCCCTTCGGAACCTCGATCATCACGGGAAGCACCATCCGGTCCTGCCGATCGTCACTCGTCATGGCTGGTCGCTCGCTGAGGACACAACGCACCCCGAAACCCTGGAATATGAGACATCCACACTCTCGATCAACACCCGCTTCCGGTCGCGAAAAGGGACGAGATGCTCAAGCATGACCGCCTGGCAGCTGCCCTCCGGGGGATCGACGGCCGTGGGTACAAAGCGTACCGGAGGATCCAGGGTCGCTGGGCACTGCCCGGGTTCTCCCTGACGTTCGATCACGTTCAGGGGGACCCCTTCGCCTCACCGAGTCGGGCGCGAATCCACATCGACCCCGAGGATGCCGGCCTTCCTCCCGAAGCCTGCCGCAGGGGCGCTCGCGCAATCGGGACTGGATGCCTCCTCGCCCGAACCTTCTGCGAAGTGGCTGAAGCCACGTCCGGACGCCGTGGGAGCGGTCGATCCGGGCTGATCGCCATGGCCACACCGGGCCAGAAGGTGTTGGAGAATACGGCGGTCATGGTCTCCGGGGACGGTGGGGTGGAGGCCCGCTTCACCGTAGGTCTCCCCGCTCGAGGCCGGAAGGTTCTGGGCCGACAAGCCGTCCAGCTCCTCCTGGAGGACCTCCCCAGGGTCGTCGAAGAGAGTCTCGTGGGCCGGGCACACGACCCGGAACAGATCCTCCTCCATGCAAAGACCAACGAGGACGCGGAGGCCCTCCGAAGCCAACTCCCAGCTTACGAGCTCGTGGCATTCGTGGCGGACGGGGCTCACCTTCCCAGGATGAGCGGGGTGGACGATCGCCCCCTGCAGGGGGACGCCGTTGTGCCATTCCGGTCCCCCGAAACGCTTCAGCTGACGCTCCAACTGCCGAATGCGGGAGAGATGAGCGGTATGGGAGTTCCGAAAGGGATTACGCTGATCGTTGGAGGGGGATATCACGGGAAAAGCACGCTCCTCGAGGCCCTCGGGGCGGGCGTGTACAATCACCGCCCCGGGGACGGCCGCGAGCACGTCGTGACCGCACCGGACGCGGTCGGGATCCGGTCGGAGGACGGCCGCAGCGTGGCTTCGGTCGACGTGTCGGCCTTCATTGACGATCTCCCCGGCGGGACGAAGAGTCGACGGTACTCCACCGAGAACGCCTCGGGATCCACGAGCCAGACGGCCGCAATCATGGAAGCCCTGGAGGCGGGAGCGTCCGTCCTCCTGATCGACGAGGACACGGCCGCGACCAACCTCATGATCCGGGACCGGAGGATGCAGGCCCTGGTTCCGAAGGCGCGGGAACCGATCACCCCTTTCATCGACCGGGTCCGCGAGCTCCACAAGACCCGAGGCATCTCCTCGATCCTCGTGATCGGGGGAAGCGGAGAGTATCTGGAGGTCGCTGACACGGTGATCGAGATGAGAGGGCATCTTCCCGCCGAGGTGACGGCGAAGGCTCTGGAGGTCGCGAAGGAGCATCCCTCCGGCCGCGTTCCGGAGGCCTCGGGCCCCATCGCCCCGTCCCCTCCACGCCGGCCCATCAGGAACTCGATCGAGCCGGGCCGCGGGCGAAGGAAGGTGCACGTCGTTGCACGCGGATCGGGTACGATTCTCTTCGGGACGGGCGAAATCGACCTCTCCGCCGTCGGGCAGGTGGTTTCGGAGGCGCAGATCCGAGGTGTCTCCCGGGGGTTGGTCCTGGCATGGGAACGCTTCATGGATGAAGCGCTCACGGTCCCGGAGATCCTGGATCGGGTGCTCCAAGCCGTCGAGGAGAGTGGCCTCGACGCGCTCGGTCGTGAGAATTCGGGGGACCTCGCCCTCTTTCGTCGGCACGAACTGGCTGCGGCGCTGAACCGGCTGAGAGGCCTGGAGATCGACGATCCCTGACGGTCGGAGACCCGCCGGTGCGACGAGCGCCGAAGATCGTTATTCATCCTCAAGAGTCTTTGCCCGGAGCGAAAGAATGACCCCGATCTCCCCCTCCGGTGGACTCCGGGCAGTGGTGCTGAGCCCCGCGACGCGCTTGCGGGGCCCTTCCACAACCTCTTCCGCCCCTGCCGGTCAAAGGATCGGTCTGGTGACCGGGGGAGGACTGGTCGGGGTCCTCGACCCCGAGCGAGGGCTTAGGGGGCTCTGGAGGGAAACGGAGCCGTGGGCAGGCGGGATGAGGGTCACGATGGGATCCCGGCCACTGTGGCCCTCGGGCGGCCTGCGGTCGGACGCCGGAGGGTGGACCCGGACGCTGTCCGACCCGGAGGGGAATGAACTCCGGGAGGATGGACTCCTTCCCGATGTGCTGCCCGTGCTCGTGATGCAGTGGAGCGTTTCCGAACATGCGGGACGTGGAAGGGAGCTCGCCGTGGAGCTGAAGACTCCCGGCGCATCTCCCCCGCTCCGGGTCACCCTCTCCGTGTCCCCCGCCGCACCGGCGGTGCTGGCAGTGTTTCCAGAAGGACTGGACCCCGAGCGGGTCCGGCGTCTCCTCCAGCCTCTCCGAGCGCGTGAGCTCCAGCGGGCCTCCCGCGCTGCGAAGGCCCTGGAACCCGAATTCCAAATCGAAGTCGACGAACATCCGGAGGCGGCCGTCGCTCACTCGCTCCTCCTATTGGACGGAGCCCCCCTTTCCCTCGGTGTGGACGGAGCTCCGACCCAGCCATTCCTGGCCGGCTTCCGCAGCGGGGCCCCCTGTTTCCTCTCGGGCACGGCCCTCTCCGAGGTAGCGCTGGGGGCGCTCCCCACAGGCCGCACGGGCCTCGCGCACGCCGCCCTGGAAGCATTGGCCCGCGAGGGGGAGCCTCCGGCGATCCCCTTCCTCTACCTGGCCGCTGAATGGGCCCTCTGGACCGGAGAGCCGCGGGCCCTCCTCCCGATCTGGGACGAACTGGTCCAGGCCGTCGAACGGGCGGGGCAGGAACCGTCCCCCCCCGCTGCCTTCCCCTCGCTTTCCGTTACGCTGAATCAGCTGCGGGCGGGAATCGAGCCCCTGGGTCCGCACTACCAGCTTCCCGAGCCTCCAATCCAGCTCGAGGGAGATGACGGGTTTTCTTCGTCGAAGCGGATCCGGCTTCCCCTTGCCGGGGAGCCGAGTCCGACTAAGGCTGCTGATCCGGGCAAGCAGCTACAGCGAGCCGTCCTTCCCGCTCCGGACAGCTTCACCGACCCCCTCGGTCCCGGGGTCCTCCCGAGGCGCACGCTTCAGGGAGGGCGCATTCTCCGGGCCTGGGTGGAAGGCCGACTCGGAGCACGTCCCGACGTCTCGTACGGCCGACTCCGACTTGGACCTCAGCTCCACCGCGGCTGGAAGCGCTTCCGTCTCCAAGGTATGCGTGCCGGAGAAGGATCCGTCAGCCTCGACTATCGCCGTTCCGGGGCGACCTGTACCTTCCTCCTTCGCCAGGAAGGGGGACGGGTCCCGATGAACCTCGTCTTCGAGCCGTGGATTCCGTTTTCACGGGTGGATCAGGTTCTCCTCGGTGGGGACCGGGCCGACGTGGAGCTCCAGCCGAACCGGGGCGGGGTCGAAATCCACCTCCAGTTTCCCCTCGACCCGGAACGGAGAATTCGGATTGTCGGAGCGATTTGACGCCCGGAGGCTCAAGCGGGCGGCCCCACTCATCCTTACGGGACTCGCGATCCTCCTCGCCTGGAGCCTCACGCCGGAACTGACGGTTCCGATCAGCGAAGGCGGACACTACGGCTTCACTTCACTCCTCCCCGCCCTCACGACACTGATCCTCGTCTTTTTCACCCGAGACGTGGTCAGCTCTCTCTTTCTAGGGATTGTGGTTGCCGGCTTCGTCATCGCCGACGTCAACATCATCGACCGTTTCCTGATTCCCTCCCTTGCGACGGAGTCCTTCGCGGTCATCCTCCTCGTCTACCTGTGGGCACTCGGCGGACTCATCGGGATCTGGGCGCGAACCGGCGGGGCTCGACACTTCGCCGAATGGGCGGCACTCAAGATCGTGCGAGGTCCGCGGTCCGCGAAGTTCTTCGCCTGGCTGATGGGCATCGTGTTCCATCAGGGCGGGACGGTCTCCACGATTCTCGCCGGTACGACGGTGCGATCCGTGACCGACGAGCAGAAGGTCTCGCATGAGGAGCTCACCTACGTGGTGGACTCCACAGCCTCTCCGATCGCGACGGTGATCCCCCTGAATGCCTGGCCACTCTATGTGGCCGGCCTTCTGGTGGGAACCACTCCGCTCTTTGCGACAGAGCAGGAGGTGATCACCTTCTTTTTCCGCTCGATCCCGGTCAACTTCTACGGTATCTTCGCGATCACCCTCACCCTCCTCTTCGCGCTGGAGCTTCTCCCCTGGGAAGGCAAGAGGATGCGCCGGGCCAGGAACCGGGCACGGGAGACGGGACAACTGGATCGCCCTGGATCCGACCCCCTTACTGCGGATGAGCTGACCGAGTTGAGAGTTCCGGAAGGGTACCGATCTGGGCTCGAGGACTTCGCCGTTCCCCTCCTCGTGCTGGTGGCGGTCGCCCTCACCGGGGTGTTCGGCCCCCTGGTGCCCGCGATCCAGGCCGGCGACTTCGAGCTCTTCCTGTCCGGAATCTCCGTACCGATCGCGGAGGCCTTTGGCCTCGCCGTCCTCTCCGCAATGGCTCTCGCCCTCTTCAAGGGCATGGCCCTCAAGGAAGTGGTGGATGGTTTCGTGAGCGGGTGCAGGGGGGTGACGATCGGTGCGATCATCCTCGCCCTCGCGGTGACGCTCGGCACCGTGTCGGGCGAACTCGGGACGGCGAATTTCATCGTCGAAACCACCGCTGAACTCGTGAACCCCGTATTCCTTCCCGCGCTATTCATGCTGATTTGCATGACCGTGGCCTTTTCGATCGGCTCCTCCTGGGGCACCTACGCCGTGGTCTTCCCGCTCGCGATGCCCCTGGCCTACGCGATCAACCCCGACCCCTTCTACATGTCCCTCGCCTTCGGCGCAGTTCTAGGAGGGGCGGTATTCGGGGACCAGTGCTCCCCGATCTCGGATACCACGATCCTCTCGAGCCTCGCTTGCGGCTGTGATGTGATGGATCATGTCCTTACACAGTTTCCCCTTGCCCTCGCGGCCGCCGGAGCCGGAGCCGGGCTGGCAACGGTCCTGGCCTTCATCACCCTCTGAACCGCGTACCCACCCGGCTCGGAGCGCCGCTCAACCCGATCGGACCGGACCCACTGATCGCGGGCCCTCCCCGACCGCCCACCCGGGCACGCTCCCCTCACCCCTACCAGAGGGAAAGGCCCGAGGGAAGGGCCAGAAAGAAGGGAAAGGGCCGGCCCCCACTTCAGGGGCCGGCCCTTTTGGAACTGGGCGGTCGCATTGGAATTGGGCGGTCGCAGCCGCCCGTTCGGCAGGATCGTGAGAAACGGACCCACGGTCCTCAGCTCGAACTGTTACCTCGCGCTCGCTTCTTGGCCTTTGGGGCGAAGGCTTCCGCATCCAGGTAGCCGTGTTCGACCAGCAGCTCCCTCAGGCGAACCCCCCGGTCGGGCACGGGGGTACGGCTGACCGTGCGAGCGAAAGAGATGCGATCCTTCTCCTGGATTTCGTCCATGATCGCGATGGGGGCTCCGTACCGGAGCAAGATCCGCTTGGCGTCCACGGCCACCGAATCGCTCACTGTGTCCTCCTTCGGGAAGAGCGGTCTGAAGGGAAATGAAAGCATTTTAATGTAAAACCTTCCTGCTTCAGGGGTAAACTGCGCGGACTCAACCCCCCACCGAGCCCCATCCCTTCGCCTCGACCCATCGCCTCGACGCTCCATCCCTCCGCCTCGACGCTCCAGTCTCGTTGGCGTAGATTGCGAGTCACGGTAACGTTTCCCGAGCATCCGGCACCCATGTCCGCCGACCTGCCCCCCCTTTCCCGTTCCGTCGAGGACTACCTCAAGGTGATCTATGCGCTCTCGGAGCAGGGTGCCGCGGCATCCACCAGCGGGATCGCCTCCACTCTCGACGTGCAACCGGCCTCCGTGAGCGGAATGATCAAGCGGCTCGCGGAATCCGGGTACGTACAACACATTCCCTACCGCGGGGTGAAGCTGACCGACCAGGGGACTCGGGAGGCGCTCCGGATCGTGCGCCGGCATCGTGTCCTGGAGACCTATCTGAGCCAACGCCTGGGTTATTCCTGGGATGATGTCCATGACGAGGCGGAACGTCTCGAGCATGCCGCGTCGGATGAGTTGATCGACCGGATGGCCACCGCACTGGAAGACCCCCGCCATGATCCGCACGGGGCTCCGATCCCGACGCGCTCCGGAGATGTCGAGACCACGGACCACCCCTCGCTCGCGGAAGTGGAGGCCGGTGAAAGGGTTCGGATCCGAGCGGTTCGAGACGATGATTCCGACCGACTCAGATATATGGAAGCGCGAGGGCTACTTCCAGGCGTTCTCCTGAAGGTCGAGGCTCGCGCCCCCTTCAATGGACCGGTCACTGTAAGGGTCGGAGGAGAAGATGGGGTAGCTCAGACCGTCGGGCACGGGCTTGCGACGCGGATCCGGGTCGCTCCCGACGAACCTGAGAACCCCTCTTGAGGATCTACTATTCGAACCGATTCGTCCTTCCCCTCCCTTCGGGCCACCGATTCCCGATGGAGAAGTACAGGCACCTCCGAGACCGGGTGCGGCGTTCCAGGGAGTGCCGAAACGCCGAGCTCCTCGTCCCCCCGCCGGCCTCAGACGACCAGTTGCGCCGGGTCCATCGCTATGACTATCTGAGGAAGGTAGTGGAGGGTCGACTCACCCCTCCTGAGGTCCGCCGCCTCGGGTTTCCCTGGTCGCCAGAGCTGGTCGAACGGTCGCGGCAATCCGTGGGAGGAACGATCGAGGCGGGTGCGAGCGCCCTTCGCGAAGGTCTATCCGTGAACCTGGCCGGGGGCACCCACCATGCATTCCCGGGTCGAGGAGAGGGGTTCTGCGTCTTCAACGACGTCGCAGTAGCCGTGCGCGAGCTCCGGGCCCGCGGGACACTCAAGCGGGCTGCTGTGGTGGACTTGGACGTCCATCAGGGAAACGGGACTGCGGACATCTTCCGCAATGATCCCGCCACCTTCACCCTATCGGTCCATGGGGATCGGAACTTCCCCTTCCAGAAGGAGCCGAGCGATCTGGACCTGCCCCTTCCCGACGGCGCGGGGGACGAGGCCTTTCTCGAAGCTGTGCGACACGGCGTGGAAACCATCCTCGAGCGCCCGAAGCCCGACCTGGTCTTCTATCTGGCCGGAGCCGACGCCTTCAGGGACGATCGGCTGGGCAGGCTCAACGTTTCCCGGGCAGGACTCGCCGAGAAGGACGAAATCGTCCTGGGCAGCTTCCACGACCGAGGGATCCCGGTCGCGATCGTCATGGCCGGAGGATACGCCCGCGAGGTGGCGGACACGGTGGCTATCCACCTCAACTCAGTCGAGACCGCGGCGCGCCTGATGCGCGAGAAGCGCATGGCGCTCGACCGGTCTCCGGTCGGCCTCAGGAGGGATCCTCAGTCAAGGGAAGGAAGGATCGGTGGAGATGTCGAATCCGCCATCCCTCGTCGGATGGCACGAGCAGAACGCTCTCGTAGAGTCGACCCATCTCTCCGGCACCCTCTTCGGCCTCCTCACGCATGATCAGGACCGTCGTCACGAGTGCGCTCTCCTCACCTTGGAGGAGCACTTCACTCTCGACCGGCTCCAGCACCACCCGGTCCGCGACCTCCCTCCTCAACTCGAGGAGGCGCTCCCCACGAGTGAGTTCTTCGGGCACGTCACCCACCAGGTCATCGACCAGGACTGCGTCGGAGTGGAGAAGACCCAGCGCGAGGGAGAGGTCACCGCTGGCGACCGACTCCCGGAAAAGCCGGACCGCGGCCCTGGCCGCGCTCGCCACATCGGTCGGACGTGGCTCGTCGACCGCATCGTCCTCCGACTGGGCCTCGATGGGCACCTCGTCGTTCGGCGCCTCCGGGCGGCGCTCAAAGGTGCAGGCCGCGAAGAGAAGCAAACAGGCCCATGCAGAGAGTCCAGAGCGGATCATGGAACCCGGCGGCGGTAGACCCCCAATCGGAGCGGGGGGTCGACCCTCCAGTGGAAGTAGAGGCGATTTTCGCCCTCGACGATGATCCCGCGCTTTCGATCCCGAACCTTCGGATAATCGACCCCTTGCTCGTTTTCGACGAGGAGGACTTCCCCGTCATCCAGCTCCTCCAGAAGAGCCTTCACTCGGCCCTGTAAGTCCTGGAGGAGGGCCGCCTCGGCCTCCGACTGCACCGGGCCCTCCGTCTCCCCCGCCAACCCCTCCTCCCGCACCTTCACGTAGCTCCGGGCGAACTCTTCATCGGAGGTCGACATCTCCCGATTTCGCCGGAAGGAGATCTCGTTCAATGACCGTGGATCGAAGTCCAGGTCCACACTTTGGACCGTCGATCCATAACGGCGGAGGATCACCCGCCCCTCACTTCGAGAAGTCGAGCAGCTCGGACAGCTCCTCTTCCGAGAGATCGTCGGCGGACTTGCGTCCCATGCTCCCCCCGGACCGTCTGCGCTCTTTTTCCCGTCCGGAGCCGCCCTGGGACGTCCCCGAGTAGTCGAACTCCGCAACGGACGCACGGTCGAGGCTCCGGCCCAGGCGGTGCTCGATGGACTTGAGATACCCGAAGTCAGCGCCGGTCACGAAGGTCACCGCGCACCCTGCCGCACCGGCCCGACCCGTCCGTCCGATCCGATGCACGTAGTCCTCGGGGTCGGTGGGAACATCGAAGTTGACTACGTGGGAGATCCCCTCCACATCGAGACCCCGTTGCGCGACATCCGTGGCGACAAGCACCCGGATCGTCCCCTTCGCGAACCGGTCCAGAGCCCGAACTCGGTGTTCCATCCGCCGATCCGAATGCATTGTGTCGGTGCTCACACCGGCCTTTTCCAGACGACCGCGGAGCGCATCGGCTCCCGCCTTCGTTCGAGTGAAGACGAGCACCTGGTCCCACTCCGAGCTCTCGAGAAGCTCGATGAGGAGTTCCGGCTTCAGCTCGGGCTTCACCGTGTAGACCAGCTCGTCGATCCCCTCCGCGGTGGTACCTTCCGGTGTCGCCTCGACCCAGACGGAATCCCGAGTGACCTGGAGGGCGAGCGCGTGAACCCCGTTCGGCATGGTCGCGGAGTAGAGCATGGTTTGCCGGTCGCGCGGCGAACGCCGGAGAACCTCCTCGATCTGAGGGCGGAACCCCATGTCGAGCATCCGGTCGGCCTCATCGAGGACAAGGATCCGGAGGCCGGATAGATCTACGTTACCGCGCTCCAGGTGATCGTTGAATCGGCCGGGGGTAGCAGCGATGATCTCGAAGCCCTCCTCCAGCGCCTGGATCTGGGGACCGTACCCTACGCCGCCGACAATGTCCGCGGTCCGGAGGCCACTGCCCCGCCCGAGCTCCTTCGCGTCCTCCGCTACCTGCTGCGCCAACTCCCGGGTCGGACACAATACGAGGAACTGAAGGCCCTCCCCGGCCCGGATCGTCTCCAACGCGGGAATCACGAATGCACCGGTCTTTCCGGTTCCGGTCTGGGCGATCCCGACCACGTCTTTTCCCTCCAGCCCGGCGGGAATGGCCCTCGTCTGAATCGGGGTAGGGACCGTCCAGCCAAGTGCCTCGATCGCCGCTCGAAGCTCGTCCGAGAGACCAAACGATGCAAAACTCGTGACCTCATCCACAGTGGGGCTTCTCCGCTATGATGTTCTCCAAACTCGTTCGGAACCGGTTCAGGCCGCGAGTTGGATCTCAGGACCTCAACCTTAGTAGTTTAAGGCATCTAATCGGTTCCACCCAACCCCATCGAACCCTCAGCTACTGGCGAAGCCATGACCGACCCTTCCGGAGCGAGGTTCCGGTACCGCGTGCTCTTCGTCTGCCTCGGAAACATCTGCAGGTCCCCGCTGGCCGAAGGGATCTTTCTCCACCTCGCCCGGGAGGCGGGACTCTCAGAACGCTTTCACGTGGACTCGGCCGGAACCGGGGCGTGGCACGTCGGGAATCCTCCGGATCCACGCTCCCGGGAGGTGGCGGGGAAGCACGGGATCGAGCTGCCCGGCGTCGCCCGACAGGTTCACCCGAAGGACTTCGACGCTTTCGACCTGATCGTCGCGATGGACCGGGACAACCGCCGCACCCTGGAGAAGCTCCGGTCCGGTGAGGAGGGGAGGGCGGAGATCACCCTCCTCAGAGAGTTCGACCCCGAGTCCTCCGACGATGCGGAAGTGCCCGATCCCTACTATGGGGGACCGGACGGCTTCGACGATGTCTTCGAGATGGTCCGCCGCTCATGTGTCCGGTTGCTCGAAGAGCTGGAGGAGGGTCGACGGGGATGACGCATCGCCTCCCGCCGGATGTCGCTGAAGGGGTCGCGCAAGCGCTTGGCGCGGGGGAGCGAGCCGATCCGTTCTCCTCCGTCTCACGGCTCGGGGGTGGGTGCATCGATCCGGCCGCGCGGATCATCACGCAGTCCGGGGCGACGGCCTTCCTCAAGTGGGCCTCCACTCCCGGAGCCTCACGATTCTCCGTGGAGTCCCGTGGTCTGCAGGCGCTCGCCGCCTCAGGCGGGCCCCGCATCCCGCACGTTCTCGGTGTCGCCGACGGGACCCCTCAGTCCAGGGGCTGGCTCCTGCTGGAGTACGTGGAGCCGGGGGCGGCCGACCCCGACACGTTCCGGCGGCTGGGGAGAGAGCTCGCCATCCTCCATCGGCCCATCGACGGGGCGACGCCGGGATGGGACGAGGAGGGCTGGATCGGCTCGCTGCCCCAGTCCAACGCGGCAAACGGGCTGGACTGGCCAGAGTTCTGGCGGAGGCTGCGTCTCGAGGCGCAGTGGGAGGAGGCGCGAGGCAGCTTCGGATCCGCGGACCGACGAGAGTGGGAACGGCTGATGGAGTCGGTTCGGAGCGGACTCGCCGAATGGGAGTCGGAAGGGCTCTCCCTCCTTCACGGTGATCTCTGGAGCGGCAACGTCATCGTCGACGCGCACGGCCGCCCGGTACTCGTCGACCCCGCGGCCTACCGAGGGCACCGAGAGGTGGATCTGGCGATGATGGAGCTCTTCGGTGGATTCCCCGGGGACACGTTGGAGAGCTATCGCGAGGCCGCCCCTCTTTCACCTGGGTACTCGGCTGTCCGCCGAGACCTGTATCAGCTCTATCCCCTCCTGGTTCACGTGAACCTCTTCGGGGCAGGATACGTTTCGGGGGTCAGGACGCGGGTCCGACGACTCCTCGCCGAGCTTGGCTGAACCGGGCTGGACCCACTGGGGTTCGACCCGTGAGAGTGGACCCGGCCGTGAAAGCGGACCCGGCCGCCCCCGCTCCCTCAGCCCCGAATTCCGACGAGCAGCCCGTCCCCCACGGGGAGAATGGTCGCATCGAATCCCGGATCATTGGCAAGGAGATCGTGGCTCCGCCGGATCGCCTCCGTGGAGGCCTCCATGTCGGAGGGGTCCGCCACCTTCCCCTTCCAGAGTGCATTGTCCACCAGGAGGAGTCCGCCCGGGCGCAAGAGGCGCCTGGCTTCGTCCAGATACGTCGGGATCCCCTCCTTGTCTGCATCGAGGAAAACGGCATCATAGGACCCATCCGGACCGAGGGCGGGAAGGAGTTCCAATGCGTCCCCGACCCGGATCTCCACCTCATCTCCCACCCCCGCCCGATCGAGGAGCCGCCTGGCGAGGCGGGCACGCTCGGGATCGACTTCGAGGGTGAGGAGATCTCCCTTCCCACCCTCCGGCCCGGCTGGGAAGGCCCTCGCGATCCAGAGAGCCGAGTATCCTGCCAACGTTCCCACCTCCAGCACTCGCTTCGCTCCGATCGTACGAAGGAGAAGCTGGACGGTCCGAGCCGTGACGGGAGGGAGCTGGATCGTCGGAAGCCCCCCCTCCTCCATCGCCCTTCGAATCTCCTGGAGATGGGAATCCTCCCGAGCGAACCGCTCTTCGATATACCGTTCGAGACCTCCGAGTCCAGGCCCCTCGGAGCTCATTTCCCACCTTTGGCCAGTCGGAGAACGGCCTGCTCCAGGAGCTCGTCGGAGGTGGCGTAGCTCAGGCGCACGAACCGGTCGTCGCCGAACGCGATCCCCGGCACGAGGGCTACACCACTCTCTTCGAGCACGCGGGAACACCATTCCTGGGAGTTCGTCGTCTCCTCGTCGTACTCCGAATCAACCCGGACGAAGAGGTAGAACGCTCCCTCCGGCTGCACGAACGCCAGGTGGGGAAGGTGTTCTCGGAAGAGGGAGACGACCAGGTCGCGGCGGCGACGAAAGGCGACCAGCATCCGGTTGATGGATTCGTCGGCTCGCTCGAAATCGGTGAGCGCTCGGAGTGCCGCCACCTGGGACGGAGTCGCCGGATTGGAGGTCGTCTGGCTCTGGAGGGCGGCCAACTTCCCTGCCAGTCCCCTCTCCGTCACCGAGTAGCCGATCCGCCAGCCGGTCATCGCGAAGCTCTTGGAGACTCCGTCGATCACTGCGAACGCGCCCACGTCGTCCGGATTCAGACTCATCAACCCGGCAGCCGGCCGGTTCCCCTCGGAAAAGCAGATCCGTCGGTAAATCTCGTCGCTGACCAGGAAGACCCCGTGGTCTCTGGCCCACCGGGCCACGTCCCGTAGCTCGTCCAGGGAGTAGACCGTGCCCGTCGGATTCGAGGGGGAGCAGAGGATAAGCCCCCGGGTGGCCGGAGTCCGGGCCTCTTCCAGCTCCCTCGGCGTGACGCGAAAGTCACGCTCCTCCGGGCCCTGGACGAATCGGGCCTCGGCCCTGGCCAGACCGAGGGCCTGGGGGTAGGTCGTCCAATACGGCGCGGCGACCAGGACCTCGTCGCCCGGGCCGAAAACGGAGAAGCTGACGTTGAAAAGCGCCTGCTTGGCCCCGTTCGACACCACTACGTTCTCTCCGGCGAAGTCCCAGCCGGCCGCTGCGGTCCTCATGAGATCGCCGGCGACGGCCTTCCGGAGCTCGGGAAGGCCGGGGGCCGGAGTGTACCGAGTCCTCCCCGCTCGGATGGCCTCCACACCCGCATCGGAGATCCAAGACGGCGTGTCGAAGTCGGGCTCCCCGGCGCTCAGGTCGATAATGTCGCGCCCCTCCGCGGCCAGCTTCCCGGCCAGTGAGGTTACGGCGATTGTCGCAGAGGGCTGCAGCGTGGAGATATTCTGGCTGTAAGTCATGGTTTCGGCTCTGGAGAAAGTGGATGCCGCACCCTTGTGAACTCGGGTCCTGTACTCTCGCATCCGGCAGGAAGCGTGTTAATATCTAGCTCCCTCGGGGGGTGAGCAACCCACCGGAGCTTGATTCCCGAGCCCCTCCTCCGCCAGATTTGATGTTTGCCCAGGAAAGGGAGGGATGACGGCGATTCGAATTCGATTCACCTTCGACTACGTGGACCCCGGGTCCTATCTCGTCCATGAGCTCCTGGCACGTTGGGTCGAGGCTCGTGGCGGGTCGCACGCTCCCTCCCTTCACCCTCTGGAACTCAGGACCCCGTCCTCCGCCCCCCTGGACCCGGATGACCCGGAGTGGCGGGCGTTGATGGAGGCGATGGCGACGTTCGCGGACCAGGAATCGGTCCCTTTCCGAGCTCCGGCTCTCGTTCCCTGGACCCGGAAGGCGCACGAGCTGGCCTTCCACGCCCACGAGAAGGGGTGTTTCCGGGAGATGCATCACACTCTCTTTCGCGCTCACTTCGAGGAGGGTCGAGACATCGGTCGGGTCGACGTCTTGGTGGAGTTGGGACAGTCGGTGGGGCTGGACGCCTCCGAAACTCGCACCGTTCTGGGGGTAGACCGGTTCCTGCACCGGGTGGAGGAAGCCCGGAGGGAAGCACGACTCCGTGGGATTCGAGGCGTCCCGACTCTCGAGGCGGATGGGCAACGCCTGGAGGGGCTCCGGAGTCCAGACGAGCTTCGGGCATTCATGGGCGGGGGCAACCCATGCGCCCCAGGTCAAACCTAGGATCCTGTCCAATCGCCGCCGTGACGGGCCGCAGACGAAGAGTTCGCAACTAACGCGCACGAAGGAAGAAAACATCATGGCCGGATACGTACGAAAGACGGTACTCACCCCGAGCGCGGTTCTGGAACGGGCGAAAGAGGTGCTCCCCGAGCGCATCGGGCTGGCTCGCTCGAAGGGATCGCGGCACGGTGCAACATACACGGGACCGGAGGGGACGGTGACCGTCTCCGCCCATCCGCATTCGATGTACACAGAAGTCATGGCCCAGACGGACCAGCTCCGCACCTCTCGGATGGATTACGAGATTCAGAAGTTCCTGAACCACCTCCCCTACGAGGTCGGAGACCGGGGCGGCCCCGGCTCCGGCGACCCGTCCTGACGTGGCAACCGAGAGAGCCCATGGACTCCTTTGAAGAGCTGGGGCTGGCTCCCGCCCTGGTCGAGGCCCTTGCGGCCGAGGGGCTTGAAACCCCGACCGGGCTTCAGACCCACGCCATTCCGGTTCTCCGTCGCGGTCATTCCGCGGTGCTGCGGACGGGACCGGGTGCCGGGCTCCTCGCGGCCTATGGCATCCCGCTGCTCGATCGCCTGGAACCGGGACGAACCGCACCTGGGGCTCTCGTGCTCACCCCGACCCGACGCGAGGCCCGTGCCCTGGCCCTGTCGCTGAGCCGACCAGCCGGAGCCACGGGACACCGAGTCGGCGCGCTCGGAACGCCGTGGGCCCTCCCCGGTCACAGCGACATCCTCTTCGCCACCCCCTCGGATCTCCTCGCGGCGATTCGCGGCTCAGAGGTGAAGACGGACCAGGTACGAACGTTGGTGCTGGAGGGAGCCTCCCTACTCCTCGAGGGCGCCGGCGCCGAGGAGGTGACCGCGGCGCTCCAATCCATCGGCGCCGGAGAGACCCAGATCGTGGTGGTCGGGGACCCTCTCTCCGAGGCGGTTCGCGATTTCGTCGAGGGACACATGCGGAGAGCCGTCTTCCTTCCCCCGGAAGCGGCCTCCCGCGACGATGGAGCCAGTGCCCCGGTGCAGCGGGGGAGGCTTCAGGTGCGAACTGTGGAAGAAGACAAGGAAGATGTCCTCCTGGACACCGTCTCACATCGTCTGGAAGAGGGGGCGCGCCACCTTCTCGCCTTCGTCCGGACCGAAGACCGGGCCGCGGATATGGGCGATCTGCTCGGCCTCCACGGTTTCATCGGGGGCCCGCCCGGAGACACCGAGGTACCGGTCTGGCTCGGGGTCGAAGCGCTCGAGGCAAGGGAGGCTTTGAAGGCCTGGGATGGGAACCCGGCCTCCCTGACCGTCATCTCGGTGGACGTTCCGACAGATGCTGACGAGCTGGATCGACGCCACGGAATGCGGGACGGGGAAGGCATCGTCCTTGCCCACCCCCGTGAGCTCCCTCACCTGAATCGGATCGCCCGGGAAGCAGGCTACACTCTCACCCCGGCGCCCCCGGGGGACCGACAGGAAGGAGGAGACGTCGCGCGCTTCCTGGAGCGAGTGGAGGAAGCGCTCCGGACGGAGGACCTCGCCCCGTACCTCCTCATGCTTGAACCCCTGATTCGAAAGCGAGGGAGCGCCGAGGTGGCGGCAGCCCTCGCCTCCCTCCTTCGACGGAAGGTGGCTCGAGACGCCGGCCCATCCCCCATGGCCGGGGATGCGGGAGCTGCCCCCCCCGCCGCGTGGGTCCGGATCTTCCTCAGCATCGGGGAGCGGGATGGAGTCCGGGCCGGTGACCTCCTCGGAGCGATCACCGGAGAAACCGGAGTGTCGGGGGATCAGGTGGGCAGAATCGAGCTCAAAGACACCTTTGCCCGTGTGGAAGTCCAGGAATCGGTGGCGGCCCAGGTGATCCGATCCCTGAATGGCACCTCGATCCGGGGGAGGAGCGTGCGCGCCGACTACGATCGCGGGGAAGGGCGGCGCAAGGGCGCAGGTGGCCCCGCGGGGCCACCCCGCCGATGAACGAAGGCCGCGGTCTCCCGGGAGACCGCGGCCTTCAGCCGCTCGT
>SLFU01000096.1 GCA_007124095.1 Gemmatimonadota bacterium
ATTTTCAAAAAACCGAGCGGGGCTGACGGGACTCGAACCCGCGGCCTCCGGTGTGACAGACCGGCACTCTAACCAACTGAGCTACAGCCCCTTGTCACGACCCTGCAAACAAAGTCGTCCTTCGCAATATGCCCCCACGGGGAATCGAACCCCGATCTCCACCTTGAAAGAGTGGTGTCCTAGCCGTTAGACGATGGGGGCCCGGGCCACTCGATCCCGGGAGCCCGAGCCGCCTCGTCCCGATCGAGGATGGCGGCCTGGCACCTCTCTTCTGACAGGCCCGGAGGGACTCGAACCCCCAACCGCCGGTTTTGGAGACCGGTGCTCTACCAATTGAGCTACGGACCTCTATCTCCTGTATGTCCTGGCCCTTCTCCTCCGGTCCCCCGGAGTCCCGTTCGCTTCACAGTGGCCAGGGGCGGAATCGAACCGCCGACACCACGATTTTCAGTCGTGTGCTCTACCAACTGAGCTACCTGGCCAAAAAAACGCCCGAGCCGGGAGGCGCGGGCGGATCCACCTTCGAAAGAGTCGATCTCGGCTCTAACGATGTGTCTCCCCCGCCGGGCCTCCCAGGCTAGACCAGGTGTCGGCCAGGAGCCAGAGCGGTGCGCGGATCGCCAACGGGATAGCCGCCGTTTGGTCCTCCGCCCTCGCGAACTCCTGTGACATTTATCCGAGCCTTGACCTGGGGCGCATTGGCCGAGGTGGCCTCTGTTCGCCTGAGAGCGAGCCGATCGCTTCCTAACGTGGAAACGCCGCCCAGGGCGGCGCTCCACACCTCAACAACCAATAGCGGGGGCGGGATTCGAACCCGCGACCTTCGGGTTATGAGCCCGACGAGCTACCAGACTGCTCCACCCCGCAACAAGAACACAAAGTATACCCCGGGCCGGAGGGGGTGTCAACCCTTCCACGACGCCATGCAGGACAGCACCGGGCAAGCCCGATCGTCCAGGCACAACAGGGCTTTCCGCGCCCCTGCCGGGTCGGTTCGACGCACGTCCACCTCTTCCTTCAGTAACCCGGTACCACCAGCTCTTTTCATGCCGTCCGAGGCACCACACAAGGTCCCTCTCAGAGGCTTGAGGGTGCCCGCCCCCGCGATTACATTAGGCGGTCTCGGGACGTGGCGCAGTCCGGTAGCGCACTGCAATGGGGTTGCAGGGGTCGCCGGTTCGAATCCGGCCGTCCCGACTACTACGGTGGGTAGCCCGACAGGGCAGAACGGCCGATCAGCCACGCCTCAGCGAGCTGATCCGGTCTTCCCGTCATGGCCCTGGCCAGGAGGAACCTTTCCCTCCCTTCCGGCCTTCATCACCTACAAACCCCTCGCGCCTCGAGCGGCGTCGGATGCCGGACGTACCTCCACTCGCCTGTGTCCCCGCGGATGATGCGTTCTCGACCTCCACTCACCACCTCCACCCTGATCCTCGCCCTTTCGCTCTTGGCGGCGTGCGACTCCACGCCCTCCGGGCCGGTCGGGCCCCCAGAGAGCTGCGACGAGACGGAGCCGATCTTGATCGAACCGGGAGAGTCGGTCACGTTGCACGGGAGCCTTGCGGGTCTCCTCTGCATCGAGGGCTCGGCGTCGGCGGGAGAGTACCTGGCCGTCGCGGTCGCGGCGACATCGGACAGCCTCCTTTCCTTCACCGTAATCCCCCGGAACACGGTACGCGTATCGAGACCGATTGCGGCCCCCGCACGGACACCGCAGCAACTCCGCGTCGAAGGCCTCCTCCCGGACGACCGACTCCCGAACGACCGATTCCACCTCGAGCTGAGGGAACTGGAGCAGCGGGAGCTCTCACACCGGGTTCGGGTGGGTGGTGCCTCCGAGGACTTCCCGCGTCGTTCCCCTCGCGCCCCCATCCCCCGGGAAGGGGATCTGCTCCAACTGAACGCTCAGGCGGCGAACGCATGTGAGGAGCCCTCCTACCGGACGGGGCGGGTAGAGGCCATCTCGGAGCGGGCGATCGTCGTGGCGGATACCGAGAACCCGAGTGGAGGCTTCGAGGCGAGCGACTTCCGGCACTTGGCCGCGACTTTCGACACCCTGATCGCCCCCCTTGCCGAGCGAAACTTCGGGCAACCCACCGATCTGGATGGAAATGGCCGGACCATCATCTTCTTCACGAAAGAGGTGAACCGCCTCACCGATCCCGGATCGGCCAGCTTCACGGCGGGATTCTTCTTCTCGCGGGACCTCTTCCCCCGGACGGATACCCCCCGCTTTGCGGGCTGCGCGCACTCCAACGAGGGGGAGATCATTTATCTCCTGGTCCCCGATCCGGCTGGCGAGGTGGGCGGGAACGTCCAGGAACGCCACTTCGTGCAGCATATCATGCCCGCCATCATGATCCACGAGTACCAGCACCTCATCAACGCGGCCCGGCGCCTGCACCACCTGCAGTTGCGGAATTGGGAGGAGCGCCCCTGGCTCAATGAAGCACTCTCCCATATCGCGGAAGAACTCCTCTTCTTCGAAACCAGCGGGCTGGAGCCCGGGGGAAGGATCGGCTTTTCAACGCTGCAGGCCGCCGGTCTCCAGGCGTTCCAGGCCATCGACCGTCACCAGAGATTCAATCTCCTCCGTTACCATCAGTTTCTAGAGGACCCGGAGGAGAATTCCCCCTACAATGACGAGGTCCAACCGGCTCTCGCCACCCGGGGCGCTGCGTGGAACTTCCTCCGATACTCCGCCGATCGCCGTGGTGGGGATCAGGTCGATTTCTTCAATGGCCTGGTCAGCGCACCGGAGGTCGGGATCGACAAGCTCGCCACCGCTGTGGGAGGAAGGCCAACTTTCGACCAGTGGCTGAGCGACTGGAGCACCGCCAACCTCGCGAGCGATCGGGTGGCCCGGGTGACAGAGTGGCATCGGCACCCGAGCTGGAACTTCCGATCGCTTTTCGGGGCAGTCACGGGACTATCGAGGGACCCGATTCCGATCATCCCGCTCACCGCAGGATCCCCGGTGAACCGCCAGCTCCCGGGAGGAGGCGCCGCATATCTTCGTTTCGGCGTAG
>SLFU01000010.1 GCA_007124095.1 Gemmatimonadota bacterium
GAGACTACTCGCCAACTCCTCTAGCATCCTGGCCACCTCGCTCGCGCCGGACGCGCTGCGGACACCGGAGCCGGGTTCACGCCGTCGAATGGGTTCGTCCGGAGAGATGAAGGCCTCCTCTGGAAACCTTGCATCACTCCCGTGCATCGAGGCGGCCCCCTTCCAGCCTCGGCTGACCAGGGCCCTGCGGGCCGAGCGACGGTCACCAGGGGGAAAGGCGGGCGGAGGAAGCCGGTCCAGCGCCGGAGCCTCGGTCGAAGCACGGTCGCCCCGGTCCGCTTCCTGAAGGTGCGAACCCTCTTCTCCTTCTGGAGAATCTTGGTCCTGCGTCGAGTCTGACATCGCGCCCGTCGCTCCTGACTATGGGGTATCGGTTGTGCCTTGAGAATATACTTTTGCCGGCTCGACGGCGAAAACGGCGGGTCAGGAGGGTCTGTCGGAGCCGGGTCCCGCCTCGTCGCTCCACCCGTACTGCCCGAGCAGGGGAACGAAGGTACACCGATCACGAAGGGTCTCGCGAACGAGCTCCTTCCCTTCCCTGCGCACGAGGATGAGCTCCTGGGCTTTCCGGGTACCCACGGGAATCAGGAGGCGCCCCCCATCCGCGAGCTGATCCAGCAGGGCCTGAGGAATGGAGGGCGAGGCCGCAGAGACGGTAATCACCTGATAGGGCGCGAACTTCCTCCACCCGATCGACCCGTCGCCCACCATCAGCGCGACGTTTGAGATGGCAAGAGAGTCGAGGGCCGAGCGGGCCCGGGTGGAAAGCTCCCGCACGCGTTCCACCGAGAACACGCGCTCAGAGGTGAGCGCCAGTAGGGCCGTCAGGAATCCGCTTCCCGTCCCGATCTCGAGAACGCGGTCGCGGGAGCCGGGCCGGAGAATTTGGAGGAGCAGCGCCTGCAGGGAGGGCTTTGAGACCGTCTGCCCGTACCCGATCGGAAGTGGGGCGTCCTCATAAGCCCGCACCCGGACACCCTCCGGCACGAAGAGATGCCGGGGGACACGATCGAAAAGCTGAAGGATCTCGAGGTCCTCGATTCCGTGGGACCGGATCTCCTCGATGAGTCGCCTCCGGTAGCCGACGAATCGCAAGTCGTTCAGAGCCTCAGGTTCCACCCGCGAATCTCCTCGATGAGCCGGTAGTTGGTGAGATCCAGATGAAGAGGCGTGACGGAAATGTACCCTTCCTCGATCGCCTTGAAGTCCGACTCCGGTTTTCCCGTCCAGTGAGTGGCCCCGCCACCGATCCAGAAGTAATCCTTCCCCGAGGGGTCCTTGGCCTGGGTCAGGGAGTCGGAGTACCGACGCTCTCCGAGCGAGGTAACCCGGACTCCCTTCACCTCCTCCGGCGATAGGGGGGGGAGGTTCACGTTCAGCAGCGTCGATTCGGGAAAGTCCTCTCGCCCGATCAGCGCTTCCAGCAGCCCGGCCAAGGTGTCCTCCCAGCTTTCGATCGACTCGTAATCCTGACCGACATAGGAGACGGCGACGGCCGGCACTCCCAGGACCGTGGCCTCCATAGCCGCTGCGACGGTTCCTGAGTAGAGCACATCCTCTCCCATGTTGGCTCCGTGATTCACACCCGACAGACAGAACTCCGGGCGTGCGGCCATGAGCGCGTTGACCGCGAGGATGACGCAGTCGGTGGGCGTGCCGTCGACCACCAGGGTTCCGTCCGACGCCCGCCGGCTCCGAAGCGGGTGGTGGAGCGTAAGGGAGTTGCTCGTGGCGCTCTGCTCGCGATCCGGCGCCACCACGGTGACCCGTCCGAGCCGGCTGGCCGCGGAGGCCAGAACCCGCAGGCCCGTCGCGAGGAAGCCGTCGTCATTCGTACAGAGGATGCGTTTGCTCATTCGGTGTCGAACTCCGGGGGAAGGGTGAGGGTCTTCCTCAACTGCTCGAGCCCGTCTCGAAGTCCGAGCAGCGATTCGGGCCCGGGCCCGTCGGAAGCCTTGGTCTCTCGGCTGCCCGTGCGCCGCATCGTCCGGATCCTCCGCTTCGCCCCTTCGATGGTGTATTTCTCTTCGTAGAGGAGGTGCTTGACGAGGAGGACGAGCTTGACCTCCTTGGGTCGGTAGACCCGGTTTCCGGCACTGTTCTTTCCGGGCCTCAGGGCCTCGAACTGCGTTTCCCAGTAACGGAGAACGTGGGGCTTGAGGTCGGCGAGCTCACCGACCTCTCCGATCGAGTAATACGCCTTCTTGATGATTGGCTCTTCATCCACGGCGATCCTGCTCCCATGGCCGAAAGGTGTCCATCGGTCATCATCCCCAGGATTCGGGTTTCGGGTCACGGAGGAGAAGGTCCTGCACCGCGGCACGGGGAGATTTCCCATCCTCCAGGATCGCGCAGACCTGGTCCACGATCGGCATCTCCACCTCGTAGCGGCGAGCGAGGGCATGGACGGCAGGAGCCGTGCGCACTCCTTCGACAACGGCGTTCATGGAGGCGAGGATGTCGGAAAGATCCTCCCCCTTGCCGAGTCTCACGCCGACGCCCCGATTCCGGGAGAGATCCCCCGTGCAGGTGAGGACCAGATCGCCCATTCCCGCCAGTCCGTAGAAGGTTGCAGCCTCCGCTCCCATCGCGACCCCGAGGCGCGTGATCTCCGCCAGTCCTCGGGTGATGAGGGCCGCCTGGGTGTTGTGCCCGAAGTCCAGTCCGGCCGACACCCCCGCGGCCAGTGCGATCACGTTCTTCAAGGCCCCACCCAGCTCCACGCCGAGGACATCACTGTTCGTATAGACGCGAAAGCTCGTGGAGCTGAAGATCGCCTGCACACTCAGCCGGGCATCCAAGGAACGGCTTGCCGCCACCACCGCCGTCGGAAGGCCCCGGGCCACCTCCACCGCGAAGGATGGGCCCGAGATGACGGAGAGGCGCTCCGCGGCCGGGGGCGAAAGGAGCGGGTTCAACACCTCGTCCATCCTTCGGAGCGTCTTGATCTCGATTCCCTTCGACGCCGTAACGACGAGTGCATCTTCGGAGAGATAGGGTGCGGCCTTCCCCATGACCTCGCCCACGTGCTGGGCCGGGCTCACCGAAACAACGAGCTCTGCCGCTGACACGGTCTCCTCCAGGTCGCTCGACACCTGGATTTCGGGGGAGAGGACGACACCGGGCAGATAGGTCGAGTTCTCGCCCTCCTTCCGGATCTGTCGTGCCACCTTCTCCTCGAAGGTCCATAGGGACACCCGGTGACCGTTTCGATGCAAGAGTTGGGCAAGGGCGGTGCCCCAACTCCCGGCGCCCACGACCGCCGCACGGATCGGCTCACCTGCTTGAATCGTCATGGTCGGGGCCTCCGAGGCCTCCTCTCGAGGCGGGCCTCTTCACCTCGCATGAGCCGGACGATGTTCTCGCGGTGGGCCCAGATGACGAACGTCGAGAGGGCGAGAGCGAATGGGATGAGCGCCGGTCCGTGCGAGGACGTGGTCAGAAGGACTGCGGCCGGGAGGGCCAACGCCGCGAGAAGCGATCCCAGCGAGACGTATCTCGTTACAATCACCGTTCCTACCCATACCACAAAGCAGAGGAGCAAGGCTCCGGGGGCGAGGGCGAAAAAGGCTCCGGCGCTGGTGGCGACCCCCTTCCCGCCACGAAAGCCCACCCAGAAGGAGAAGACGTGGCCGAGGATCGCGGCCGCCCCGAAGGCCAGTGCCCATGCGTTCGCCAATTCGGGGGCCAGAATCGGGAAGAGCGCGGGGGGAGCCCATCCCTTCAGGACGTCGATGATCAGGACCGGAGTCGCTGCCTTCGGACCCAGGATCCTCAGGGTATTGGTCGCACCCAAGTTCCCGCTTCCCTCTCGCCGCAAGTCCACCCCGTAGACCCCGCGGCCGAGCCAGTAGGAGGTTGGAACCGACCCGAGGAGGTACGCTGACCCGGTGAGCAGGAGCGCACTCGTCACCGGCTCCTCCTTTTCGCGGGGTTGGATTCACGGATTCGGATCCGAATCGGCACCCCACGGAAGCCCCACGCGGACCGAAACCCGTTCTGTAGGTATCGAACATAGTGGGCGGGAACCTCGTGCGGAAAGTTCGAGAAGACGACGAACGTGGGCGGTTCGGTGTCCGCTTGCGTTGCATAGCGGAGCTTTACGGGCCGGCCCCGGAAATGGGGTGGAGGCTGGCGCGCCACCAGGGTCTCGAGGACCTGGTTCACTTCGTGCGTCGGCACGCGTCGTCGTCGTTCCTCGGCAACCGTCAAGAGGAGGTCGAGACTGCGGCGCACCCGTTGGCCCGAGAGCGCGGACAGGAAGAGGATCGGGACTGCGGCAAGAAAGGGGGCCCGGAGGCGGATCGCCCGCTCGAAGGTCGGAGCGGAGGTGTGGTCCTTCTCGACGAGATCCCACTTGTTCACTCCCAGCACCACACCGCAGCCGGCTTCCCAGGCCGCCTCCACCACCTTCATATCCTGGTGATGGAGTCCCTCCATTGCGTCGATGAGGACGAGGCACACATCCGAATCCCGGATGACTCGCTCGGTCCGCAGGCTCGAGTAGTATTCCACCGATTCGCGCATCCTGGACTGCCGGCGCAGCCCTGCGGTGTCCACGAAGACGAGCTGCTTGCCATGGTAGCTGAGGGTGGAGTCGACCGGGTCACGCGTCGTGCCGGGCGTGTCGCTCACGACCATTCTTTCCTCACCGAAGAGC
Source organism: Gemmatimonadota bacterium (assembly GCA_007124095.1). Taxonomy (GTDB): domain Bacteria; phylum Gemmatimonadota; class Gemmatimonadetes; order Longimicrobiales; family Gaopeijiaceae; genus SLCK01. Next base: position 4,661 of record SLFU01000010.1, read on the forward strand.
CGGTTGACGAAGGAGGACTTCCCCACGTTGGGCTTCCCCAGAACCGCGATCCGCAGGTCGGCGTCGTCCGCCGCTGCAACCTTGTCGGGGAGCTCGGCCACCACTCGATCAAGGAGGTCCCCCGACCCCTTTCCGGAGATCGCGCTTACGGGCACGGGTTCACCGAGGCCCAGGCTCCAGAAGTCATGGTATCCCGGATCGCGAGGCAGGTTGTCCACCTTGTTCACCACAAGAATCATCGGCCGGCCCGACTCTCGGAGGAACTCACTGAGTCGCTGGTCCAGTGGGTGCACCCCATCCTTTCCGTCTACGAGGAAGAGGAGGAGGTCCGCCTCCTCGACGGCGGTCAGAACCTGGTCCCGGACCAACCGATCCATCGGCTCGTCGCTCCCCTCGACGATCCCCCCGGTGTCCACCACGAAGAACTCTCGCCCGGCCCATTCCGCCTTCGCGAAGTTCCGGTCCCGGGTCACTCCCGGACGGTCGTCGACGATGGCGGCGCGATGCCCCAACACACGGTTGAAGAAGGTGGATTTCCCGACGTTGGGGCGTCCGATGACCGCGACGACCGGAAGGCGCCGGCTCACAACGATCGGAGGGCTTCGGTGACCTCGAAGGCCGGGACGACCCGAGCCGGTGAGAGCTCCTGTCGGACGCTCTCCAAGGGGAGCGAGTCGATGAAGAGGTCGTCCTGATTGAGGGCTTCTCTCGGAACGAGAATGATGTCGCTCTCACTCGGATAGGTCGCCGCAGACAGGAGGTCGCGGCCGCCGAGGAGGCCCGCCACCGTCACCAGGTCCCCGAAGAACTGATTTCGCACCATCGTCACCTCGACCGTTGCCCCGGTGGCCTCGGCCAGAGGGGTCGCCCGCGCCTCGAGAAAGGGTGCCATCGACCGACCAGTGAGGATGCGGAGCCGTTTTTCGGAGAGATCGGGGAGGTCCCGAAGGCCCTCATCGAAGGCGTCCAAGAAGGATCGCACGGCTCCAACTCCATTCTCGGTCAGCGACAGGTCGTCATAGTATCGCGGCTCCGGCAACTCTCGGTCGCTGGCCAGAAAGAGCTCGTCGGCGGCATAGCACCAACCGTACCCGCGCTCCGCTCGAGCGCGCTCTCGAATCCCGTCCACTTGCTGCAGAGCCTGGGCCGCCTCCTCGGCACGGAGGGGGCGGACGGGCCGGTTCACGTTGTACTTGGTCAGGCCGACCGGAACCACTGAGAGTGTCCTCACGCCCGACCCCAGCGAGTAGAGGTCCTGGATGGTTCGATCGAGGTGGGCCTCGTCATTCCATTCCGGGCAGAGCACGATCTGGGTGTGGACCTCCAGGCCGTGGTCCGTGAGGTAGCGGAGCTGGTCCATGATGAGGCCAGCCCGCCGATTCTTCAGGAGCCGGATCCGGACCTCCGGGTCCGTTGCGTGTACGCTCACGTAGAGCGGAGAGAGGCGCTGGTCTACGAGGCGCTGGAGCCCGCGCGGCCCGAGGTTCGTCAGCGTGACGTAGCTTCCGTAGGTAAAGGAGAGTCGGAAATCGTCGTCACGCAGTGAGAGGCTCTGACGGGCGCCCTCGGGATTCCCATCGATAAAGCAGAATACGCACTCGTTGGCACACTCCCGTACGGTGTCGGGTGCCGGGACGATCCCGAGCCGTTCGCCGGGCTCCCGGATGATCTCGAAGACCGTGGACTCTCCGTCCGGGTCCACCGCCTCAACCTCGAGCTCGGATTCCGCGAAGAGAAAGGTGAAATCGATCCCATCTCGGACGCGCTCGCCATTGACCCGGACGATTCGGGTACCCACCTGGAGCTCGAGCTCCTCGGCAATGCTTCCGGCCTCGACTTGGGCAACACGAACCAATTTACACCTCCTGGTCCCCACCTCTCGGCGGGGGTGTTCCTCGACCTATCCCCCTGCGATGACGGACTCCGCCGTGGGGTGGAATACGGTGGGGTAGCCCAGAAACATAATGGTCCTCCGGGCCTCCCTCAACGAATGATGTACGGACAGCTTGCGACCCCCTTGCTGATGATGGTCCACTCCGAGATCGTTCCCGGGGACCGTGGCGCATCGTGCTTGCTCCCCGGTGATCCATCCCTGACTCCTGGTGGGACGCTCGGAGGCGACGATGACTGAGGCTTCGGAGAAGCTCGGGAGGGGCCCCCTGCCCCGAGTGAGCGTCGTGGGCTCGGGTAGCGCGAATCACACCGAATTGGCCCGTCCCCTCGGGTACGCTCTGGCTCGAATGGGTGTCCACCTCGTCACCGGAGGGGGGAGTGGGGTCATGGCCCAGGTGGCCCGCGGATTCACCGCGGTGGATTCTCGCGAGGGGCTCTCCATCGGGATTCTCCCGGGCTCGAAGGCCGGGGGAAGCGGCCCAACCGAGGCCCCGCGGGGCTACCCCAACCCGTGGGTGGAGGTGCCGATCCTGACCCATCTCGAAGGGCTGGGTGAGCGGGGTCGGGACCCTGACTCCCGAAACCACTTGGTAGTTCTCACCGGTCAGGTGGTCGTGGCGCTTCCCGGCGCCTCCGGGACCCTCTCCGAGGTGGAACTGGCCTTGGAGTACAGCCGACCCGTCATCGCCCACTTGGCCGAGAGCCGGGACTTCCCCGGCCTCCCCCCCGGCATTCCACGGGCTTCTTCGCTTGACGATGTGCTCCTCTTCATTCGAGACCGGCTCGAGTCCGCGCTCGGATCGCTCGGATCGTAGGGACTCTACCCTCCTCGTGCGCCCGCCAGGTCCAGCCTCCCGTCACCTCGAGGGATTTTCTTGCCGTGCCTGCAGGGAACGACGTACCTTCCGGCTTGCACCGGCGGTCTGCTTTTCCGGTCCGTCGAGCATTCCTGCACTCCCCGGAGAGACTTGAGGTCCACGGACCACCTCCGATAGTCCCCGGATTCCGCGTTGCCCGGAAGGCCCGGCTCGGCCCCAATCCGGATCCTCCGTGTCGAGAGCGAGTCCGCCATGCGGGGCCTCCGTGGGAGCCGCTGGGTTCACCCCCACGGACCTGACGATGAAGAGAGAGGCGCTCTACAGCAGCTCCGAACGCTCCCGGGCCTTTCGCCGTCGCCCGTCGGAAGGAGAGCCGGATCGTCCGGGGTCGGCCGGCGACGAGCATCAGCCGATCACCGTGCCGTCCGGGGATGTGCCGTCCAGGGATGGACATGCCTTCGAGTGGGCGCGCAGAGTGTCCCGGCGTTGGGAGCGCCCCCTCCTGATCCTGACCGGCGGCCTCGTAGTCCTCCTGATCGTGCTACTCCACGGGACCGTCCAGTCCGGCCCGCCGGCCTTCACCCAGCGGGACATCGACCTGGCCGTCCTCCATACCCTCGAGAATCGACCGAGGGGGCCCTCTGCCGAGTCGGAGGCTTATCAGGTCATCGCCCCCTCCGTCGTGCGAGTGGAGCGGATCGGCCCTGACCACGACTCGAACGGAGAGGAACGAGAGGGCAACGAAGAATGGCGAGGGGACGTCGATGGCCTTGGCACCGGTGTGGTGGTCGTGGAGGATGGAACGATCCTCACCAACCTTCACGTGGTGGCAGGAGTAAACCGGCTCCAGGTGGTGTTCGCCGACGGGACGGAATCCCCAGCCGACTTGGTCTCCGTGCGCCCGGACCAGGACCTGGCCGTGATCCGGGCGCAAGTCCTACCCGACGATCTGATTCCTGCCACGCTGCGCTCTACCCAAGATCTCCGTATGGGTGACCGTGTGGTGGCCGTGGGCTTTCCCTTCGCAATCGGGCCCTCGCTGACGTCGGGGATCGTCTCGGGGCTCGCCCGTGAATACCGCAATCCGGAGGGGGAGCGGGTCCTCTCCAACCTGATCCAGTTCGACGCGGCGGCCAATCCCGGAAACTCGGGAGGGCCCCTGGTGACGGAGGATGGGCACGTAGTGGGAATCGTGACCGCGATCCTGAACCCGAACAATCAGCGAGTCTTCGTCGGAATCGGTTTTGCGGTGCCCATCGAGTCCGCGATGGAGGCAGTGGGCTCCTCCCCATTCTGAGGAGCTCGGCAGCCCGGTCGACGATGCCGCGTCGGGTCGATCAGGCTCGACGCAGGCTCGGTCGGAGGCCATCGTGAACGGGAACCAAAAGGATGAAGAGCTTGATGGATGAAACGAATGGTGGAGGCCAGGGTGCCTCGCGGCTCACCGAGAAGCTTCTCTACGAGGTCAAGAAGGTGGTCGTGGGACAGGATCACTTCCTGGAACGTGTCCTGGTGGCGATTCTGGCCCAAGGACACCTCCTTGTAGAGGGCGTTCCGGGCCTGGCCAAGACCCTGACGGTCAAAACCCTCGCGCAGGCCGTTCGCGGGACCTTCCGGCGGATCCAGTTCACCCCCGACCTGGTCCCGGCCGACCTGGTGGGCACCCGGATCTACAATCAGGGCACCGGAGAATTCAGCACCTCACTGGGACCGGTGTTTACGAACCTTCTCCTTGCGGACGAGATCAACCGAGCACCCGCGAAGGTTCAGAGTGCCCTCCTCGAGGTGATGCAGGAGTATCAGGTCACGATTGCGGGCGAGACACACCAGGTGCCTCGCCCATTCCTGGTGATGGCCACCCAGAACCCCCTGGAGAGCGAGGGCACCTACCCCCTCCCCGAAGCCCAGGTGGATCGGTTCATGTTGAAGGTCCTGGTAGGGTATCCGAACCCCGACGAGGAGTTCGTCATCGTGGAACGTGTCACGGGCATCGCGGCAGCCGTGCGGGCGGTGGCTTCCGTCGAGGACCTGCTTCGCCTTCAGGGGGAATGTCGAGCGGTTTACGTGGATCCCTCTCTCATCCGCTATGCGGTCGACCTCGTGTCCGCCACGCGCGATCCGACCCGGGCCGGGTTGGACGACCTCGTCCCATACCTCTCCTGGGGCGCGAGTCCCCGGGGCACGATCCACCTCATCGAGGCCGGCAAGGCCCTCGCGAGTCTGCGGGGCCGGGGATACCTCCTTCCAGAGGACGTCACGGACCTGGCGCCCGACGTGCTCCGGCACAGGTTGATCCTCTCCTACGAGGCGCTGTCGGAGAACTTATCCGCAGATCACCTATTGGGGCGGATCATGGAGCACATCCCTCCCCCCGACAAGCCCCTTGAAAGCCATGTCCGAGCCGCGTCCAGATCCTGAGGCGCTTCTGCGCCGGATCGAGTGGACCGTCCTCCGGCGGCTGGACGGCTTGCTCTACGGCGACTACCGGACCCTTTTCCGTGGAATCGGGCTCGATCTCGCAGACCTCCGCGAGTATCAGCTGCACGATGACGTGCGCCATATCGACTGGAATGTGACGGCTCGCCTCCAGGCCCCGTACGTGAGGGAGTTTCACGAAGACCGGGAGATCACCGCCTGGTTTCTCCTCGATGTGAGCCCCTCTGTGGACTTCGGCTCCGAGGCCGTGAAGAAGGAGGGGCTCCTCACCGAGTTCGTGGCGGTGCTGGCCAGGCTCCTGAATCGAAACGGGAATCGGGTTGGCGCCCTCCTCTACTCGGCGGGGCTGGAAGCTCCGATTCCACCGGGGACAGGCCGGGCGCAAGTGCTTCATATCCTGGGCCGCCTCATGTCCAGGTCGCGGAAGGACTCCACGGACACCACCGATCTCGGCGACTTCCTCGAGGGAGCTGGGCAGATCATCCGACGGCGCTCACTCGTCTTCGTCGTATCCGACTTCATCAGTCAACCCGGCTGGGGAAAGCCTCTCCTGAACCTCGCACGCCGACACGAAGTGCTGGCAATCCGGCTTTTCGATCCCCTCGAGCTGGCGTTGCCCGACCTCGGCCTGGTGGTGATGCAGGATGCCGAGACCGGTGAGCAGATCCTCGTAGACACTCACGATCGCGCCTTTCGCGCCCGCTTCGAGGCGGCGGCCCGCGAGCGGGAGGCGGAGCTCCGGGCCACCTTGCGCCGAGCGGGCGTCGACGCGCTGGAGCTCTCCACCCGTGACGATCTGGTGGATAGCGTTCTCCGGTTCGCCGAGCTCCGCAAGTCCCGGAGCCAGCATGCGGTCCGGGGCACCCTACCGAGCCACCTGGAGGTACAGTCATGACCTTCCTCTCGCCCGCGATGCTCTGGCTCCTCCTGAGCGTGCCCCTGATCGTCTTCGGCTATTTCCATCTCCTCGGCCGCAAGAGGAAGGTGGCCGTCCGGTACGCCAGCCTGACCGTTGTGAAGGAGGCTCTGGGCCGTGGGCCGGGCTTTCGGCGACACATTCCCCCTCTTCTCCTCCTCCTGGCGTGGACGGTGGCCGTCCTGGGAATGGCACGGCCCGCGGCCTTGGTCACGCTACCCTCTCAACAAAACACGATCATCCTCGCCATGGACGTGTCCGGGAGCATGAGGGCAGCGGACGTGGATCCCGATCGGCTCACGGCCTCCCAGGTCTCCGCAGTGGAGTTCGTCACGGCTCAGCCGGCGGAGACCCGCATCGGAGTCGTGGCCTTCGCGGGGAGCCCGATGCTGGTCCAAGGCCCGACCCGGGAGCGGGACGCCGTGGTCTCGGCCATCGAGCGTTTCCAGCTTCAGCGGGGCACCAACATCGGAGGTGCGCTTCTGGTGTCGCTTCAGACCCTCTTCCCCGAAGCGGAGTTCGACCTGGGGCCACGCTTTACCGACCTGAGCCCCCGGGGACGGCAGCTGGGCGAGTCATCCCTGGCGGAGGATCCCGACTTCGTTCCAGTAGAGCCCGGAAGCCATCCTACGGCTGCGATCGTTCTTCTCACCGACGGTCGGGC
>SLFU01000052.1 GCA_007124095.1 Gemmatimonadota bacterium
CGGGTGCTCTCGGAAATACAGATAAATTGCGATCCCAAAGAACTCCGAAACCTTTGGCAGATCCTCTCTCCCGGTTGCGGACCCGGATGCTCCTCTCGCAGATCGTACCGTCGAGCCGAGTGAGAAGTGCCCCATCCCCACCCTCCAACCCAGACCTCCTCGCGGGACACCTGACCCGCCGCGGTATCGGCGGGTCCAATTTCGTATAACGTTTCTGGCGTTTCCGAACTTGCGTCCTGGCGCGGGCCGTGCGCGGTTCAGCACGAGCCGTGACAGGGCGGAAGTTAGGTCGGAGGGGCCCCGCTAGGGTGTCCTGATTCGGAGATGGTGAGACAGAAGCGTCCCCCTGGGAGGCGTGGCATCTTGGGTTTGAGACCGACCAAGGAACTCAAACCACAGGAGCTGCACCGTGACCCAGGGGGACGTGTTGTATCGCTTCCGTTTACGCACGATCGCACTCGCCGAGGAGATGGGCAACGTTCGAGCCGCTTGCCGCGTGATGGGCATCCATCCGTCGACGTACTACCGCTGGCGAGGCCAGATGCGGAAGTACGGGGCCGAGATGCTTCGGCCACGCGAGCGGCGGCAGCCGCGCATGCCCAACGCCACCTCGCACTTGGTCGAGCAACGCGTCGTCGCGTTTGCCTTGGCGCACCCAGGCGTGGGTCCGGCTCGGATCTCAGCCGAGCTGAAGCGACCCAAGTGGGGCGGCATCCAACTCTCGCCGAGCGGTGTCTACCGGGTGCTTCGCCGTCACGGACTGAACACCCGTGGCAAGCGCCTGGCGCTGATCGCCGGCTACGCTGCGCCTCCGGAGCCGGAGCCTCGCCCGAGCCCGCCGGTCGGCCGACTGGACGTCGAGGAGCCCGGAGAGCTCGTTCAGTTCGACTGCTTCCGGATCGGTCGCCTCGCGAACACCAACGGCGTCGTCTGGCAATACACGGCCATCGACGTGGGCAGCGCCTACGCCTGGGCCGAGATCCATGTCACGCCCCACAACCCGTCGGCGCGTCATACCTCAAAGCTCGCCCAGCGCGTAGCCCGGGATCTCGAGCGCTTTGGCTGGCGCTTCCAGGCAGCGACCACCGACAACGGCGGCGAGTTCAGAGCCCACGCGTTCCGGCGCACCCTCGACAATCTTGGCGTCGAGCATCGGTTCATCCGCAGCGGTCGTCCCCAGACCAACGGCTGCGTGGAGCGACTTCACGGAACCATACTCGAGGAGTGTTGGAAGCCGGCCTTCGCCCGCTACCTCGTCCCGGGCTACCTTGGCCTGCGCGAAGACCTCGGACGCTATCTGGCCTACTACAACACCGACCGTGCCCACACCGGTCGCTGGACTCGTGGGCGCACCCCGCTCCAAGTCATCGGAGCCAACAAACTCTACTCAAGTCGATGACCCACGTGTCGCGACAACTCGGGAATAGGACACGCTAGGGGCCCCGGAGCCGGAAACCCTCACAGTTAGCAACTGTGTTGAAGTTTAAGCTGACCCAGCGGGACGGAAGGGTCCCAGGATCGGCCGTCTCGGACCATGGCGTTCAAGATGATGAGGAGCTTCCTCATACACGCGGTTTGAGCCACGCGAGCGGGCTTTCCCTGATCGCGGAGCCGCTCGTAGAACGGACGGATCACGGGATTCCACTTGCAGGCGCTCCAGACGCTGAGGTAGAGCGCGGAACGAACCGTGGCCCGTCCGCCCCAGATCATGCGTTTTCCTCGGAACTTGCCGCTGTCCCGAGCCCGGGGAGCAACTCCGACGAGAGCCGCGATCTGCTTGTGATTGAGCGACCCCAGCTCAGGTAACTCGGCGATCAAGGTGCGTGAGAGGTTCGGACCCACGCCCGGAACGGACTGGAGGAGGTCGCTCTTTGCCGCCCATACGGGGCTGTTCCGGATCCGCGCATCGAGATCTGCGTCCACGTCCGCGAGTTGCCGCTCGAGCCAGGCGATGTGCTTCTTGATGCCCTTCTGGACGGGCCCGAGCGCGAACCCTAGGCGGTTCTTTTCCTGGGTGAGCATGCCAATGATCTGCCGGCGCCGCGCGAGCAGCGCGTCGAGAGCCTGAGCCTCCTCGGAGGGAAGCTGTCGGACCTCGGGCCGTACCCGGGCTGCGAAGAGCGCGAGGCCCTGGGCATCGATGGCATCGGTTTTGGAGAGCTGGCCTGTGCTCCGCGCGAAGTCTCGGGTCTGACGAGGGTTCGCGATGACAAGAGGGATCTGCACGGCCGCCAGCGCCACAGCCACCGGCATCTCGAAGCCGCCCGTAGCCTCGAGCACGACGAGAGAGGGGCCGAGCTCCACAAAGCTCGAGACCAGGTCCCGGATCCCTTCTTCGTCGTTCGTCACCCGCCGTACTTCGGGTTCGCCGTGAACCGCCACGTCCAAGTGCGCCTTCGAGACATCGATTCCGATGAAGACTGCCTCGCTCTCTTGCACCTGGACCTCCCGGGCTGCGGGAAACGCGGTCACCGGCTCTCGATCTTGCACGATGCGGGCTCCAAGGCCCTGGCGACTGTTCGAGATCTCGTGACCGCAACAAGGGCGCGGCGCCCAGGCTAACTGACGGTCTTCAACGACCCTAGGCGCAACGGGCTGCCGCACCCTACTCTACCTCTGAATCTGGTGAATTTTCGACATACAAGGCGACGTAGGCTCCCGATGTGCATCTGCAAGGTCGCCGTCGACTTTCCATCGTCTGATGAGGCGTCGGCATCAGTCCCAGTTCGCCGGGAACTTCTGGGGATCAGGGCCTATGCGCTCATCGCGGTCCAGCATATTGATCGCCTGCACCTCGTCCGCGTCGAGGGTAAAGTCAAACACATCGGCATTTTCCTCAATGCGCTGCCGCTTCACGGACTTTGGGATGGTCACACTGCGGTGCTGAAGTGCCCAGCGGATGGCCACCTGGGCCGGCGTCTTATCGTGTGCCGCGGCGATACGCACGACCTCCTCTACATCACCGATATTGCC
>SLFU01000040.1 GCA_007124095.1 Gemmatimonadota bacterium
ACGCCTGCTGCCGCTAGGGATTTGGGCGGTCTCGTCCCTTCACGCCTGCGTCCACGCCGTCGATCTCGATGTCGCCGGAGATGTCGGCCCCCTTCACCTTGACGCCGGACCCGGACGCCCTGACCCGCGAGATCTTGAGCGATGCCCCCTGGATGTCCTGCAGCGTCACGCCGACCGCCTCCAATGCCTCGGGGGCATGCTGCTCCACGGCCTCTAGCACCGCCCTGGCTTGGCTGAGGACCTCCTCATCGTCGGCCGCTTCGCTTCTCCGGAGATCTTCCTCCAAGCGCCGACGCCGCTCCTCCGAAGCAGGGTCGCTCTCGAGGAGGTCCACGGACACACCGCTGTACTTGCGACGGATGAGGGCCTTAATGGCCGAATAGGAATCGCGGATGGCCTGCTCGGCGGTGGGCTTCAACCCGGCGGCGGCCCCGGCTGCCAGAGCGGTGACGATGACGCTGACCGGATCCACTTCACCCCCCTTACGCGATCGAGGACAGGGAACCCAAACAAGCGATTTCTGCTTGGGTCCAGGATGTGTGCTCCGGAGCCGCGGAGTCAAGACCGGCGTGCGCCACGGCGCAGGGCCAGGTGGGAACGCGGCCCGGCTGAATCGCACCCGGGGGTGGAACCGGAACTTCAACCACACGCTGAAGGCGATCTTCAAGGGGGCGGCCACCACGGTGATCGGGCGGGCGGAGGACGAACCGATCTACTGGCACTAATTGGATTTCTGGTCCGGGCCTTCCGGCCCGAGTCCCCCGGAATAGGCTATGCCGCCCCTGGAGAGCCGAACGAAGCACGGTCGAGGAGGTCCGCCGGCTGGACGTCCGCGAACTCCAGCTCGCCACCGCGGCATGAACGAGGTTCAAGGACTCACGTGCTCGATCAAAGCAATTGTCCGGAAAATACTCCAGCGCTACTATGCCGCTTTCAGGTGCGACAGCCCGACCGGGAACGGAGAGCCGGATGCGGACCTCGCTCTGCACGTCGACGCGGCTGGGGGCGCGGACGCGAATCCTGGGTGGCTTCGACGGCACGAGCTGGGAGCGAACCGATGCTGCTGCCTTCGTTGGAGCGGGAAGCGTCGTGGTGAGTAGAAGTGATGTGAGCGACGTGGTGCTCGACGTGCTGATCATTCAGAGCGCCTCCAGTGGGTCCCTCGATTCGTTCGGGGGATGGTGAAGCTTCTCTCCACCGACTGGGCCCGGGAGCGGGGCATCCGCACCCACATTCCCGACGTCATGGATCCGGCGCGCAGAGATCTCGGCCTGGAAGGGATATAGGATGCCCGAAACCAGGGCCCGGAAATTCAGGCAGGCCGCCTTCGTCTACCTGCACGTGGGCCTCCTGTATCTGGCGGCCGTGTGGGTGATGGCGGGCCTGGACATGGTCCCGGCGGAGAGGGGACCGATCTGGGTCTGGATGTTGGCGGGCGTAGGGATCCTGGCGGTGGTGGTCTGGGGACTCTGGAGCTGGCAGAACGTCTGGTTCGCCCGGGCGATCTGGGCCCTTCACGCCCTGCGGCTTCCGGCCTTGATCGAGGGGGCCTTCTTCCGGCTGGGCGAAGCCGGCGATGCGGCCGATCCCACGATTCCTTCCTCCTTCTTTCTGACCGCCCTGGTGGTGGTGCTGGTCAACCTCTGGATGTTGGCCCGGGCGGGGTGGGACCTGTGATTCCGGGGTGGGGGAGGTCCACGACTCCGGGATGGGGCGGGCCGACCTGCTGCAGATGAAGCCGGTGGTGCGAGCTGATGCATTGGGCTTCCGCTGCCCGGAAGGTGGCTGGGCCCTGAAGGGGGTCGAGATCCGGATCGAGCCCGGTGCAGGAGACACCCCCATCTTGGGGCTCTGGGGACATCCAGTCTTGTGCACTTGCGGGATTGACGGGAGCCGCGGCAGCGGGTCCCCTTCGGTACCGCCTGAAGAAGGCCGAGGCACCGTAGCAGGACGGGCGCGCCGAGCAGCCCACGGCTCTGGACGGGTACGAGGCGGCAGTGCGGGGGGCCAGGAGCGCCTGGGCGACGGTCGGCTGACCGGGGAAGGTCGGCCGTGCCAGGGGGCGGGAGATCTACTGGGCGCTGGTGCGGGAATACGGGGGCACTAGAGGGGGCACGTAGTGCCCTCGGACACGATTCAGATGGAGAAAACACAAGATGCTTCCGAGCGATAGTCGGTTCCGAATATCTTCTATAGCCTTCCTCATTGTACTGCTCATCGCCCAGACGGCAGCTGCCCAGCAAGGTGTCACGGCCGTCCAAAAGGCCGAAGCCGCCGCCGACTATCACACCATGTACGAACGCGCGACCTCCTCGTACGTGAACGGCCGCTATGAGGACGCCGCGCCGCTGCTCACAGAGCTGGTCGCCCGAAATCCGGGGGATGCATCCCTCTGGTTCCGGCTCGGCCGCAGTAGGGAGCTACTCGACCGGTCATCGGAAGCAATCAACGCGTACCGAACGGCGCTGGACTTAGGATATCGGTACGGGCCCACCGTGACGTATCGGGTGGCGCGGCTCTTTGCAGAACTGAGTCAGACGGACTCGGCCTTCGTATGGCTCGAACGTGCGCTCGAGCATGGATATGACAACCGACCCGGCCTCGCGGACGATCTCGTTTTTGAGATTCTTTCCGCTGATCCTGCCTTCGGGCGGATCAGCGGTGCGCCACCTGATCGTCAGCTTACCCGGGATGAAGGGTGGCAGTACGATCTCGAATTCCTGCTGGCGGAGGCGAAGCGGCTACACGGAGTGCATGGAGGCCCGGAGCAGCCCGCGTTCTCGGCACGATTCGCTTCGGCAGTGGACGCGCTGTCCGCAAGAATTCCTGAATTGACGAACGACCAAATCGTCGTCGAGCTGCAGAGGCTCATGGCGCTTCTCGGTGACGGGCATACGGGGATGTACGGACCGGGGCCGGACACTCCGCTTCAATTCGAAGGGGAAAGCCTTCCGGTGCTCTTCTATCAA
>SLFU01000183.1 GCA_007124095.1 Gemmatimonadota bacterium
CGAGGCCGTGCAAAGCACCCTCGTCTGTCCGGTCTGGATGAGACACGAGCCCTCCGCGTTGGGAGAGGAGTGCGGTTCGAGTCCGAGGGGTCTGAGCACCGCCACTGCCCGTCCATCTCTCCACATCCGCATGGGCTTTCATCTCCTCGTCTCATTCCGCGGAAACCTCGGTCAGATCGGCCAGAATCAAATCGCCCCCTCGCTTGACGAGAAGCTCTGCCACCTTATCCCCAAGCGACGCAGGGTCGTCCTGGGCTCCCGTCGCCTCTGCACGGACCATTCGACGACCATTCGGGTGGGCCACAAGTCCTCTCAGGCGAAGCCCCCCCCCAAAAGGGAGTCCGAGTGCGGCAACGGGAAGCCGGCAGCCGGCTTCCAGAGCACGGAGCACGGTTCGTTCTGCGGTGGTAGCCGCCCGACTGGGAAGGTGATCGAGGGACCGAAGCCAGCCAAATCGGCCAAGGTCCTCCGTCCGCACGACGACGGCGAGCGCACCCTGGCCGGGTGCCGGAATCCAGCTTCCCGGATCCAATTCCTCCGAAACCCGGTGGGCCCATCCCAGACGCTTTATTCCGGCGGCAGCGAGCACGATGGCGTCGTACTCGCCCGCGTCGACCTTCCCGATCCGGGTGTCCAGGTTTCCTCGAATGTCGTCGAGGACCAGGTCGGGCCGCCTCGCTTTGGCGAGTGCCACCCGACGAAGCGAGCTGGTGCCGATCCGGGCGCCCCGAGGCAGGGTATCCAGCGTGAGGGGACCGCCCTGCGGACCGATCAGGACGTCGCGAGGGTCCTCTCGCTCCGGTACCGCGCCCAGGGAGAGGCCGGAGGGAAACTCGGTGGGGAGATCCTTGAGGGAGTGGACCGCGAGGTCGATCGAACCATCGAGGAGGGCCCGGTCCAGTTCCTTGGTGAAGAGGCCCTTCCCCCCGATCTCGGAGAGGGGTTGGTCGAGAAGCGCGTCCCCCTTGGTCCGAATCGTGACGAGCTCCACGTCGAGCTCCCCGGAGTCCTGGATTCGGTCGGCCACCCAGTGACTCTGGGTGCGCGCGAGCAGGGATCCACGAGTGCCGAGGCGGAGTCCTTGTCTGTGAGTCACCAGTTCGACTGCAAACCGTCGATGATCGCCTGAGCCACCCGCGAGAGGGCAACCCTCCTCCCGTCGTCCTCCATCTCGGACGCCTCCAGAAACTCTCCCCTCCCCGCCAGACTGGTGTTCTCCCACAGGATGACGTTGTTCACCCGATCCACCACCTGCACCTCGACAGTGACCGAGACCTGACGCTCGACGACCTCCGTACGATCTCCGTTCGGGCCGGGACGGAAGGAAGGAGTGTCGACGTTATAGCCTCGGACGGTACCGGTCACGATCGCCTCTGCGAACTCCTCACCTCCGGTGCGCACCCCCAACCGGTTGGGAAGCTCCTCCAAGAGGATTTCCTGCAACTCCTGGGGAAGTTCGAAACGATCCGTGTCGTTCTCGAAGGGAACGACCGCGAGGGTCTCGACGTGCGAAGGCAGCCCGGCCCCGGCCTGAAAAGCGTAGTTGCAGCCGGACACGGCGAGGGCCAGGGCAACCGACAGGAAGCGACCGATGTGGACCCTAGAGGTCCAGGTTCCAGATGTCCGACGGATAGGACTCGACATGCTCGACCGTTTCAAGCGTGATCCTCAACTCGCGAACCTGCTCCAAGTCCCGATAGGTCGCTTCCCGGGGGAAGCGCTCACCGTCCACTCGAACCAGGCGGACCTCCTCCCGGGCCCGATTGCCCCGGAGCACCTCCATCCGCTCGATCCGATTGTTGCGGAGCCGGTATCGGAGCTCCTCGTTTCCACCGGAGACATACCGAAGTTCCGCACCCCCATTCGACTGCCAACTTCCCCCACGAAGGCCGGTTTGATCCCCGGGCCGAAACACCCCTAGCGCCCCCCAGAGCAGGGGCGCGGGAGGCAAGGTGGTCCGCATCCCCCGAGGGGTGGTGAGCTCATCACGGACCAGCGCAGCGGCCGCCACCCGCTCACCATTCGACATGAAGAGATCGAGCCGGGCCCGCGAGGGGGGTTCGACCCGAGCGACGCCACGTCCGCTGATCCGGGTCCCCGGTTCGTTCAGGGTCCACTCGAAGACGAGACGGTAGGGACCGTCCAGAGTGGACGCCCGCTCGGCCGAGATTGCGACCTGGCCCGCATCCATCGGAGGCCGGGTCGGCTCCGGCGCGGATCGAGCACAACCCAGTGGCGCCAGCAGAAGCACGAGCACCACCGACAGTAGGCCGCCCATTCGGCCCGTCGGGACACCCCGCTGCTCACCCTCCCTCCGTCTCTCCATCTCGTCCTCGCTCCTCCGTTGAAACGGTTCCACCCCACATACCAAACTTCGCGGAACCGGCGAGTTGGTCCAGCCCGATCGACTTTCCCGCACCGGAGGGTCGGTCACGGTTCAACGGTGCGAGTCGGATGTAGCTCGATCCGACACGGCATTGAGACACCATGAGGGTCAATCAGGGTCCCTCCCCTCCTCCCGACCAACCGACGCCGTGGCCACCTTCCCTCACCCCGACCCCCACCCTATGTTCTCGCCCATGCTCCCGTCCCCCGTCTACATCGCTTCGGACATGCACCTCGGGGCCACCTCCAACGAGATGGAGTGCGCCTTCCGAGGATGGTTGGAGTTCGCCGCCGAACGCGCCGGACTCATCTTCCTGAACGGAGACCTCTTCGACTTCTGGTTCGAGTGGGGTACCGTGATCCCCCTGGGCCACACGCGGGTCCTGGGGACGCTTGCCCGGATCGTGGACGAGGGCATCCCGGTCCACCTCATGGGAGGAAACCACGACTGGTGGGGCGGCCGCTATCTGACCGAGGAAATCGGACTCACGTTCCACCGCGACCCCGTTCGGCTCGACCTCGCCGGTTTCAAGACCCTGGTCGCGCACGGGGATGGACTGGGGCGCGGCGACCTGGGATACCG
>SLFU01000111.1 GCA_007124095.1 Gemmatimonadota bacterium
ATCGAGGTCGAGCGCGTGCAGGAAGCGGCCGACCAGCTCTTTGAGTCGGGGGTGGATGGAGTGCAGGGGCTGGCCACTCCGCCGCACTACGCCGAGGGGCTCTATCTGGAGCCGGAAGACCTGGCTCGCACGGTATATGCGATGGGCACGAGCCTCTTGAGCTGGACCCAGGATCTCCGGTCCCGGGGCATGTTCGCGTCCGACGCACGGGTGCTCGGGCTCACGAGCGAGGGGAACGAGGTGGCCTGGAAGGGTTACGCCGCGGTTTCGGCGGCGAAGGCGGCTCTCGAGGCGGTCTCGCGGGCGATCGCGGTAGAGATGGCCCACGTGGGAATCCGCTCGAACATCCTTCAGGCCGGGGTCACGGACACCCCTGCCCTTCGAGTGATTCCCGGAAGCGAGCACCTTCGGTCGCAGGCGCGCATTCGGAACCCCTTCAAGCGGTTGACGACCCCTGAGGACGTGGCGGACGTAGTCTACCTCCTCTCCCTCCCCGAAGCCGCTTGGATCAACGGCGATGTGATCCGGGTGGATGGAGGAGAGAAGATTTCAGGGGCTTCAAGATGACCCTTTATCTTCACGGCCTCGGACACTTCAATCCAGAGAACGAGATCACGAACCGCTTTCTCGAGGAGCTGGACATCGGGACGAGCGACGAGTGGATCATGGAGAGGGTCGGCATCCGGAGCCGACGCACGGTCCTCCCGCTCGACTACGTGCGTGAGACGCGTAACCGGGATCCGAACGAGGCGAATGAAGCCGCGCTTTATTCGCACGCGGAGACCGGGAAGAGGGCTGCGGAGATGGCACTTGAGCGAGCGGGAATCAGCGCGGAGGAGATCGGGCTCGTCATTGCGGGATCGAGCCGGCCCGACACGCTGTCCCCCGCGGACGCCTGCAATGTGGCGGAAGCGATGGGTCTGGAGGTGCCTGCCTTCGATATAAACTCCGCGTGCACAAGCATGTTCGTTGCCTTCCACACGCTCGCGGCGATGCGTCCCGAGGCCGTGCCGGAGTACGTGCTCGTGGTCACGCCAGAGAGCCTGACGATGACGGTGGACTACGACGATCGCTCGGCCTCGGTCCTCTGGGGAGACGGTACGTCGGCGGCGATTCTCTCTACGAAGGTGCCTTCCCGGATCGAAGTTCTGGGCAATGAGCTCGAGTCGAGCCCGGCGGGACGGGACAAGGTGGTGGTACCCCTCGGAGGGCATTTCGTCCAGGAGGGTCGCACCGTTCAGATGTTTGCGATCAAGAAGACGATCCGCCTCCTTCGGAGGCTCCAGGCGCGCTACGGGGACGATCCGGGGCGACGGATGCACTTCGTCGGGCACCAGGCCAACCTCAGGATGCTGGAAGCGGTGTGCCAGCAGTGCGAAATTGACGAGGATCGGCACCATTCGAATGTGGAATGGTTCGGGAATACGGCCGGGGCGGGCGTCGCGACAGTGATCTCCATGGACTGGAACCGGTGGAAGCCCGGAGACGATATCGCCGTGGTCGGCGTCGGGTCCGGCCTCACCTGGTCCAGCTTTCTCCTGCGATTCGGAGACGTATCGTGAAATACGCCGAGTTCAGGGAGCGCGATCACTTCACCGCCCAGGAGCTCCTGGCGATGGCGTATGGTCGCCTGATCGAGGACGAGCCCGCCGAATTCAACACGAGGCTTCCCCTTCCGCCGATGCTCATGGTCGACCGGGTCGGCCACATCTCCGGAGGCGGACGGAAGGGTCGCATCGAGGCGGAGCGCGATGTCCGGCTCGACGACTGGTTCTTCCACTGCCATTTTTTGGGAGATCCGGTGCAGCCGGGATGTCTCGGAGTGGACGCGGTATGGCAGCTCATAGGATTCTACTGTGCGTGGAGCGGAGCGCTGGGGACCGGGCGGGCGCTGGGTTGTGGGGAGGTGGAGTTTGCGGGCCAGATTCGTCCCCACGACGCGGTGATCCGCTACGAGGTGGACATCATCCGATATCAGGAACTACCCCGTTCGGGCTCGGCCATCGCGATTGGCGATGCTCGTGTCCTCGTCGACGGGGAGGCCATTTATCAGGTGAAGCGGGCAAAGGTGGGCGTGTTCAAAGACATCGACTATCCGGATTATCCCTGGCCGTCAGCGAACGCCCGGGGCGGAAAGATGGAGGAAGGATGAGCCAGGTGCTGCGACCCGAAGAGGTCCTGGAGCTGCTCCCGCAGCAGGAGCCGTTTCGCTTCGTGAATGAGATTCTCGAGGTAGATGAGGACCACATCGTAGCGCGCTATCGCTTCCCTCCCGAGTCCGAGTTCTACCGCGGTCACTTTCCCGGAAACCCGGTCACCCCGGGGGTCATCCTCCTGGAGTCCATGGCCCAGGTGGGGGTAGTCGCTCTGGGGATTTACCTCTACGCGGTAAAGGGTGGGATGGAGGAGGTCCGAAACCGTCTCGCTTACTTCACGGACGCCGAAGTCGAGTTCTCGGGGATCGTAGGGCCCGGCCAGAGGGTGACGACCAGGGCGAAGAAGACCTTCTTTCGACGGAACAAGATTCGCAGTGAGGCGGAGATGAGACTGGACGACGGTACGTTGGTCTGCTCGGGGACGATCTCTGGTATGGGTGTGCCCCAATGAGTCGCCGCGTGGTGGTCACCGGAATGGGTGTCGTGGCGCCGAATGGAATTGGATTGGACGCTTACGGATCCGCGCTCCGCGAGGGCCGATCCGGCCTGGCGAGCGTGCCGATCATGGAGGAGCTGAACTTCGGCTGTACGGTCGCGGGCGTCCCGGATCAGACCGAAGTGGATGCGCTCTGTGAGCGGACCTTCGAGGAGGACGAACTCCTGGCCATGAACTCGAGCCATAGGTTCGGGTGCCTCGCTGCAGTCGAAGCCTGGGAGGACGCCGGCTTCGAGCGCCCCGCCCGGGAGGACGAGCAAGTCCACTGGGAGGCCGGGGCGGTGATCGGAACGGGGATTGGTGGGCTGGACACTACAGGTGAGAAGCTCATTCCGCTCACCGACGCGGGCCGGGTACGGCGGCTTGGGAGCACACTCGTCGAGCAGATCATGGGAAGTGGTGTCTCCGCCCGTGTTTCGGGGCTTCTGGCGCTCGGCAACCAGGTGACCTCCAACTCGAGTGC
Organism: Gemmatimonadota bacterium; assembly: GCA_007124095.1. Classification (GTDB taxonomy): domain Bacteria; phylum Gemmatimonadota; class Gemmatimonadetes; order Longimicrobiales; family Gaopeijiaceae; genus SLCK01. The sequence goes on from SLFU01000111.1 coordinate 3,116, forward strand.
CTGCAGCACCGGCTCCGAGGCGATCATCGACGGTTATCACCGCATCCAGTCCGGACGAGCCGAACGGATGATCTGCGGTGGAACCGAGGCCGCCACGCACTACATCTGGGCCGGCTTCGACTCGATGCGGGTCCTCTGCCGGAAGTTCAACGACCAACCCGAGGCGGCTTCTCGGCCGATGAGCGCGTCGGCCTGCGGATTCGTCCCGGGGAGTGGAGCGGCTCTCCTGCACCTGGAGAGCCTGGAAAGCGCGGAGGAGAGGGGCGCCCGAATCTATGCTGAAATTCTCGGGGGCGCATTGAATTGTGGGGGGCATCGGAGTGGGGGGAGCATGACTGCTCCGAACCCTGAGAGTGTGCGTCGGTGTATACGTGACGCTGTGGCGGATGCGGGTATCGAGCCCGATGAGATCGACTTGATCAACGGGCATCTTACTGCCACCGGAGCGGACGCGGGTGAGGTCGACAATTGGGCCCGGGCTCTGGATCGGACGCCGGAGGATTTTCCGGCGATCCACTCCACGAAGTCGATGATCGGGCACGGCCTCGGGGCTGCCGGCGCGCTGGAGTCGGTAGCGTGTGTGCTTATGCTACGTGACGGATTCCTGCATCCTTCGTTAAACTGTGAGGATGTGCATCCCGAGATCGAGGCGTACGGGGAATCGATTCCCCATCAGACCCGCGAGATGCCGGGGCTTCGCACGATCATCAAATCCGGGTTCGGTTTCGGCGACGTGAACGCGTGCGTCATTTACCGCCGCTGGGACGAATCGAGTTGACGGCCCGATTGAAAATCGAGGAGAGTGGTTCATGACGAGAGACGAGGTGTTCACGAAGGTGGTGGAAATCATCTCACCCTTCGCGAAGGACAAGGAAGCGTTGGATTCCGTAGCCGAGGACACCAACATTCTCCAGGACCTGAAGGTCAACTCCGCCCGTCTCGTGGACGTGATCCTCGACTTCGAGGACGAGTTCGACATCGAGGTGGAGGACGAGGACGCCGACGCCGTCAACACGGTGGGCGATGCGGTGGATCTCATCCTGGCCAGGGTTTCCTGACGGGTCGGTTTTGGCCGGACTACCCCTGAGGGCCAGAGTCGAGCTCGCGGTCCAGCGAACGCTCGGGCAGGTGCTCAGCATCTTCTGGATCCTGACGGGGGCCTTTCTGCTCTACGTCGTCATGGGCTACAGAATCCGGGATGCGGCGGAAGTCCGATCGCGCTTCCGGAGTTTGATCCGGAACGATCGGCGGCCACTTCTGATTTGTGCGAATCATCTCACGATGATCGACTCGGCCCTGGTCGCCTGGGCACTGGGCGGGAGCTGGTGGTACCTGTTCAACTACTCACGAATGCCCTGGAACCTCCCGGAGCAGGCCAACTTCTCTCAGAATCGCTTGAACCGCATGGTCGTGTGGCTGGTCAAGTGCATTCCCGTGAGTCGAGGGGGGAGCAGGGAGAAGGTTTCGGGGTCCCTCGAGAAGGTCAAGCACGTCCTTTCTAGAGGGGAAACCGCGCTCGTTTTCCCGGAAGGGGGGCGGAGCCGCACGGGCCGTGTCCAGGCCGAAAGCGCCACCTACGGCGTCGGTCGGGTGTTGGAGGCGGTTCCCGAATGTCGAACGGTCTGTGTCTATCTGCGCGGGGATCATCAGGAATCGTGGTCGACCGTTCCGCGCCGGGGAGACCGTTTCAGCGTGGACTTCCGAGTGATTGAGCCACGTTCGGATCACTCCGGACTTCGACGCGCCAGGGACCTCTCCCTCCAGATCGTCGGAGAGTTGGTGAAGATGGAGGAGGAGTACTTTGCCCGTCGGAAATGACGTGGTCGACCTTCGCGATCCGGAGGCCCTACCCGGGGCGGTTCATCCCCGATTCGATCTACGGGTCTTTACCGCACGAGAACGGGACCGCCTGCTTGCTTCTTGCCGGCGGACTCGGCTCCGGTGGCGGCTCTGGGCGGCGAAGGAGAGCGCGTTCAAGGCCGCAGTCCAACGCGATGCGGCGATCCGCTTCCTCCCCCGCCGGTTCGAGGTCCGCCGGGCCGAAGGAGCCCATGCGGAGGTCCTCCACGCAACGGCAGGGCGCTTCGAGGTCCGGTTTGAAGAGGAGGAGGACTGGATCCATGCCGTAGCCCTCCCGATCTCTTCGGATACCCCGCAGACCGCGCTCGAGCTTCATGAACCAGGGGAGGGCCTCCAGGCCACGGCCCCGAGCCTCAGGGTGAGGGAGCTGGCGCGTGAGCTGGTCGCCCCACTTCTCGATCTCGCCCCTTCCGCGATCCGGATCGGTCGGACCGCCGGGGGGATCCCCCAGGTTCAACGGGGGGACCGGGTCCTCCCGATCGACCTCTCCCTCTCCCACCACGGGCGGTTGGTGGCCTGCGCCTGTATCTCGGGCCGAGGGTGAGGCTCGCTCGGGCGAGACCGGTCGGTTCGGCCTCTGGTCGACCCAACCAACGTCGCTCCGACCTCGGTCCGTCCTCTTGTGTCGAGCTCCTTTCCGGCCTCAGCGATCGAGGCGGGCGGTGAGCACGAGAGCGGAGATCAGGAGGAAGCCACTCCCTGCCATGACGGGGATCGAGACGAAGCCGAAGGCGCTGACATACCGTGCAGTGCAGGGGACGCCTGCCGTGCAACTCATGACCTCCAGGGCCGGTCGGAACTGGATCGTCACGTGATAGGCGGCGATGCCGAGCCCGACCAGGGCCAGGGGAAGCGAGTATCTCCACGACCAGGTGTCCGCGGCGAAGGCCGCGACGCCGAGCACCGGCACGAGCGGATACATGGCGATCCGCTGGTACCAGCAAAGCAGGCAGGGTGTAAACCCGATGATCTCCGAGTAATAGAGGCTGCCCCCTGCGGAAACCGCCGAGATGAGCCACGCCAGACTCAGGACTGTTCGACCCTGCCCATCTACTTCCCTTGCGAGGCGGGCGCGCCCGGACGGGAAGGCGAGCATGGCGAAGAGGGCCAGGCCGATGACCGCGCCGAGCAGGGCGAGGGCGGCGAAGGAGCGGTTCACCGCTATGAGGCTCACGGGCGCCTTCCGGGTTTCGAGTGGATCGTTCCTCTGATAAGGTCGGAAGGGAGGGGAGGGAATGAAAGAGGTCCCGGTCCAATCGGTCGGAGGCGACGCCCCCGGCCTCCAGGGGAGCTGTAGAATTGGAGCGCACCATGTCGAAGCTCACACGATCTTCCCGCCGCTCCGAATGAGCACCGATCCCGGCCGATCCCCGAGGGTGGACGATCATATCGGAAACACCCCGCTGGTGCGGTTGTTCAGGGTGGTAGAACCGGAGATGGCGGAGGTCTGGGTGAAGCTCGAGGGGATGAACCCCGCGGGGTCGATCAAGGACCGTCCGGCGCGCGCCATGATCGACGACGCAGAAGCGAGGGGAAGGCTTCTCCAGGGCGGAACCATCGTGGAGCCGACCTCGGGAAACACCGGAATCGGTCTGGCGCAGGTCGCTGCCGCTCGGGGTTATCGCCTCATCCTCTGTCTCCCCTCGTCGATGAGCAGCGAGCGGAAAGTGACCCTGGAGTCCTATGGCGCGGAACTCGTCCTCACCGACCCGGAGCGCCGGATGCTCGCCGCGATGGAAAGGGCGGAAGAGCTCGAGGCGGAGTTGGGGGCGTTCTATCCGAACCAGTTCGCCAACCCGGCGAACCCCAGGATCCATTACGAGACGACGGGCCCGGAGCTGTGGAGGGGAATGGAGGGACGGTTGGATGCCTTCGTCTACGGCTCGGGGACCGGAGGCACGATCTCGGGGGTCGGCCGGTACCTTAAAGACCAGGATCCCGCGGTTCGCGTGATCGCCGTGGAGCCGGCTCGCTCCGCGGTGATTTCGGGCGGTGAGCGCGGGTCGCACGACTTTCAGGGTATGGGTCCCGGCTTCATCCCCCCCAATCTGGATCTGGAGATCGTCGACGAGGTGAGGCCGCAATGGGAGGAGGAGGCCTTCCCGCTTGCTCGGCGTCTCGCCCGCGAGGAGGGACTCTTCCTGGGGATGAGCTCCGGGGCGATCATCCTCACCGCGCTCCAGATTGCCCGGGAGCTCGGTCCCGGTCGTCGGGTGGCCGCGATCTCGCCGGATTCCGGTGCCCGCTACCTCAGCACCTCACTCTTTTCTTCCGAGGGGACGTCAGGATGAGCAGCGACGAACCGTTCACACTCCGCCAGAAGGTGCGCCTGGCCGTGGCTTCCATCGCCGTGATACTGGTGATCATCCTCGTCCTTCAGAATCAGGAGATGGTGAGCACCCGGCTCTTCATGTGGTCCCTGGACATGCCCCGCTTCGTGCTCCTTGGATCTGTCTTCCTGGTGGGGGGCCTCGCGGGCTACCTCGTGGCCCAGCGGAGGTGATCCCTTGACGTGGAGAGCCGGGGCCCGGAGGGAAGGCGGGTTCGACGAGGCGTCTCCCGTCGTGATCCGGGACGAACTGGAGGTCAAAGCTCCTCCGGCCCGGGTATGGGACGAGCTCACTTCGGTCGAGCGGTGGGCTCGGTGGCATCGCGGTGTCGGCTTTGCCGTACTCAGGGGTCCCCTCGAACCTGGGACACCTCTCCTCTGGCGTGTGGACGGGATGCGGGTGTCCTCCATCCTGGTGGAGGTGGAGAAAGGGCACCGGATCGGGTGGACCATCCGCACTCTGGGGGGACGAGGATACCAGCGTTGGATCCTCGAGAGTCTCCCTTCCGGCCATACCCTTGTGAAGTTGGAAGAGTCCTGGAACGGGTTCGTCGTCTGGTTCCTTCGGCGCACGTTGCGACGCACCCTGGAGCGTTCCCGGGCGGAGTGGCTGGAAGGGCTTCAGCGAGAATCGCTTTCCGGAGGTGAGGGAACGGGCTGAGGCTCGTCGAGTGGGTTGGGCACCGCGGGAGCGAGCCCTCCTCCCATGCGCTGAAGGATCAGATCTCTCCTCCACGCCATCTGTGCCGGTCGGTGATCGGGGTTCGAGGTGAGGGGATGGGGCAGTGTGGCTGCCAGGCTGGCCGCCTGGCGTAGCGAGAGTGAGGAAGCAGGAATCCCGAAGTAGCGCTCTGCGGCGGCCTGGACCCCGAAAAGTCCCGGGCCGAACTCGGCTATGTTCAAGTAGAGCTCCAGAATCCGGTCCTTGGGGAGAAACCACTCGAGCCGCTGGGCGATGATGAGCTCCTGGCCCTTCCGGACGAAGGACCGGTCCGGGGAAAGGTAGAGGTTCCTCGCGAGCTGCTGAGTCAAGGTGCTTCGGCCACGGACTTCGCCTCGATGCTCCCGGAGGTACGTGAAGGCTTCCGCAATCGCAGCCCGATCGGCAGGGTCGCGAAGGGAGGGCGGGATAGTGCCTCGATACCGCACCTCTTCCGCAAGGGCCTCCCAGTCGACCCCGCGATGCTCGTAGAACCGGTCGTCCTCCGCGATCAGGACTGCGCGCTGAAGCTCCGGCGGGATCTCTGTCAGGGGGATCCACGAATGGGTTATCTCGAGGGGATACCCTGCCGCCCGGGCCTCCTCGAGGCGATACTCCATGTATGCCGTGGTCTGGGGATCCGCCCATCGCAGCGCGATGGGCCAGGGATGCACCAGCCACGCGGCCAAGGGGAGGGCCGCCACGGAAAGCAGGCCGAAGACGAGTGCGCGCCGCCACATGGTAGTATCCTACCCCTGCACGTGGGGAGGGAGCCCGACGGTCTGGAACTTTCGCGCCGCGAGCCGCGTTCGTATCGGTGAACCGCATCGCATCTCCCAGGCATTTCGGCATTTCGGTCCCACATGACACGAATCGAACTCGCAGTGCTGGATGCTCCCGAAGAGCCCCGGCACCAGGCCGCACCCTCCGTCGGGCTCGAGTCCCTCGACGAGCTCTGGTTTCAGGTCAGCGGAACGGTGTGCAACCTCCGTTGCAGCCACTGTTTCATCTCGTGTTCTCCTGAAAACCACTCCTTTTGGTTGATGACCCGGGAAGAGGTGGCCACCGCGCTGGAGGCGTCCGTGGAGCTGGGGGTGAAGGAGTATTACTTCACCGGCGGAGAGCCGTTCATGAACCGGGAGATGGAGGAGATCCTCGGGGACACCCTCGCGATCGGTCCCGCAACCGTCCTGACCAACGCCACCCTCATGCCGGAGCGTAGAGCCTGGGCGCTCGCAGAATTGGCCGAGCGCTCTCCTTACACCCTCGAGCTTCGGGTCTCCCTCGACGGCGTGACGAAGGAGATGAATGACGCGCTCCGAGGAGAGGGGGCCTTCGAGCGGTGCATGGACGGAGTCGAGAAGCTCGTGAAGGTTGGCTTTCTTCCGATTATCACCTGCATGCGAAGCTGGCCGGAGGAGCGCACGGAGGGGTACCTCGACGATTTCGGGGACCTGCTGGCCGGCATCGGTTACGATCGGCCGCGCGTGAAGATCCTTCCACCACTGCTGATCGGGGAGGAGGCGAAGCGCACCCGGGGGTACGAGGAGACCGAGCGGATCACCCATGAAATGCTCCACGGGTTCGATCTGAGCCAGCTACTCTGTACACGTGCCCGGCTCGTCACCGCACGCGGGGTCTATGCCTGTCCGATCCTCCTGGACTCTCCCTCCGCGAGGGTGGGGGAGACGCTAGCGGAGGGGGCGGAGAGCGATGTGCTCCTGGGGGAGTCCGCCTGCTTCACCTGTTACATGAGCGGAGCCATCTGTTCGAACACCTCTGCGTCGCAGGGAGCGGACCGCTGATGTCATCGGCGCCGGCCCTTCGAGGGCCGGGGGGCGCCTGGCTCCCCGGACCCTGGCGGGGGGATGGGGAGCCCCGGTTCCGGAGGGTCGCTGCACTCGGGGGAGTCTACTCCAATCACATCGCCCTCCGCCGTGCCCTGGAGGACGCGCGCGATCGAAAGGTCGACGCGGTGATCTGCCTCGGAGATCTCGGTGCCTTCGGGCCGCATCCCGATAGGACCGCCGCGCTGATCCGGGAGAACGAGATTCCGGTCGTCCGCGGCAACTACGACGACTCCATTGCCCGGGAGCTGGAGGACTGCCAGTGCGGGTACACGGATCCGAAGGACAACCACTACGCCCGAATCTCCTACGAATACACCCTCGCGAACACGTCCCGCGAGTATCGGCGCTGGATGGGCTCCTTTCCTTCGACGCTGCGTTTCCGGGTCGGAGAGACGCGGGTACTCGCGTTCCACGGGAGCCCCCGTCGGATGAACGAGTTCCTCTGGGAGACGACGACCCCGACCCACTTCCTGGACGGGATGGCCCGGGAGCACGACGCCGAGCTGCTTCTCGGGACCCACACAGGAATCCACTGGAGTCGCTCCCTGACGGGCGGGGGCAGCTACGTGAACGCGGGGGCGCTCGGTCGTCCGGCGAACGATGGGCTCACCGAGGTATGGTACGTGATCCTGGAGGCCGCGGGGGCAGGGGTCGCGCATGAGTTCGTCCCCGTCGCGTACGACCACGAGGCGCTCGCGATGGAGATGCAGGAAGAGGGGCTGCCCGCGAAGTTCGTGGAGACGATCCTGACCGGGTGGTGGACGACATGCCTCGAGGTACTACCCGGGAAGGAGCGCAGTAGGGGGCGCTGGTAGCGGCTCGGAATCGTCATCGCGGGTGGAGCGGAGCCACCGGCTGACCGCCTGCAGACTCAGGGCAGGATCTCGCCCACTGCCACTACGGCCACCTCAGGGACCAGGTGCAAGTCGTCCTCCACGAGACGGGCCGCTTCCGACATCACAATGACCGAGGCGCCGGAAGCCAACTGGTGGCTTTCGCCAGGGACGGGAGGCTCTTCGGACGGGGAATGGAGGACGACCTGTCCCCTTCGGAGAGAACGATCTGCGCAGGTTCCAACCAGGCGGATGGTCGCCCACCCGGGCCGGGGGGTCCAGGCCATGTTCTTCGAGGTCCGGAGTCTCGTCTCGTTTCGGTTCATTGTGTTGTCTTCTCGGTTCGGGGACGGCCAGGGTGCTTCCCGGGCCCCGTCAAAGCCCATACGCCCACGGGGGAGGAACCGTTCCATTCGGGTCGGGCGAAGTCAGGGGTCCGGGAGCTTCACTCTTCCCTGGCAGAGGAGGTCCACAGTGGCTTGCTGCGCACCGGAGAGCTCCGGAGGTAGG
>SLFU01000150.1 GCA_007124095.1 Gemmatimonadota bacterium
CCTGGCCAGGGGAGAGTGGAACCGAATGGTGGAGGCTTACTGTGCGGCCCGAAGCTCAGACTGAAACATCGGGGCGGCGCGCGCCCTCCGAGTCCGCCTCGGATCATCCGGCGCTCCTGGAGGAGGCCCGGAGGGTCCTCCGGGCCGAGGCCGAGGCGCTGGAAGGGCTTGCGCAGCGGCTGGATGGCCGGTTTCCGGAAGCCGTCGAGCTCCTCCGGAAGGCCGAAGGCCGGATCATCGTAACCGGGGTCGGGAAGAGCGGACTGGTGGCGAGGAAGGTGGCTGCTACCTTCACCTCCACCGGCACACCGGCGAGCTTCCTCCACCCGGTCGACGGGCTCCATGGGGACCTGGGGATCGTCTCACGCGAGGACCTGGGGATTTTTATCTCGAAGAGCGGAAACACCTCGGAGCTTTCGGGATTGATGGAGTACATGCTCCGGATGGGGCTTCCAATCATCGCGCTGACGGGGCGACTTGATTCTTCGCTGGCCAAGAACGCCACACTGGTCTTGGACTGCGCCGTGAGCGAGGAGGCGTGTCCACTGGACCTAGCCCCGACCTCGTCCACGACCGCGGCCATGGCCATGGGTGATGCGCTCGCGATGGTGCTTCTCCAGAGGAGGGGGTTTCGGGCGGAGGACTTCGCGCGGTTCCATCCCGGGGGTGCGCTGGGACGGCGTCTGACGCTAAGCGTCCGGGATCTCATGGTCGAGGAAGGATATCCGGAAGTGACTCCGGAAGCTCCTGTTCGAAGCTGCATCGTGCCTCTGGCCCACATGCGGGGTACTGTACCGGTGGTCGATGCCGTGCGGCGCGTGATCGGGGTGCTCACCACGGGAGATCTGACCCGGCTCATGGAGCGCAGGAGCGACTTTCTGGAGGTGGCGGTCGGTGAGGTCATGACCCGGGATCCCAGAATTACCTCCCCCGATACCCTCGCCGGAGCGGTAGTGCACCAGATGGAGGGCCATGGAATCATGGCCCTTCCGGTGGTCAACGAGGAGCGTGTGCTCCAGGGCGTGATCCACCTCCACGATATCCTGCGAGCCGGGGTGGTATGATGTATCGAGTGAAGGTGTTGTGGGCGATGCTGCTTGCGGGGGGGGGGCTCCTGGCCTGCGAGGATCAGGCTCCGGTGGTCACCGCCTCGGACCAGTTCGAACACCTCGATGCGGACGCAATCGTGATGGGAGGAGAGCACACCTTCACAAACGAGGAGGGGCTTCGCTCCGCATATCTCGCCTTCGATACGGCCTTCCAGTGGAGGGACTCCGTCAACACGGCTCTGCGAGGGGTCGATCTGACCGTATTCAACGAGAACGGTTCGGAACGTGCCCGTGTCACATCGTCACGGGGAACCCTCGACCCGAGGGGAGAGCGGATGACGGCCCAGGGGGACGTCGTGCTGGTCGTGCCACAGGAGAATCGGAGGTTGGAGAGCGGAGAGCTCAACTACGATCCCCAGGCGGGACGGATCTGGAGCGACTCCTCCTTCCAAATGATCCACGACGGCCAGACCCTCCGAGGCGAATCTTTCACATCGGACCTGGAGTTTCGAAACTTCCAGGCCCGTGGCTCCGGAGGCGAGTGAGCCGATGAGAGAGCTCCTCCGCCTCCCGTTCCTCCTGATCGTCCTCTTCGGGATGGTCCTGATCCGGTCTCCGGAGCCGGCGACCGCGCAGGAGCTCGGGACCGAGTGCAACCTTCAAAGTTACCGGGTCCTTTCCTCACAGGTCACGATACAGGGACGCCGGGTGACGTGGGTGGGACGCCCTGACCTGGTCTGTCCGAATGGGACTCGGATCCAGGCCGACAGCGCCGTAATCTACGAAGAGTCCGGTCGCAATGAACTGATCGGACGCGTCCGGTTCGATGATCCTCAACGTGAACTCCGTTCCGACCTTGCGGACTACTACGAGCCGGAGGGCCGGCTGCTTGCACGCGGATCCGTGGAGTTTCGCGACCTGATCCAGGGAACCGAGATTCGGGGTGATACCCTCGTCTTCCTCGAGGCCGCTGGCCAGCGGGCCGAGGATCACGTTACCGTGCAGGGACAGCGTCCCTCGGTCACATTCTTTCCGGCCGATGCTCCCGAGGAGGACGAAGACGGTGTCGAGTTGGAGCAGATTCCCTATCAGGTCACAGCGAACCGGCTCCGCTTCGAAGGGGAGCGCCACTTCTGGGCGGACGGCGACGCGGAAATGCAGCGGGATGAGCTTCGTGCGAGTGCGGATTCCCTCTGGTTCCACCGCGAAGATGGGGACTTGGCGCTCACGGGAGAGGCGGAGCTGGAGACGGATGAAGCGGAGTTCACAGGTGGCCAGATCCTCGTGGAGATCCCCGGGGACGAGATTCGATCCATCACCGTTCGCGACCGTGGCCGCCTCCTCACTCAGGACATCGAGCTGCTCGGAGAGGAGATCCGGATCCGATTCGTCGACGAACGGATCCAGCGTCTCGTCGCGGTCCACCGGGAGCCGTCGGGGGAAGGGGAGGGGAATGGTCGACCCCAGCCGCGTGCGATCACCGAGGACTTCCTTCTGATTGCGGACTCCATCGACGTGGTCTCTCCCGATGAGCAGCTCGAGACGGTTCATGCCGTGGGACGGGCTCGGGCGGAGACTGGAACGCGGGAGGAAAGGGAGGGGGCAGCGGAGAGCGCGGACTCCGAGGACATGATTCCGGAACGGGATTGGATCGAAGGGGATGAGATCTTGGCCGCCTTCCAGCCCGTCGTCCCAGGCGACCCCGACGTCCAGACCTCCGACCTGCCTGAGTCCGAGAGCGATAGCCGCCGGGAATACCGGCTCGACCGGCTCGTCGCCACTGGAAGCGCTCGAACGCTGTACCGGTCGCCACCCGATGATCGTGGGGGCACCCCGGGGGAACCCACCGCGACGGATCGGGAAAGCTGGTCCGTAAGCTACCTCCTGGCTGATGAAATCGCGATTCATCTCCTCGGAAGTGCTGTGGATCGGGTCGAGGCGGAGGGGAATGTGAGGGGGATCCAGCTCGAGCCGTCCGGGCCCCGGACCAGTTCTGTAGGAGCTGCGGAGGAGGAGGACCTGGAAGAATGACCGACGATCCAACAAACGCTCGAGAGCCGTCTCCCCCTTCCCCGGGGGAGGAGCTCGGCTTCCCGGAGGGAGGAAGCCGCTTCAGGGGCGAGGGACTCACGAAGGTGTACGACGGTCGGAAGGTCGTCAACGATGTGGACGTCCGGGTGACCCAGGGCGAGATCGTCGGACTCCTCGGGCCGAACGGTGCGGGAAAGACCACCACTTTCTACATGACGGTCGGCCTCATCCGGCCGGATGAAGGAAAGGTGTACCTGGATGGGAAGAACCTGACGCGAGTACCCATGTACAAGCGTGCGCGGATGGGCGTGGGCTATCTTGCCCAGGAGCCATCGGTCTTCCGCAAGCTCACGGTCGAAGAGAACGTCCTCGCGATCCTCGAGACGCTGAAGCTACCCCGAAAGGAGGAGCGCGCCCGCCTCGAGAGCCTTCTGGGTGAGCTCTCCATCTCCCACCTTCGCAAGAACAAAGCGTATTCGCTCTCCGGAGGAGAGCGGCGGCGACTGGAGATCACCCGTGCATTGGTGCAGCGCCCCAAGTTCATGCTCCTGGACGAGCCGTTCGCAGGGATCGACCCGATCGCGGTCAACGACATTCAGCAAATCGTCGCGGGGCTCAAGCACCGCAACATCGGAGTCATCATTTCGGACCACAATGTCGAACAGACACTCGACATCGTGGACCGGGCGTACATCATGTACGAGGGTCGCATTCGCGTGGGTGGGTCCGTCTCGGAGCTGGTGTGGAACGACGAGGTGGCGAGCATCTACCTGGGGCCGACGTTGACTGCGAGGATGCGTCAGCGGTACGACCCACCTACGGGAGGCCCCGTGCCCCAGACGTCCGAATGGGAAAGGTGAGGTTCGTGGGATGAGCGGAATCGGGAGCCGGCTCTTTCAGAGCGCGGAACTGCGGCAGGAGATGAAGATCAACCCTCGCCTATACCAGGCGATGGAGTTGCTTCACATGCCTCTCCTCGATCTTCAGCAGCACCTCAAGATGGAGATGGCCGAGAACCCCTTCCTCGAGCTCGAAGAACCCGATGTGGAGCAGGAAATCTCCCTTGAAGAGGCCGCTGAGGAGGCGGCCGACGAGGATGCCACCGTCGAAGACGGGGAGATCGACTGGGAGGAGATCCTCCTGGACGGCTTCGACTCCGGAGGGCGGAGGGCTCAGAGGGAGGAGCGAGAGTATCGGGAGCCGACGCAGGTCGAGACGACGGACTTGAGGGATCTCCTATTGGAGCAACTCCACCATCTGTCGATCGAGGATCGGGAGGTGCGGCTCGGAGAGGAGATCGTCGGGAACATCGATGACAGCGGCTTGTTGGTCTGTAGCCTCGAGGAGGTCGTCGAAGGGGTGAACGACTGGCTTCGGGACGTGCGGGGGGTCGCACTCGAGAGGGCCGATGCACTGGAAGACGAGGACGAGCGGGAAGAGGAACTCCTGGAGGTGGAGGAGCTTTTCCGGGACTACTCCCTCGAGGAGGCGGAAGGGATGTTGGAGAAGATCCAGGAGATGGATCCCCCGGGAGTGGGTGCGCGCGATCTCAGGGAATGCATCCTCCTCCAGTTGGAGCACAGGGGGGAAAGGGACTCCCTGGCTTACACCCTCGTTCACGACCACTTCGAGGAGCTTCTGCATCACAAGTGGTCGGAGATCGGTCGCAGCCTGGGGCTCTCGGCGCGGGCCGTTCAGGATGCCGCCGATCAGGTTGCCGAACTCGATCCCAAGCCGGGGCTGAGGCACGCCCCTCCCGAGGAGGCCTATGTGCTTCCTGACCTGGTCGTCGAGAAGATCGACGGGGAATATCACGTCTTCCTGAATGACACGAACCTGCCTCGCCTGCGCCTTTCCCGTTCGTATCGGGAGGTTGCGCGGGACCGGGACAAGTACAAGGGAGAGAACAAGGACTTTATCTCCGCCAAGCTCAACTCCGCCAACTGGATGATCCAGGCGATCGAGCAGCGCAGGCAGACGATGCTCAAGGTGATGCGGTTCATCGTGGACCGCCAGCGGGATTTCTTCGAGAAGGGGATTCAACATCTTCGCCCCCTGACCCTGAGGGAGGTGGCCGACTATATCGAGATGCACGAATCCACCGTCTCGAGGGTGACGAATGAGAAGTTCGTCCAGACGCCGCGTGGGGTCTATTCGCTCAAGTTCTTCTTCTCGAGTGGGCTCGCGACCTCCTCCGGGGAGGATATCTCCGCCAGGGGGGTCAAGGACAAGATTCGCGCTTTGGTGCAACAGGAGGATTCTCGAAAGCCCCTGACAGACCAGAAGATCGTCGAGCTGCTCAAGGCCGACGGGGTGAAGATCGCCCGACGGACCGTGGCCAAGTATAGGGATCAACTCGGGATTCTGCCGGCTCGAATGAGGAAGCGTGTCTGATCGTCTCCCGGAGTCGGCCCGCTCCGATTTCGCGGTGGTGGTCCCTGCGTACAACGAAGCTCCGGTGATTCCGGAGCTCCTCAGGGAGCTGCGTGAGACCTTCGACCGGCACGGGCTGGAAGGGGAGGTCCTCTTGGTGGACGACGGCTCCACGGATCGTACCGGGGAGCTGGCTCGGGAAGTGGGAGCGGGCTGGACGCCCCTCCGGGTTCTGGGGCACCGCACCAACCTCGGAAAGACGGAAGCGATCCTGACCGCCGCGCGATCCACCGCCCGATCGACCCTGGTCGTCTTCGACGCAGACCTCCAGCACTCGACCGAGGAGATCCCCCGCTTCCTGCAGAAAATCGCGGAGGGGTGGGACATCGTCTGTGCCCGAAAGGTGGGGGATTACGAAAAGCAGTGGGTTTCGGCGATCTATAATGCACTCTCCCGGAAGGTCTTTCGCGTACCGGTGACGGACCTCAACTCGATGAAGGCGTTCCGGACCTCCATCCTCGAGGAGATCCACCTTCGACACGATTGGCACCGCTTTTTCGTGGTTCTCGCACACGCGAGGGGCTACTCGGCCACCGAGATCGACGTGCCGCTCTATCCGAGGCGGGCAGGGGTGTCCAAGTACTCGGGAACGTGGAGGATCGTGATCGGGATGGTGGACCTGCTCTCGATCTGGTTCCTCCTCCTCTTTTCCCGGAAACCTCTCCTTCTGTTTGGCACGATGGGGGCGCTCCTGGTGGTTCTGGGGCTCGTGATCGGGTTGGGCGCGATCTACCTGCGTGTCTTCCACCAGATGGGTTTCAGACCGCTTCTGGACCTCGTGGTGCTTCTCGAGACAGTCGGGGTCGTACTCCTTGGGTTCGGGCTACTGGCCGAGATGGTCGCAGAGCTCAGGGAGGAGCTGGACGCGCTCCGGCGTCGGAGCGAAGGGTGACGGGGGTCACACCGGACGCAACCATGGCGAATCGAGTCCTGGTGGTGGTCGGAACCCGTCCGGAGGCCATCAAGATGGCTCCGGTGATCAGGGCCCTCCGCGCGTCCGAGGTCCCGGTGGACACGCGCCTCGCGCTCACGGGCCAGCATTCCGATCTGGTGGATGAGGTTCTGCGTATTTTCCAGCTGAAGGCCGACTGGGATCTCGGGATCATGAAGGAAGGTCAATCGCTGACCGAGATCGCCGTCAGGTGCCTGGAGGGGCTGGACGAGCTCCTCCGGCAGTGGCGGCCGGAGCTCATTCTCGTCCAGGGGGACACGGCCTCGGTCTTCTTTGCCGCCCTGGCCGGTTTTTTTCAGGGAGTGCCACGCGCGCACGTAGAAGCGGGGTTGAGGAGCGGAACGCTGGAGCAACCCTTTCCGGAAGAGGGCTTTCGGAGGTTGACGGGTGTCCTCGCCGATCTCCACTTCGCCCCCACCGTGGATGCGGGAAAAAACCTACTCCGTGAAGGGGTGGCCGACGACCGGATTCAGATCACCGGTAATCCGGTGGTGGACGCCCTCCTGGATGTGGCCGGGCGCGGTTGGGCGCCCGAGACTCCCACATTGAAGCGTTTGCTTGAGGATGACGCTCCACCCTTCCTTCTCCTCACCTTCCACCGGAGGGAATCCTTCGGGCGCCCGGCTGAACGGGTCTTCGAGGCCATTCGGCAACTGGTAGAGACCGAGGAAGGGCTCGAGGTGGTATTCCCCGTGCATCCAAATCCGCGCATCGTAGAGCCCGCCCACCGCATCCTGGCGGGGCATTCCCGAATTCACCTCATGGCTCCTCTCGGCTATGTGGACTTTGTCTCTGCCCTGGCCGGTGCGAGGGGCGTGCTGACGGACTCGGGGGGGATTCAGGAAGAGGCACCGACCTTCGGCACTCCGGTGCTCGTGCTGCGGGAGGTCACCGAGCGGCCGGAGGGCATCCGGGCAGGGGTGGCGAAGCTCGTGGGAACGGATCCCCGAAGGATCGTCGAGGAGGGCAGGGATCTCCTTCGCCGAACTTCGAAGGACCGGGAGCGGACGCGCCAGACCAATCCCTATGGAGACGGTCGCGCTGGGATTCGGATCGCCGACGGGGTCGTGCGATACCTTTCCGAGCAGAGGGAAGGGGGGTGAGATGACGGCCCGTCGGAGGATTCTCATCCACTGCGTCTATTTTCCACCCGAGGTCGGGGGCCTCGAGAGCCATGTGGGAGAGCTCGCTCGGGGGCTTGCCCAGGAGGGGCACGAGGTCCGCGTCGTCACCTCCCGCTCCCGGCCCGAACTCGCACGCGAGGAGGAGGTGGCCGGGGTCCGGATCCGGAGAACTCCCCTCCTGTCCCGGACCCCCCTGGGATGGACGCTTCACGCCCTCGGATCCATTCCCTGGATGATCCGTTGGGCCCGGTGGGCCGATATCCTGCATGCGCAGACCTTTCAGTCAGTCCCGCCTACGGGGCTCGCCGCCCGAACGGTCGGACGACCGTGGATGGTGACCTTTCACACCTCCCACTTTCTTCTCCGGGCCAAGCGTCGGGCTTGGCGTCCGATTCTCGGGAGGTTGGCGCGGTGGCCTGACTACTCTCTGGCCGCCTCGGGGGAGATCGCGAAGGTGGCGCAAGCGTTGGCACCAGAGCAGCAAGTGGAGGCCCTGACGAATGGGGTCGACACGACGCGTTTCCGAGCGGTACCTCCGGCAATTCCAAGAGAAGAGGGAGTGAGGCGGGTCGTGGTACCCAGGCGTCTCTTTTCGAAGAATGGGGTGGAGTATCTCGTCCGAGCGATCCCGGAGCTCCGTGCGAGGATTCCCGGGCTGGAGGTGATGATTGTGGGAGACGGGCCGGAGCGTAGTCGTCTCGAGCAGCTGGGCCGGGATCTCGGGGTCGGCGAGACCGTCCGCTTTTTCGGGGCGCGGACACACGACGAGATGCCGGGCCTTCTCGCCTCTGCTGAGGTTGCGGTCTTTCCCTCGCTCATGGAGGCCACCTCGGTGGCCGCGCTCGAGGCCATGGCATGCGAACTTCCCGTCGTGGCCACCAATGTGGGGGGGCTTCCCGAGATCGTCGACGACACTGTCGGAGCCTTGGTGCCGCCTGCGGACCCCGCGGCCCTGGCTGAAGGCCTGACCCGGCTCCTCGAAAGGAAGGATATTCGCGAGATGGGGCTCCGTGCGCGCCGGCGCGTCGAGGGTTCGTGGAGTAACGCTCGGCTCGTGGCCAGACACCTCGAAATCTACGAGGCACTGATCGATAGGGGATCCGTGACTGCACGATCGACCACCGGGACGAGCTGATGGGTAACGAGGGCGGCCGAGCCCGTCGGCAGAGGGAGAGAAGGGGGGGGGAGCGAATGCGGTTCCGGGGGCCGGGATCCCAGCGGGAGTGGGATCCGCAAGCGCTCGACCGGGTTCCGCGCTGGGCGGCGCCTCTCCTCTTCGCGGTCGTCACCGCGGTCCTCTTTCGGGAGTTCATCTTCTCGGATCGGATGCTGTTCGGCGTCGATACCCTCACCCTCGGATACATGGCGAGGGCCTTCTTTGCCGAGGCCCTTCGAACCACAGGCTTCCCACTCTGGAACCCGCTCATCCTCGGGGGAACTCCCTTCCTCGAGTCCCTCGCCGGAGGGGACTCCCTCTACCCACCCTCACTCCTTCTCCTCTTCCTGACGGACACGTACCGCGCCCTCGGATGGAAGCTCGTTCTCCATGTCTTCCTGGCCGGGTGCTTCATGTATCTCTGGCTCCGGATGGTCGGGGCCTCCAGGGGCGCGAGCCTAGTTGCGGGGCTGATCTTTCTTCTGGCCCCGTACACGGTCACGCTGGTGTATCCGGGCCATGATGGGAAGATCTTCGTTTCCGCACTCACGCCACTCCTTTTCTGGGCGTGCGAGTGGAGTCTCTCCCGGCGAACTCTCCTTCCCCTCGCCTCCCTCGGGGGGATCGTGGCGGTCATTATCCTGACCACCCACTTCCAGATGGCCTACTTCCTCTTCGGCGGGGTCGGGGCGTACATGGCCTTCCGCTGCCTCCAGCTGGGCCGGGGTCCGGAGGGATGGGCGGTCGCGGCCCAAAGATTCGGGCTCTTCCTCGGGTTCAGCGTCCTCGGGGCGGGGGCTGCCGGCATCCAGCTGATCCCCGCAGTGGACTACGTGACTGAGCACTCCCGCCGCGCCGCGGTTACCGTGGGGGCGGAGGAAGGGATGGGGGTTCAATACTCCTCCTCATGGTCCCTTCATCCGGAGGAAATCGTCAGCCTGGTCGTCCCGGAGTTCGTCGGGAACAACGCCGGAGGGGCGGAGTGGGCATCGGATACCTACTGGGGCCGCAATCCCTTCAAGCTCAACCACGAGTATCTCGGTCTGGTAGCCCTTCTCCTGGCGGGCCTCTCCTTTCTTGGGGCGCCGAACAGGGGGCTTCGATGGTTCATGGTCGGGATGGGCTCCGTGGTTCTCCTTTTCACGTTGGGGAGCCATACGCCGATTTGGCGGATCTTCTACGAGATCGTCCCGGGAATCTCCCTCTTTCGGGCTCCCTCGATGGCGATCTTTCTCACGGGTTTCGCCGTTGCGACCCTCGCGGGCCTCGGTGTGGATCACGGCAGGAGAGTGGCTGGGAGAGGGGAGGTCGGGAGGGCACTCGGCCTCATGGGCGGTGCCTCGGGAATCCTCGCTCTCGGGGGGATTGTCGTTGCGGTGGGAGGATTGGAGGGGCTCTGGACCTTGGTCTTCTCCCCGGAGCTGACGGACGCGAAGGCACAGGCCCTCCAGGGTGCTCTCCCTTTCATCACGAGAGGATTCTTTCTGGCGGCCCTCCTCGCCGGGCTGACGGCCGCGCTGTGGTGGGCTCTGTCCCGCGGAATACTGAATCCCTTCGCAGCTCTCGCCCTCCTCGTCTTGCTGGTCTGCGTGGATCAGATCCGGGTAAACGATGCGTTCATCCAGACCCTTGACTACGCTGGGTTCAGTGCCCCGGACCCGAATCATCGCTTTCTGATGGAGCGGGCGGAGGAGGACCCTCCCTTCCGAGTCTTCTCGATGATGCAAGGGGGGCAGGATGTGGCGCCCGGGATGCACGGCCTGGAGCTGGCCGCGGGCCATCACCCAAACGATTTGGGTCGCTACCGCGAGCTGATTGGAATGGAAGGGGGGGGCATCCCGGAGCATCTCGCCACCTTCAATCCGAACGTCCTCGACATCCTCAACATCCGCTTCATCCTTTGGCCGGACGCCCAGTACGGTCGACTCGAGGGCGTGACCGCGGTCAGCCAGATCGAGCTTCCGGACGGGAGGGTGTTCAGCTCCGTCTACCCGTACCCAGCCCAGCCGCGCGCCCGGGTAGTCGGGGAGGCGATCGTCGTGCCGGAGGAGAACACGCTCGACGTAGTGCTGGATCCAGCGGCCTACGACCCCTCCTCCCAGGTGGTCCTGAACGAGGCACCCACTCTCGAGCTCGGAGGGCCCGAGGTACAGGGGACGGTGTCCTGGGTCGAGCGTACGCCCAACCGACTCGTGATGGACGTGGAAGCCTCGGGCCCCGCGATCCTGGTGCTCTCCGAGAACTGGTTTCCTGCCTGGGTGGCTTCGGTTGGCGGAGAGGAAGCACCGGTTCTGCGAGCGGACCACACCCTGAGGGCGGTGGCGATCCCGGCCGGCACCCACCGGGTGGAGTTCCGCTACCGCTCTTCGCTCCTGAGGGCGAGCCTCGGGGTGAGCCTGTTTTGCTTGCTCCTGCTCATCGGTTCCGGGACCCGGGATTGGCTGCA
>SLFU01000035.1 GCA_007124095.1 Gemmatimonadota bacterium
GCCCCCGCCCCCTCAGCGATGCCCCCCTCCCCGAGCACCACCGCCTCCACATCGGGGGTGTCGCTCACACAGGTGAAGACGATCGTGGAGTGGGCTGCGACATCGGCCGGACTCGCTGCCGGAACGGCTCCGGCGTCCACGAGGGGAGTCATCCTCTCCTCGGTGCGATTCCAGACCCGCACGGAGAAGCCCCCGGCCAGAAGGTTGCGGGCCATCCCTCGCCCCATGATCCCGAGTCCGACGAAACCGAATGACTCCGGGCGTTCGCTCATGTCCGGTCTCCTCCCAGTCTTGGGGATAGTGGATGGCCGCGCACGGCCGACGGAAGTTACTGTATCGTTCCAGTGAACGTTCAAGATGCGACCCCCACCGAACATGTGGCAAACCGATGTCCCCGTCTCCTCTCGTCTGGCTGGTCGTCCTCCTCGTCGTGCTTCCCGCCACCGGTCTCGTCTCCGCCTGGGCCTATATGATCCAGATGCCCGGACAATCGTACGACGGACCCCTCCTCCCCCTGAGTGAAGACGAGGCGCTCCTGCGAGACCGACTCGAGGGCCACGTCCGAGCCCTTGCCGAGGGAATCGGAGAACGCAATGTCTCCAGACCGGCCGCGCTGGAAGCGGCGGCCCGGTACATAGAGGATCGCTTCGAGGAACTGGGACACGAGGTGACGACGCTGTCGTACGAGGTTGACGGGGTGCGGGTCCGGAACCTGGAGGTGACGCTGCCCGGACGAACGGATCCGGCGGAGCTCGTCCTGGTCGGCGCCCATTACGATTCGGCCCCCGGCACGCCGGGGGCGAACGACAATGCCAGCGGGGTCGCGGCCCTCCTGGAGCTGGCCGCCCTCCTCGGGTCGGAACCGCTCGACCGGACGGTTCGGCTCGTGGCCTTCACCAACGAGGAGCCGCCCTATTTCGAGACGCCCGAAATGGGAAGCCGGGTCTACGCCGGAGCCGCCGCGGCGAGGGGGGACCGGATCACGGCGATGATCTCCCTGGAGACGATCGGCTATTACTCCGAAGAGTCGGACAGCCAGAGCTACCCCGTCCCGTTGAACCTCCTCTATCCCGACCGGGGAGACTTCATCGGATTCGTCGGCAACCTCTCATCCCGCTCCCTGGTTCGCCGGAGCATCGCGACCTTTCGGGAGACGACACCGCTCCCCACGGAGGGTGCGGCGGTCCCTTCCGGGATCCCTGGAGTGGGCTGGTCCGATCACTCGTCATTCTGGATCCACGACTTTCCCGCGATCATGATCACGGACACCGCGCTCTTCCGATACCCCCACTACCACCTTCCCACGGACACGCCGGACCAACTCGACTACCTCCGCATGGTACGGGTGGTGCAAGGAGTGGCCGAAGTCGTGCGTGACCTGGCGTCCGGAGGTGCCTGAGCCCGACGCGGCTTCCCGATCGGTCCGGGATCGAGGGGAAAGCGGGACGAGGGGAACTCCGCCCGGAAGGCGGGCGTATCGGTAGGCAATGTCTCACCCGCCGAGCTGCCCTCGCCCCCCCCGAGCCCCCCGGAGCGCTTCACCGTCTCTCCGTCGGACCTCGCTCGTCCTGCTGGGGGTTGCGCTGGCCGCCGGCGCCTGCGAGCCGGTCGCACACATGATCCTCGAGCGGGCACCGGGTGAGACTCCTCACGAGGAGTACCGTCTCTCCCTTAAGGACGCCGGACTCCTGGAGACGGCCCTCGGCTCTGAATGGCTCCGCGCATCCACGAGCGCACTCGAGGACCCGCAGCCCCTCGCGCTCCCTTACCGGGAGGAGGGGTTCCTCTCCCCTCGGGAGGCCACTGCCCTGGGGTTCTCCGTCTCCGCCCTCCGTGGGCAACGGATCCGGGCGGTTCTCGAAATGATCGACGAGGGGGATGAACCCGCCCTATTTGTGGACCTCTTCCGGCTTCCGGCTCCCGAAGGCGGCGACCTGCGCCACCTGGTGGCGAATGGCCCCGGGACGCGAACGGTGGAGTACGAGGCTCGCGTGTCGGGTGACTATCTTCTCCGCCTCCAGCCCGAGCTGCTGCGGGGCGGCCCTTACAGGCTCACAATCGAGCTCCTCCCGGGGATGATCTTTCCGGTGGAGGGGGCATCGAGACGCGACATCGGGAGCGGCTTCGGCGCGGCGCGAGACGGGGGACGCCGGGAACACCACGGCGTGGACGTCTTCGCGCCACGGGGGACTCCCGTGGTCTCAGCGACCGAGGGCACGGTGCGTCGCGTGTCCGAGACCCCCATCGGCGGGAAGGTCGTGTGGGTGAGGGACCAGGATGTGGGCCGCTCCCTCTATTACGCCCACCTGGACAGTCAACTCGTCGCGGCCGGAGTCCGCGTGCAGCCCGGGGACACCCTCGGCCTCGTCGGGAACACGGGGAACGCCCGCACCACCCCACCCCACCTGCATTTCGGGGTCTACGCACAGGGGGAGGGTCCGATCGACCCGATCGACTTCATCCGAGAGCCCGAAGGGGTCCTTCCCCCCCTCCCATCCGGCCTGGAGGGAGTCGGGGAATGGGGCCGCACCCGGACGGAAGGAGCTCGGCTCCGCAGCCGACCCTCCACCTCGAGCTCGAGCTTCACGGAGCTTCCGATGCATACCACGCTCGAGGTCGAAGCGGCGGTCGGGGAGTGGCGCCGGGTCCGCCTCGCGGATGGGACGAGGGGGTTCATCGCGGGTGCCCTTCTCGAAGGGTCGAGCGCCACGCTCGAGTAGCCCGCCGACCGTCAATCTCCCGCGAGCGTTCGATCCGAGGGCGAGCGGGGTCGCGCAGACAGGAGCGACCCCGTGCGGAGGACGTCAGGCGAGAAAGGCCTGGTAGGCTGGGTTGTCCGTTTCCTCGAGCCAGACGTAGCCGAGCTCGGCCAGGAACTCCGCGAGCTGCTCCTCGTCCCCCGGCGGGACCTGCATCCCGGCGAGAACCCGACCGTAGGCCGATCCGTGGTTCCGGTAGTGAAACAAGCTGATGTTCCACCCCCGCCCCATTCGATCGAGAAAGTTCTGCAGAGCCCCCGGACGCTCCGGAAACTCGAAGCGGAAGAGCCGCTCATTCGCCAGGCCGTTCCCGTGCCCACCGACGAGGTGGCGGATGTGGAGCTTGGCCATCTCGTTGTCGGTCATATCGACGGTCTGGTAACCGGCCTCCTGCAGCTCGGAAAGGATACGTTCGCGCTCGTGCGTACCACCGTCCGTTCGAACTCCCACGAAGACGTGGGCGTCGTCGGCGCCCCCGTATCGATAGTTGAACTCGGTGATGCTCCGGCGCCCCAGGGCGTGACAGAACCGCCGAAAGCTTCCAGGACGCTCGGGAATGGTCGCGGCAAGAAGAACCTCCCGCCGCTCTCCGAGCTCGGCCCGTTCGGCCACGTGCCGAAGACGATCGAGGTTGATGTTCGCACCGGAGAGGATCGCGATCATCGCATCGGCGACGGGCCCCTCCCGCTCGACGTACCTCTTCATCCCGGCCACTCCGAGGGCGCCGGCCGGTTCCGCGAGGGTGCGCGTGTCGTCAAAGATGTCCTTGATCGCTGCGCAAATTTCGTCCGTCGTCACGAGCACGATCTCGTCGACGTATCTTCGAGCGAGCCGGAACGGCTCCCTTCCCGGCTTCCTCACCGCCACCCCGTCCGCGAAGATCCCGACCTGGTCGAGCTGGACCCGTCGACCCCGGGCCAGCGACGCGTGCATGCAGGCCGCATCCTCCGGCTCTACACCGATGATCTTCGTATCGGGGCGCAGGTACTTCATGTAGGCCGCGACACCGCCGATCAGCCCTCCCCCGCCCACCGGCACGAAGACGGCATGGAGGGGGTTCGCGTGCTGCCGACAGATCTCCATCCCGATCGTGCCCTGCCCCGCAATCGTATCGGGGTCGTCGTACGGGTGGATGAAGGGGTACCCCTTCTCCTCTTCGACCTCCAGGGCGTGCATGTAGGCGTCGTCGTAGGCGTCCCCGCGGAGCACCGCGGTCGCGCCCAGGGCCTCAACCGCATCCACCTTGATGCGGGGAGTGGTCTGCGGCATCACGATGATCGCCTTGAGGCCCAGCCTCCCGGCGGCCAGCGCCACCCCCTGTGCATGGTTTCCGGCCGAAGCGGCCACGACCCCCTCCAGCGTCTCCCGGTCCGGCAGATTCCAGATCTTGTTGTACGCTCCCCGGAGCTTGAAGGAGAACACGCTCTGGAGATCCTCCCGCTTGAGGAGCACTCGACCGCCGCCCAACCTCCGGGAAAGGAGGGGAGCCTCGTCGAGAGGAGTCTCCGCCGCCACATCATAGACCCGTGCAGAAAGGATCTTTTCGATATACTTGTTCATAGCGAGTAAACGGTAGCGGGAGCCACTTTCCCGGAACAGTGGGTGAATGGATCGCCTTGTCGTCTCGGGGCCCGGATTCTACCGTAAGTGCCTCGGAGCCGCCTCCGGAAGGTGTCTCCGGAAGGCACCTGGGAACGGGGTGAGGGGAAACGGGATCGACACCCTCCCGACGAGAAGCCTCTCGGAAACGAGTCACGGATGCTGCGATTCCTCAAAAAGATCTTCGGCTCCTCGAAGGAGGGGTTCCACCCGGCACCCGGCCCTCCGTCGGGGGCGCGGCGCGCCGCGCTCTCACGGGAGGTGGGCCAGGAGCGCGACAGATTGTCGGAGACCGAGCCGGGCAGCCGCGAGTGGGCGCGCGGCCTGCACCGGATGGCTGACCTCCAGATCGCCGCGGGTGCCCGGGAGGAAGGGTTGCAGTTTTACGGCCAGAGCATCGACGCCCATATGGAGCTCGGGGAGTTCGATGCCGCAACCGCGATCTGCCGGAAGGTGCTCCGGCTGGCCCCGAAGGTGGTTCGTGCTAGGTGCACCCTCGCTTGGCTGAGTCTGGGGAAGGGTCTCCTTGAAATGGCCCGGGAACACCTGGAAGAGTATGTGCGCGCCGCACGCGAAGCGGACCGCTCCGCCATGGCTGCGCAGCACCTGCGCCTCATGGCACAGTATGTCACTGACCCCGCCTTTCGCGGCTTCCTCGCCGAAAAGCTGAGAGAGCTGGATGACGACGAAGGGGCGCGCAGGATCGAAAGCCAACCCGCCTCGGACGGGGAATCCCGCCCCCAACAGGTCACCTGGGACCCCGTGGTCTTCGCGGCTCTCCTCACTCCGGAGGAGCTGGCCGAGGCCAAAGCGGAGGGACTGGACATCAGAACCGCTCGCCCCGCAAGCGAGGACGACCTCCCCCTCTTTCGACCCACCGAGGACTGAGTCGGCTCGCTCACTCCTTCCCGACCAGCTCCACCTCCAACTCTCCGAGGAGCCGTTCGAGCCCTTCCACATCGTGCTCCCCCATGTGGCCGATCCGGATCGAGTCGCCCTTCATCTCTCCGTAGCCGGTGGCGATGACGTATCCCCGGTTCCGCAATTCTGCCACAACCCGGGGGCCGTGGAGCCCCGTCGGAAGCTGGATGCAGGTCACCGTGGGAGATCGATGCCCGGCCGGGGCGAACACGGAGAGCTCCAGCCCCCTTCGGTCCCGGAGCTCATCGACCCAGGCCCAGGTCCGTTCCGCCATCGTGCGATGGCGCTCCCATCGGGCCTCGATGCCCTCTGCCCGGATCCGGGCCAACTGGACTCGGAGGGCGTACATGAGAGAAAGGGCGGGGGTGCTCGGAGTCTGGAGCTTCTCCAGTTGCCGGGCGTGCTCCGTAAGGTCGAAATAGAGCCCCTTCCCCGGTGCCCGCTCGGAGCGGGCGGCCATCGCGTCGGAAGCCACTCCGAAGGAGAGGCCCGGGGGAAGCGCGAGCGCCTTCTGCGATCCCGTCAGGACGAAATCCAGCCCCCACTTGTCGGCGTAAAGGGGGGCCCCTCCCACCCCGGATACCGAGTCCACCAGGAGGAGAACGTCGCTGAAGTCGTGCACTACCTCGGCAATTTCCTCGACCGGGTTCAACATCCCCGTCGAAGTCTCGGAGTGTACGACCGAGACGGCGTCGAACCGGCCCGTACCCAACCGGCGGGCGACCTCGCCGGGGTCATGGGGCCGGTCCCAGGGCGTCTCCATGCGTTCGACCGGGAACCCGCAGGCCTCCCCGATCCTGGCGAAGCGCTCCGAGAAGGCTCCGTTCACCAGGGCCAGGAGCCCGCGTCCCACTCCGTTACGGACACCGGCCTCCATGAGGCCCGTGGCCGAAGAGGTGCTCAAGAAGACCGGTTTCTCGGTCCGAAAAAGGGTCCTCAGGCCCTCCTGGATCTCTCCCATGAGTGCCACGATCTGATCTCCCCGATGCCCGATCATCGGGAGGAGCTGCGCCTCTAGCACCTCGGGATGGACCTCGGTCGGACCCGGCAGGAAGAATCGACCGAAGCCGTCGCCTGGGGAATCGGGGGGAAACGCCGCCACGGTGGTTCGCCTCCTACGTCCGCTGGGGGACGGGATCAGGGGAGTGCCTCTTCGAGAAACCCCTCGAAGGTAACGGGCCGATGGGCTTCCGCTACCCCTCCCCGCTTCACCCGGGATTACACCCGATCGCGAGGTATCTCCCCTGAACCAGGGGACCCTTCTGTCCAAAATCCGTGTAGCCCACGGCTGTGTTCTGCAATCGGACCACGAAAATCGGAGAACGCGTCTAGTGAAGCGAGTGAGCCTACATCGCGGGGGGAATCGCGGGGGGACCGGGGCCGCCCTCGCGTTCGCCGCCCTGTTCGTGCTCCCACTCACGTCCCTTGGCGGGGCAGGCCTCGGATCCCTACACGCTGTCCAAAACGCTGTCCAAGACGACGCTGTCCAAAACGCTGTCCAGAGTGCCGCCCAGGCCACCACCGGGGAGCCCCCCACGGTCCGCGCCCACCCTCTCGGCCCCGACGACGAGATCCAGATCGACGGGCACCTGAACGAGTCGGTCTGGTTCCAGGCGGAAGCGATCACCGAAATGTACCAGGAGGAGCCTGTCGAGGGCGGGGCCCCTTCCGAGCCCTCCGAAATCTACGTCCTGTACGATCAGGATAACCTCTACATCGGAGCCATCCTCTACGACTCCGACCCGTCCGGGGTCATCGCGCACAAGCGGCTCAGGAATGACGGGCTGGGAACCGACGATCGCTTCATGTGGCTCCTGGACACCTTCAACGACGGACGGACGGGATATTTCTTCGAGACGAATCCGGCGGGCCTCATGGGTGACGGGATCCTCTCGGGGAGTGGGCTGAACAAGTCATGGGACGGGATCTGGGAGATCCAGACCCAGGTCACCGACATCGGATGGACCGTAGAGATCCGGATCCCCTTCCGCACCCTGAACTTCGACCCGGCGGCAGAGGCCTGGGGGATCAACTTCCAGCGGACAATCCGCAGGAAGAACGAGGAGATCCGGTGGAGCGGATGGCGCCGCAACCAGCGACTCTCACGCCCGAGCGACGCGGGGCGGCTCGTGGGTCTCGAGGGCATCTCCCAGGGGGTGGGGCTCGAGGTGAAGCCCTATGCGTCGGGCAACTGGTCCCACTCTCCCGCGCTCGACGATCCCCGGGATGGGAGCTCCAAGATCGGCGGAGATCTCCAGTACAACTTCACCCCCAGTCTGAGGGGCGCCCTCTCGATCAACACCGACTTCGCCGAGGTGGAGGTGGACGACCGGCTCGTGAACCTGAGCCGGTTCCCCGTCTCCCTCCCCGAGAGGCGGGATTTCTTCCTCGAAGGGTCCGGCGTCTTCGGGTTCGCTCCGAGGCAGGGTGTGGACGCCTTCTTCAGCCGAAGGATCGGGCTGGTTCAGGGAGAGGAGATTCCGATCGAGCTGGGAGCCCGGCTGGGAGGCCAGGTCGGAGCCTACGACCTCGGGTTCTTTCAGGTGCGCACCGGCCGGGGAGAGGCAGTCCTCCTCGACGGGGCCACCCCGCGATCGACGCCCGCGGAGGACTTTACTGCCGCCCGGGTGCGCCGGGGAATCTTCTCACAATCCAACGTCGGCGCCCTCTACACCCGGAGAGCCACCCACGAGCTCGATGAGCAGAGCCCCCCGGACCGGCACACCATCGGCTTCGACTTCGACCTCACCACCTCCGAGTTCCGGGACGAGTACAACCTCCAGTTCGCAGGTTTCTTCCTGTGGCACACCGATCCGGTGCGGGAAGGGAGCTCGACGTTCGCGGACCGGAGATCGCGGGGCGTGCGCTTGAGCTTCCCCAACGACGTCCTGCGATTTCGCGCCTCGCTGAGAGACTTTGGAGACGCAGTGGACCCGGCCGTCGGCTTCGTCCCCCGCAATGGGTACCGCCGCTTCCAGCCGGTTCTCGGCTACCACCCACGCGTGGAGAACGTGGATTGGCTTCGTCAGGTGGACTGGGACGTCGCCTTCGAGTACCTGACCAGTCTCGAAGGCACTCTTCTCACCCGCGAGGTTGGCGTCACTCTTCTCGGCCTAAACTTCGAAAGCGGAGACCAACTCTCCATCGGCACCGCCCGTCGATTCGAGCGCCTTCAAATCCCGTTCGATATCCGGGACGGGATCGAGATTCCGGCGAGTGGCTACGACACCTCGGACTGGAGCCTCTCCGTGCGTTCCGCGGGCCGGCGCGCTGTTTCAGGGAACATGGACCTCTCCCGGGGAGGGTTCTGGTCGGGGAGCCGTCGACAGTTCCAGTCCGGAGGCACGCTCCGGCCCCTTCCGGGCGTCAGCTTCAGCACGGAGTACGAACGAAACGAGGTCCGACTCGAGGAAGGTCGGTTCGACACGAACCTCGTGCGCTTCGCGGGGGAGTGGGGAATCACCCCGCTTCGGACCGTCACCACGTCGCTCCAGTACGACGACATCAGCGAGGTCGTCGGCCTCTACTCGCGGGTTCGATGGACCGTGCATCCGGGCAACGACATCTTCTTCGTCTATACCCACAATTGGCGGAACGACGCCGAGCGTCTCTTCGACCGGCACCTGAACACGGTATCACAGGGCGCGGCGGTCAAGGTGAACTACACCTACCGCTTCTGAGCTCGAACGGCGAAGGCCCTGCCTCCCGACGGTGGTCCGCGCTAGCGGGCCACCGCGGAGGCTGAGGCAACACCCGCCCGCTGGACCATCCCCTGGGCAAGCAGATTCTGAATTCGGACGCTGGTCCGATAGTCGGCGAGGATCGCCCCACGACGGCTCGTATTCACCTCGTCGATCACATAGCCCAGCACCGCTGCCATCACGTCCCCTTCTTCCGTGCTCGTCTCGAGGAAGCGACGCTTGAAGTCGTTAAGCACGGGCTGGAAGGCCCGGTCGTCCCAGCGCTCCGGGTCGGCCTCCAACCGGAGAAAGTCGTCGAGCACCTCCCCGAACCGGGGGTCCGCAGGCCGGTGCCAGAAAGAAACGTCGGGACCGAATTCGTCGATCCGCATCGGGAGATAGAGGTTCGCGCCGCGGGGGACCTGTCGGACAAGTGCGGGATTGAAGCGCCGGACCTCGTCCGCCGAGAGGCCGGTGCGGGCGGTCACCTCGGTCAGGGGAATCGCGCGGGGGGCGCGCATTGCGTAGATCCGCTCCTGGGGAATCGTCTCACGCAGGTTCTCGACCGTGTGGCGATTCCCGAACACCATCTCGGCGTAGAGGAAGGAGCGCGGACCGTAGGTGCGCACCACCTCCCGGTACTGGTTCAGCGAGATCTGTCGGAGATCCAGGGCCAGCTCTGCTCCCAGGAAGTAGCGATCCCGTATGTCCTCCCCCCCGAGGCGGTCTCCGAGGATCACGACCCTTCCCACATTCGTTCCCCCCGCATGGTGCTCGGAGAGCGCCGGGATGAATGAGCCGTATTTGGTCGCGAGGATCGTGAGGTAGGCCGCGCAGTAGGGAGCCTGGGTCGTCTGGTTGTACCCCTCGATCACGCTCGTGGCATGCCGCTTCATCCGGTCCCAGTTTCCGGCGAGCCACTGGCAGAAACCCAGCGCGTTGGCAGGCGACCGGGTCCTGCCGTTCAGCCCCGACTCGAGGATTGCCTGGGCCAGGCCGATCTCGGCCGGAACCCCGAACCGCTCGTAGATCTCACTCCATTCCGCCAGGAAGCCCCCGTACCTTCGTGCATTCGGGAGGAGGAATCGTCCCCGCGTCGCATTGTGGAGCACCGGCCCCACCTCCGGCTCGAGCAGACGGGCGACTTGATCTCGCCGCTGGCTCATCCGGCCCTGGAACGCCCTTCCCTGGAAAGCGTTCGCGAGGGAGGGGTCCTTCCAGTGCTCGGTCCTCCATTCCCCATTTGTGGGGAAGACCGCGAGGAGCCGGCCGTCCGTCGCGCTTCCGAAGGCTACCGAGCCGTCCGGAATGAGGAAGATGTGCTGCCAAAAGGAGTATCCGGGACGAAACGCCCGCATCGCGGCCAGGTCCTGCTGAACGCGTCCCTGGAGGTGGAGCTCGGCCATCTCCTCCTCGGAGAGCATCAGGTCCAGCCCCTGCGAGGAAAGGAGGGCCGGCTCGGGCTGGACGCTCCAGGACGAAGCCCACATCCCGCCGAACCCTTGGGCTGCGAAGTTGGAGTTGGCGGAAGCGGAATAGGAGTTGTTGGTCGATTCCGCCCGGGCCTCCTCCCCCAATCGCTCCTCCCCGACTGGTGTCGCCTCATCCCCCGTGGCCGCCAGCTCGGGCGGCATCTTCGGGGCGCAGGCGGCGAGAACGAAGAGGGCTGCAGCAATGGTTCGTTTCATGGTCAATTCCCTCGGCTGGTCACGGAAACCTCTTCCTCGGCAAGGAGTTGACTGCGGAGCACTGCGGTCCTGCTAGATCTCCACTCGAGCGTTCCGGGATAGCTCTCGTCGTTGGAGTCCGTGCTGGCACCTTCCATGCCACCCACCAATGGTAATGTCGGAGAGGCGCTCGCACCAGGCAAATCGTTCGGGGCTCCTATCTTACCCGCCGCGGTGACCGATTTCGGACGACCTCGTAGCCCGGTCGGCGATGAAGCCCGCCGTCCCTGCTCGACACTCATCCCTCATCCTCCTCCACAGCCTCGCCGAGGAGTCGCTCCAGCTTCGGGGGAAAGGCCAGCGACAGCGCGGCCTCCCTTCCTTCCGGGCTCATCTTCCGCCACGTCCGCCGAAGGGCCCGGAGGAGGAGCTCCCGGCCGGTGCGCTCCGCAAACGGAGCGAACTGGATCTCCAAAAAAGTGAGCGC
>SLFU01000043.1 GCA_007124095.1 Gemmatimonadota bacterium
TCCGGTAGACCGTCTGGTACTGCTGGACGGGAACCGAAGTCCTTCCCACCCGCCCCAGGTCCCCTCCGGCGGTCTGCCCGCTCATGTCCATGCCCCATTCGAAGACCATCAGGGCCACGAACGCGATGGCCGTGACAAGCATGATGATCTTCGTGTTCTGTCGCATCTGCCGCATCAGCATACGGCGCACTCCTTGAACTTACCTTCGTGGAAGAAAGACAGGGCGGGACCCGGACGGCCCGAAAGCTAACCGGACGCGAAGCGGCGCTCAACCAGGACCATCTTCGCCCGCCGGGAGCCGTGCACGTTGACACTCTTTCCGGCGGTGGCCTATCTTCTCGGAATCGTCCTTCCAAACCGTCGTGCCGGAACTTCACCCGTTTTATTCATACCACCCCCGCTCCGGAGGGATCCAGGTGTCCGAACCGCTCGATGAGGAGGTGCGTACACTGCGATCTTTGTTCTGGTCGGCCCGCGATCCGGATGGTCACGCGTTCGCCCCGTTGGCCGATGCCTACCGGCGCAAAGGGGAGCTGGACGAGGCCCAATTGCTCATTCGGGATGGATTGGGACGGTTGCCCGAGTTCAGCACCGGACATCTCGTCGCGGCTCGGGTAGCGAGGGACCGTGGAGATTTCGTCGCAGCCCACGAGCACCTGGAGCGGGCGGTCCAACTCGATCGAGAGAATGTCGTCGCTCTCCTGGAGCGCGCGAAGCTGGGCCAAATGGAGGGCAGCCGGGAGGAGGCGCTCTCCGACGTCCGCGCCGTGCTGACGTTGGATCCGGGAAACGCGGACGCTACTGCGCTCTTGGAGGCATTGGAAGTGGGTGGGGAGGGCGAGGCCGGGGCATCGATCTCCGCGGCTTCCGACCGAGGGGAACCGGAGTGGGAAGAGTTGAAGGGATTGCAAACCCGGACGATGGCCGAGCTGTATGCGCGCCAGGGGCTCATCCACCGGGCGGTGGAGGTCTACGAACACCTGGGCCGCTCCAATCCGGACGATCCCGGACTGGCTGAGCGCCTTGACGAACTCCGCGCCGAGCTCCAGCGCCCTCCGGCCGAAGATACCGTAAGCGAGGTGGAGGGGCGTTTACCCGAACCGGAGTCGGAGGAGGAGGTGTTCGCTATGGAAGGGGATCGAGTGGAAGCACCGGAGGTCGAATCGGAAGGGGAGCCGGAAACCCCTGCCGAAACGATTTCCCAGTATCTGGAGGAACTCCTGGCCTGGGTGCCTGGAGCCGTATCGATCGAGTCCCTCGCGCCTGAGTCCGAGACTCTCTCGCCGGGCTCCGACCTCGCCGACAGTGGCAGGACGGGAGCTGCGGGAACGAGCTCCGGGAGCGGGCAGGACGAGGATCTGGACGAATTTCAAGCTTGGCTGGACGACCTGAAGACATGAGGATTGCTGTGATCCACGGGCCGAATCTCCGCCTCCTCGGTCGCAGGGAGCCCCAGGTATACGGGTCGGCTTCGCTCGAATCCGTCGATGCCGCGCTCACTACCTTGGCCGACGAACTCGGGGTCGAGCTCGAGACGTTTCAATCGAACCACGAAGGCGAGATTCTGGAT
This sequence comes from Gemmatimonadota bacterium, assembly GCA_007124095.1. Classification (GTDB taxonomy): domain Bacteria; phylum Gemmatimonadota; class Gemmatimonadetes; order Longimicrobiales; family Gaopeijiaceae; genus SLCK01. The sequence goes on from SLFU01000043.1 coordinate 1,571, forward strand.
TTTCTCGAGCGGGCGGCGGAGCGGGTCGCCGGCTTCCTGGTGAATCCCGGGGGACTCACCCACACTTCTGTGGTGCTCCGGGATGCCCTGGTGGGGGTCGACCGCCCTTTCGTCGAGGTACATATTTCGAACACGGCCTCCCGGGAACCCTTCAGAGCCCGATCGTATCTCTCTCCTGTGGCAGCGGGGGTGGTTTTTGGATTCGGGACGCAGGGCTATCTTCTTGGCCTTCGAGGGCTGGTGCGCCGGCTCTCCGAATCCTGAACCAGCACAGTAGAGTCATGCCGTAAGCCTATGGCCACCACTGCGGATTTCCGAAACGGAATGGTGCTCGAGATCGATGGAGACCTCTGGACCATCATCTATTTTCAGCATGTGAAGCCTGGCAAGGGCGGTGCCTTCGTGCGGACCAAGCTCAAGAACGTCCTTGGTGGACAGGTATTGGACAAGACCTACCGCGCCGGCGAGAAGGTCAAGGACGTCCGGCTTCTCCGACGTCCGGTGAACTACAGCTACTCCGACGGGCAGCTGTACCATTTCATGGACAAGGAGACCTTCGAGATGATCCCGATCTCGGGTGAGCTTGTCGGGAAGGACCAGCTGAAGTACTTGAAGGAGAACATGGAGTGTGAGGGGCTCGTGCACGAGGACCGGGTGATCTCGGTGGAGCTCCCGCCCTTCGTGGAGCTCGAGGTCACGGAGACTGACCCGGGGCTCAAGGGTGATACGGCGCAGGGGGGAAGCAAGCCCGCGACGCTCGAGACGGGCGCCGTCATCCAGGTCCCGCTCTTCATTGATGAAGGGGACGTGGTGAGGGTGGACCGTCGCGAGGACAAGTACCTGGAGAGGGTAAAATGATCGATCTTGAATTCGTCCAGGAGCTCATCCGGACCGTGGACGGGAGCGGTATCGACCACGTCGAGATCGAACGGGGCGGTACTCGGATTCGCGTCTGCAAGACGCCTCCGATGAACTCCGGCGGAGCTCCCGCGGTGGCGCCGCTATCACCTCCGAACTCCCCTTTTGCCCAGAACACGGTCGAACCCGACGCATCAAGCGCTGGGATCCAGGACGCAGGAACGGCCCAGGCTCCGGACCATCTCGTGGAGATCACCTCACCGATGGTGGGCACCTTCTACCGGTCCCCGTCCCCGGACGCAGCTCCATTCACGGAGATTGGCGAGAGGATCTCGGGAGGGGACATCCTTTGTATTATCGAGGCGATGAAGTTGATGAACGAGCTCGAGTCGGACCGGGACGGAGTCATCCGGGAGATCTGCGTAGAGGACGGAGAGCCGGTGGAATACGGACAGGTTCTCTTTCGGGTCGAACCCGGTTGAGGGGTGACGGCGGTGTTCAGTAAGGTTCTGATCGCCAACCGGGGCGAGATCGCGCTTCGGATCATCCGGGCGTGCCAGGAACTGGGGATTGGCACCGTGGCGGTCTTTTCAGAGGCGGACCGCGAGTCGCTCCACGTCCGGTTTGCCGATGAGGAGGTCTGCATCGGACCGCCCCCGGCCGCGCTTTCCTATTTGAACATCCCCCAGATTATTGCAGCGGCCGAGATCACGGGAGCCGAAGCTATCCATCCCGGCTACGGGTTCCTTGCGGAAAACGCCGATTTCTCCGAGATCTGCGAGCGCTCGGGGCTCGTCTTCATCGGGCCCTCCGCCGAGCAGATCCGGGTCATGGGTGACAAGGCCACGGCCCGGAGGACCGTGGAGGCAGCCGGAGTGGAGCCGGTTCCCGGCTCGGGAGCAGTGATCAGGGACTCGCGGGAAGCTCTGAAGATCGCAAAGGAGATCGGGTTCCCCGTGATGGTCAAAGCTTCCGCCGGTGGCGGAGGAAAGGGGATGAGGGTGGCTCCTGACGCGGAGAGCTTCGAGCGGCTCTTCGTAGCGGCCCAGAACGAGGCTCGGGCCGCCTTCGGAGAAGAAGGAGTGTACCTCGAGCGGTGCATCCGCTCGCCTCGGCACGTGGAGTTCCAGGTTTTCGGGGACACCCACGGCCGCGTCATCCACCTGGGAGAGCGGGACTGCTCCCTCCAGCGCAGGCACCAGAAGCTCGTGGAGGAGGCTCCCTGCACGGTACTTACCCCCGAGCTCCGTTCGGAGATGGGAGATGCGGCGGTCCGGGCAGCGAAGACGATCGACTACGTGGGAGCGGGAACCGTGGAGTTTCTCCTCGACGAGGACGGGTCCTACTACTTCATCGAGATGAACACCCGGATCCAGGTGGAGCATCCGGTCACCGAGGTCGCAACCGGCTTCGATCTCGTGAAGGAACAGATCCGGGTCGCAGCGGGGCATCCGCTCTCCTTCCCCGAGGAACCGGTGGTGTTCCGTGGCCACGTGATCGAGTTCCGCATCAACGCGGAGGATCCCGATCGCAACTTCCAACCCTCACCGGGCGTGATTCGCACCTTCCATCCGCCCGGGGGTCCGGGGGTCCGACTGGATACGCACGTCTACGGCGGATACCGGGTTCCGCCTCACTACGATTCGCTGCTCGCCAAGTTGATCGTCACCGGAAACACTCGAAGGGAGGCGCTCGTGCGATCCCGTTACGCCCTCGGGTCCTTCGTGATCGAGGGCGTGACCACCACGATCCCGTTCCTCTCCGAGGTCGTGGAGGACCCCGCATTCCAGCGAGGGGAGTTTGACACCCACTTCGTGGACCGGTTTCTCGCCGAACGCTCTACCCGTGCTTCCAAGGACTAACGAATGAAGGTCCGAACCTATTTTTCTCCTGCGGAGGTGGACTCCGCTCCGATGGCGGGCTCGACGGCTGTGGTGATCGACGTCATTCGGGCCACCTCGACGATAGTGGACGCGCTGGCCAATGGGGCGCGGGCAATCTACCCCACGATTTCTACCGAGGATGCGATCCGATTGGCCAACTCCCTGGGACGGGAGGACACCCTCCTGTGTGGGGAACGAAAGGGGCTCAAGGTCGAGGGCTTCGATCTCGGCAATTCTCCCGGGGAATTCACCCGCGAGAAGGTTGAGGGGAAGCGGTTGGTGATGAGCACGACCAATGGGACCCGGGCCTTCCTCGCCGCGGAGGGGGCCGAGCGGGTCGTCGCAGCGTCCTTTCTCAACCTCTCCGCCGTTGCCCGATCCGTGGCCGGAGCCGAGAAACTGGTTCTGATCTGCGCAGGAAAGGAGGATCGATTCTCCCTGGATGACGCATTGTGTGCTGGGCTGATCATCCGAGCTCTTGTGGAGGAGGGTATCCAACCCGAGGGCAGCGTGCTCCTGGACGACGCGTCCGGGGCCGCCCTGGCCCTGGCCCGCAGCTACGGGCCGGATGTGAGCGTCCTCCGGGAGACGGCGGCGGGGGCGGCCCTGGTCGAGATTGGGCTCGAGGCCGATCTTTCCCGCTGCGCCGAGTTGGATCGACACGAACTGATCCCCGAGATGCACGACCGGATGATCCGGATCCCGGGAGGCGAGTGACGCACCGGATCCGGAGTGGGTCGGGGTGGGATCCGATATGGTGAAACCGGAACACCAGAGGGAGCTCGTGGGGGTGGGTCTTCTGGCGGCCGCCCTCTTCCTCCTCCTTTCCCTCGTTCCCGTGGAGTCCCTCGGTACGGTGGGAGCCCGCTGGTTCCCGTCCGGCAACATCATGGGGGTCGTGGGGGGAGGGTTCCGGGCCGGGGCGGTGCAACTCTTCGGGGTCGGAGCGGGGTTTCTCCCGGTCCTGACCGCTTTGGCCGGGATGTACTTCGGCGGGTGGCTCTCGCGGGAGAGGAGTCTCCGGCTGGCCGTGTTGGTCGGAGCTCTCCTGATCCTGCTTCCCACTGCCTTCGAGATCTTCCCCCCTGTGAGGGAGTGGGCCGGAATCGTGGGTCGCAGGACCGGAGCTCCCTTGATCGGGGCGCTCGGCCCCTTCGGCGCGGGCTTCCTCATCGGGGTGCTCTTCGTTCTGCTTTCTTTGGCGACTCTGGGTTGGAATCCCCTTAGGGGTCCCCTCCAGTGGACCATCGATGTCGGACGATCGGGGTGGGGCCACGGAAAGGAGTGGGCGAGCCGGCGCCGTCCTTCCCCGGACGAGCCCAACGGCTCCACAGCTCCGAAAAGCTCCCGCGTATCCGAGGCGCCGGTGGGGCTCGTGACCGCGCCGACCGAGTCGTCTGCCGCTGACCAAGGGTCGCTCTTCCCTCCGATCTCCCCGGTAGACCAGGACCCCGGGGGGCTCCCCGATCCCCGCGACCCAAGGGAATTGGAGGGCGACGAGCTTCCTCCGATGGATCTCCTCGCACCCTCGGTCCGCGAGAACCGGGGAGAGATGGAGCGTGAGCTGGACGCCCTCGGAGAGGTGCTCGTCGAAAAGCTGCGCACCTTCAATGTGGAGAGCCGCCTCGGGGGACGGACGACCGGTCCGGTCGTGACGCAGTTCGAGGTGATTCCGGCCCCCGGCGTGAAGGTGAACCGGATCGCCAACCTGGATCGCGACCTCGCCCTCGCGATGCGGGCGCGGACGGTCCGGATCGTGGCGCCCATTCCGGGAAAGGGAGCCGTCGGGGTGGAGATTCCAAATCCCACCCCGCTCACGGTACGGCTGAGAGAGATCCTCGAGGCCTCGGCCTTTCGGACCTCGCGTGCGGAGCTCCCTCTCGCGCTTGGAAAGGACCTCCACGGCGCGCCCTATGTGGCCGATCTCGCTCGAATGCCACATGCGCTCATCGCGGGAGCGACGGGATCGGGGAAGTCGGTCTGCCTGAACACGATCATCACTTCCCTCATCTATCGGCACACTCCGGAGACCCTCCGACTCCTCCTCATCGATCCCAAGATGGTGGAGCTCTCCACCTATGCGGACCTCCCGCACCTTCGCCATCCGGTGGTGACCGATCCGAAAGACGCAGCCGGGGTCCTCAAGTGGGCCGTTCTCGAGATGGAGCGGCGCTACGCCCTCCTCTCTGAAAACGGAGTCCGTTCGATCGGGGAGTTCAATCGGAGGGCCAAAAAGGGGGTTCCGCTCCGGCGCGTTCAGCCGGTGGGTGAGGAGGACGACCCTGATCGTTGGCTCTACACAGACGGCATCCTCCCGTACGTGGTTCTGGTGGTCGACGAGTTGGCGGACCTCATGATGAGTGTGCAGAGCGAGGTCGAGAAGCCGCTTACCTTGCTGGCCCAGAAGGCGAGGGCGATCGGCATTCACTTGCTTGTGGCGACCCAGCGCCCTTCGGTGAACGTCATCACTGGGCTCATCAAGGCGAACTTTCCCTGCCGGATCGCCTTTCGTGTCTCGTCCAAGACCGATTCCCGAACGATCCTGGACCAGAACGGTGCGGATGCGCTCCTCGGAGACGGGGACATGCTCTTCCTACCCCCTGGTCAGGGGTCTCCGGTGCGAATGCAGGGCGCCTACATTTCGACCGAGGAGACTGAACGGCTGGTTTCGTGGTACCGGGAGCTCCGTGAGCGCAAACTCGCTGAGGCAGCGGAGGGCGAGGTGGGAGAGGAGGACATCCTCGAACTGGTGAGGATCCAGGAGGCGGAGGAGGCGGGGGGAGAGGACTCCCCTTTCGATCCCGAGTGGGACGAATACTTCCGGGAGGCCGCGGAGGTGTGTATCCAGAACGACCAGGGCTCCACCTCACTCCTCCAACGTCGGCTCCGCGTGGGTTACGGGAGAGCAGCGCGCATCGTGGACCAGCTGCAAGACGCCGGGGTCGTGGGTCCTCCGGACGGCTCCAAGCCGCGCGAGGTTCTCATGAACCTGGATCAACTCGAGAGGATGCTTTCGGGCGACGCGGAGGGAGAATGAAGCTCGTCTACCCGGAGATCAATGGACCTCCAGGAGCTCCAGCTCGAAGACGAGCACCGCGTTCGCCGGGATCACTCCCGCGGCGCCCTGCTCCCCGTATCCTAGGTGTGGAGGGATCACTAGCGTTCTCTGCCCCCCCTCCCGCATCCCCCGGACGCCTTCCTCCCAGCCCGGAATGATCGGATCCACGCCCAGCTCGACGAAGATCGGCTCATTCCTCTCCCAGCTGCTGTCGAAGAGGTCTCCGTCCGCGAGGTGGCCGGCGTAGTGCGCGACGACGGTCCGTCCTGGTTCCGCGGTGTCTCCGTCTCCGACGACATCGTCGCGGTAGAAGAGCCCGGAGGAGGTCTCCTCCATCTCGTTGAAGTCAACGTCGAGCTCGGCGGCGTAGTCGACCGCCGTCGGGTCCACGGGCTCGGGTGCCGGCTCCATCTCGGCCAGCGCGTCGGGTTCGGGGTCCGGAGCGTCGCCGCATCCGGGCATCAGGACCAGGAGGGCGGCCAAGGCGGTAGCGGAAAGGGAGGTCGAGAAGCGCATGAGGGTCCTTGGATTGATGGGTGCTGCGGCATGAAGATGCGATCGGCTTCGTTTGGAAGCCGGTGGCGCGAACGGGCGCGGACGAAAGCGCCGGGCCGTAGACCGGGCTATACACGGGAGCCACCCCGGGGATTCAATTTTCTTGCCTGCGGCCTCCCGAACGTTTCCCTCCGGAGCGGGTACGTGGATCAGAATCTCCCGGACGGGATACGCCCCGAGGGGACTCCAGTGGCTTCCCAGTCTCATTCTTCCCTGACGGATCCGCGCATGAGCGTCGACTTCGTGCTCAACAGACTTTCGGGCGTCCGTCCCAGTGCCCCCCGTTTCGGACAGGCTGGGGTCCTGGTGGCTGCAGTTATCCTCATGGTCCTCCCACCCCACCCGGTGACCGCTCAATCCGCGCTGCAGGTCCTCGAAGCGGCCTCCGAGCGCTACACCGCCCTCGATGGCTTCTGCGCGGATTTCCACCAGGAGGTTGAAGTCACCCTCCTCCGGCAGACGACGACCAGCGAGGGGGAGCTTTGCCAGCTGCCTCCGGATCGGTTCGAGATGCGCTTTACAGAGCCGTCCGGCGATCGGGTCGTGGCCGATGGCACCGACCTATGGGTCTACTTTCCCAGCACGGACGAGGGCCAGGTCTTTCGTCAGCGGCTCGGAGCCGCCGATGGTCGCTTCGACCTCCACGGGGAGTTCCTCTCCGATCCGGGTCAGCGGTACCGAGCCGAGCTGGAGGGACGGGAGACGGTGAATGGCGTCGAAGCGCATGTACTCATGCTCGAACCCCTCCTCGAGTCGGAGTACCGGAGAGCCCGGGTCTGGATCGATGTCCAGGACCATTTGATTCGGCGTCTCGAAATCCATGACGACGCCGATTCCATCCGTATCCTCGAGCTCTCGAACCTGCGGTTGAATCCCGACATTCCCGAGGGGCGCTTCGAGTTTGTTCCCCCGTCCGGCGTCCAGGTGATCACTCGATGAGCGGTCGGGTGCGAAGCCGGGATCTTCCCGTCTTTCCCGTAACCGCCGACCCAGTTCGCCCCGGGGTTCTCCCGGATGTGGAGGCTGTGGGTCATCGTATCGATCCCACAGGTCCCCGATCCGGACCTCGGATTGGATTGGTGACGCTAGGCTGCGACAAGAACACGGTCGATTCCGAGCGGATGATGGCGGCGCTCGTGGGCCATGGAGCTCGCGTCTCCTCCGAGATCGACGGGGCGGATGTGGTCATCATCAACACCTGCGGGTTCATCGAGGTCGCGAAGGAACAGTCTGTGGACACAATCCTCGAGGCCTGCGAGATGAAGGCCAGGGGGGGGGTCAAAGCGGTCGTCGCGGTCGGGTGCCTGGTTCAACGCTACAAGGAGGACCTCGCAGCCGAGATTCCGGAGGTGGACCTCTTCATGGGGCTGACGGAGATGCAGGGGCTCATCCCCGAGCTTCGCAGGAGAGGGATCCTCCCCAAGGAGGGCTCGGCGAGGGCTGCGGCTGTTCCCAACATGGAGCGTCCCCTTCGCCTCCTCTCGACCGACACCCCCCACACCTCCTTCCTCAAGGTCTCGGAAGGATGCGATCATACGTGCGCCTTCTGCGCGATTCCCCACATGCGGGGCCTGCACCGCTCCGCACCGATCGAGGAGCTGGTGCGGGAGGCCAACGAGCTCGAGGCCGCGGGGGTTCGGGAGCTGAACGTGATCTCCCAGGACACGACCTGGTACGGCCGGGATCTGCGCCGGGCCGCGGTGCAGGCCGCCGGACCCGGAGGGACACCGGAACCCACTCCGCTCCTGCCCGATCTCCTTCGCGCACTCCTCGAGGGCACGTCGATTCCCTGGTACCGGCTGTTCTACATGTATCCGTCGGGGATTACCCCGGAACTCGTGGAGCTCCTCGCAGGTGAAGCACGACTCCTTCCGTACCTGGATCTCCCGATCCAACACGGGAGCGACACCGTCTTGAAGCGAATGCGCCGCCCGGAACGCCAGGACACTATTCGGGAGCGGATCGCTCACCTTCGTGAAGCGATCCCTGGGGTGGTCCTACGTACCACCGTCATCGTCGGCTTCCCGGGCGAGACCGACCGGGAGTTCGAGGAGATGTTGGCCCTTCTGGGTGAGATCCGCTTCGACCGGGTGGGCGCTTTCACTTTTTCGTTGGAGGAGGGTACGCCCGCGGCGGAGATGGACGGCCATCTCCCCGAGGAGGAGAAGCGGGAGCGCCTGGAGGTCCTGATGGACCTCCAGAGGGAAGTCTCCTTCGAACGGAACGAGGCCCTCATCGGCACGCGGCAGACGATCCTCGTGGATCACCTCCTTCAGGACGATCCGGAGCATGTGGCGGAGGGACGGACCCGGGGGCAGGCATTGGATGTGGATGGGGTGACCCGGGTGGTCCCGGGACGGGAGCTTGAACCGGGGAGCTTCGTGGAGGTGGAAATCGTGGAAGCACTTGAATACGACCTCATTGCAAGGGTGGTGGAATGACCGGATCGGCGGGCGACCCGATGGCTACCGTGAACCCCTCGCAGCTCTGGGATCGCGCCAGGTCCGTGCTGCCGGGAGGGGTGAACTCACCCGTCCGTTCCTTCGGATCGGTGGGAGGGGATCCCTTCTTCGTGAGGCGGGCCGAGGGGGCCTACCTGGAGGACACGGAGGGCCATCGCTATCTCGACTTCGTGCTTTCCTGGGGCCCCCTCGTCCTCGGGCACGCCCATCCGGCGGTGGTCGAGGCATTGGAGGCCCAGCTCAGGCGGGGAACGAGCTACGGAGCTCCGACCGAGGGAGAGGTCGAACTCGCCGAACGTCTGGTTCGGCTCGTGCCGGGGCTGGAGATGGTCCGCCTGGTGAACTCGGGGACAGAGGCGACCATGAGTGCCCTCCGACTCGCCCGGGCCTACACTGGCCGCACGAGGTTCCTCAAGTTCACCGGTTGCTACCACGGGCATGCCGACCCCTTCCTGGTGGCCGCCGGCAGCGGGGTGGCGACACTGGGACTTCCGAACTCCCCCGGAGTGCCGGGGGCGGCGGTCGCGGATACGGCACTTCTTCCCTTCAATGACATCGAGGCCGTCGATGAACTGTTCGGGAAGCACGGCGGCGAGCTGGCGGCCGTCTTCCTCGAGCCGGTGATGGGCAACGCCGGGCTCATCCCGCCCGTTCCCGGATTCCTGGAGAGGCTCCGCGAACTGACGGAGGAGCACGGGGCGCTTCTGGTCTTCGACA
>SLFU01000097.1 GCA_007124095.1 Gemmatimonadota bacterium
AGTTGGGGCGTGGCGGGATGGGGCTGGTATTCCTTGCCAGAGATCGTGAACTGCATCGGCGAGTGGCCATCAAGGTCCTTTCGCCGGCTCTCCTCGCAGACGAGGCGATGGTGCAAAGATTCATGCGGGAAGCGAGGATCATCGCCTCGCTCCGGCATGAGTCCATTGTCGCCATCTATGATGTGGGGCAGGCCGGCGACCTGCGGTACTTCGTCATGGACTACATCGACGGTGTGTCCCTGAGTCAGGTCCTCCGCACCCACGGCCCTCTCCCCCTGCCCGTTGTGGAAACGGTTCTCTACCAGGTCGGGCAGGCTCTTGCGTACGTGCATCGGTCTTCCCGGGGTCTCGTTCATCGCGATGTGAAGCCCGCCAACGTCATGCTGGATCCAGAGGGGACCGCTGTCCTGATGGACTTCGGTATCTCCAAGGCCGACGGGTCGGGCGGTGGCATCACCCGCACCGGCATGGTTATGGGCACGCCGGAGTACATGAGTCCCGAACAATGCCGGGGACTCATAGCGACCCCGGAGTCGGACCAGTACGCCTTGGGAGCCGTGGCCTACGCCATGCTGACCGGTCGTCCGCCGTTCACGGGCCCGTTCTACCAGGTCCTGATGGCGCACCAGAATGAGAAGGTGGAGCCGCTTCAGAACCTCCGGCCGGACTGTCCTCCGGAGCTTGCCTCTGGGATCGAACGGATGCTGGCCAAGCTCCCGGCCCAGCGCTGGCCATCCATTTCGGAGGCTCTTCGGTCGATAGGCCTCCGGCCCCTGTTGCCGGATGATCCGCTGAGGGGGGAGATTCGACGCCTTGTCTCTGGAGGATTTGCGGGACAGGGCCTCGACGCTTCGTCAGCCCCGGAGCCCGGGACCGAGACTTTCGTCACAGGCATCGCAATCGAGCCTCCGGTGGCGGCCTTCCATCCGGGCGACATCCATCCCTTTCGGGCCACGGTGCTCTTTCAGAACGGAGAGCCGGCACCCGGCACGCCCCTCGCGTGGCGCTCCACGAACCCATCCGTCGTTCGTGTGGACCCCAATACCGGGGAGATGGAGGCAGTAGGCGTGGGTCAGGCGGTTGTCGTGGCGACGTCCGGTGGTCTCTCCGAGTCTCTTCCCGTCGAGGTGCTCCCCACGCCGGTTCACTCGATCACGATCGAGCCGGAGTTGACCGAGTTCAGAGTCGGGGAGCGGCGCTCCTTCCGGGGGACTCCGCGATCCGTTCTCGGTGATGCGCTGGAGGGAAACCTGGAGTGGTCTTCCAGTAATCCCCGGGTCCTCGAGATCTCCCGAAACGGCATGGCCATGGCTTCCGAGCCCGGGCAGGCGCGGGTTATCGCGACCTGTGGAGACGCCGAGGGCATGGCCCTTGTCCGTGTTCAGCCGGCGGCCATCTCTGCATCCCGCTCCATTTCTCCACCGTTCCCAGTCCAGAAGCCGGACCCGATTCCGGCTGCGGTTTCTTCCGTCGCTTCAGTTCGAGAAAGTGGGGCAGCGATTGGGCACCGGCGACGCCGACGTATTGCGGTTCCGATGATCTTGCTCCTGGCTTTCGTGGGTGGATTCGGCTGGTTCCTGAGCAGGGGGCCCTCAGCGGGTGATCTTTCACCTGCAACCGACACGGAGAATCTGGAGGCCGGGGTTCCCGCAGCGAATCCTCTCGGGGTCGAGGGAGCGGATCCTAGCGCAGAAGGGTTGACCTCCGAGGGTTCGCCCCGTCTTGCCGCCGACGTTGCTGGAGCGGATATCGAGACAACTCAATCGCCCGAGCCCGTCCAGGAGATTACGCCCGGAGCTCCTTCTGATGTCGTGGCTGCTGGACCACAATCGGCCCCGGCCGCGACGGAGGCCGCTCCCCAACCTAGGGTCGAAGTAGTGGGGCCTGCCATCGGACGACTGGAGATCAACGTCCTTCCCTGGGCTCACGTGTTCATTAACGGGGAGTCTCGTGGCGAGTTCCAGAATCGCTTGGAGCTTGACATGCCGGCTGGGGTGCATCAAATCCGACTTATGAACCCGAACTTCCAGACGTTCGATACCACTGTGGTGGTTGAAGGAGGGGCGACCACTGCGGTGGCTCGTGCAATGCAAAGTGGGGGAGGTCCATGAGTAATCGGAATGGATGTTGTGGATCCGTTCGTCGAGTCAGGCCAGCGCTCTGGGTCTTCATTGGCATCTCGCTGACCGTAGGGGTACTTCCCGCGACTCTCGAAGGTCAGTCGTCCTCGCGGGAAGCACTCCTCCAGGAAGCTCGCGTCGAGTTCGACAACGATCGGGCCATCGAACTCCTCCTTCGGGCCGCGGATCCCTCGCTTGCTCCCCCCGACAGCATCTGGGCCGTGAGCATCCATGAGTTGGCGTTTGCGCTTGTCCGCGCCGACGATACCGAGAGCGCCGAGCTCTGGCTTCGGTGGGCGGCAAGGCATGCTTCATCATGGCCCCTCGACGCATCGTGGTTTCCACCGGTGATGGCGGAGCTCTGGGACCAAGCACGTCAGGGACTGGGCTCGCCTGCTGATGAACCGTCGGAGCTGGGATCATTCACCTGGGACTGGGCTGGAGCGGCTGGAGCCGGCGTGCCCGGCCGGCTCGATGTAGGGCGGGATGTTCCTGCCGATGCCTCCGTGGTTCTCGCTGGACCCTCGGGTGAGGTCTCCCTGTCTCCCTCGGACCTTCGCGGTCGCTGGCTCGATCCGGGGACCTACGCGCTTCGGATCTCCGCCCGGGAGATCGAGGAGTCATCCAGGGAGATCCACGTCCTTCCCGGGATCGTCACCCAAATGGATGTGCAGGTGACTCCAGTGTTTACCGACGAGGCTAGAGTGGTGGCGGAAGGCCTTCTTGCTCGAATCCAGTGGGAGGCAGGTGTCTCAGGCTGCACCAACGGAGTGATCACCGGATCGGGTCGCGCTGTCGTGA
>SLFU01000056.1 GCA_007124095.1 Gemmatimonadota bacterium
GCTCCGGAACGACGCGCGTGAGGAGTAGAACAACTGTGCCACAAACTGCGTCGATTCGGACCAACTCTGGCACAGTTTGAACAACTCAAAATCCAGCAATACCAACGCCTATCGACGCCCACCGGCGCCAGATTTGGGCTCCCAAAGCAGGCGCGCTACCGAGCTGCGCTACGCCCCGTCGCCACTGCACGCTCCGAGGATGCATACCGGAGCGCTCCGTAAGATACGTCCGGACGCCCGGACGGCGTAGGGGCTCATCGGTGACTGGGACCTTCCATCGCCACCAGGGTCGGGGCATCACCTTTCACGAACGTGTCCAGGAAGGCTCTCACCCTTGGGACGCTTTGCAACATCTGGAGCGGATTGTGGCCTGCACCGGAGTACAGATACGCCTCGAACTCGGGCGGGCCTCTCCCGAGATCCTCCATCGCCTCGACGAGGTGGTGCGCCTCGTCCACAGGCACGACGGTGTCGGCCGTCCCATGGTGGAGCTGAACGGGGGGGAGTCGATCGGCGAACCGGGCAGGCGAGCGACGCAGGAGCTCGAGCCGGGCGTCCTCCACGGACAGGGTACCGTCTTGCAAGCGGTCGACGATCCGGGTGACGAGGAAGTCGATGCCCGGCAGCTCCGGAGGGCGCTCGAGCAAGGTTTCGCGTACGACCTCTTCGACGAAGGGGCCGAAGAAGTCCGTTGGCGCGAAATACGAGATCACCGCCGAGATTCGTGGATCCCGGATGCCCATGAGCAGTCCGGTGGTTCCTCCGCGACTCAGCCCCAGGACCCCGATGCGTTCGGGATCCGCGGATGGCGTGGTCAGGAGAACCACTTCGAGAAGGGAGAGGGCGTCGTCCACATCCCGATCCCACGGACTCGGCGGGCCTGCCGACAGCCAGGTGGACTCTCCGAGGTGAAGGGGCTCCGAACGAAATGAGGGGACCGCGAAGACGAATTCGTCGGCGGAAATGCCAAGCGTGCCGGCGACGAAGAGGACCTCGTCGACGGAGACGCCCTGATCTCCCCCATGCGTGAAGATCAGGACCGGCACCTCACCTTCCGGCTCCTCCGCCGGCTCGATGATCGCCCCGAAGTGCCGGTGTCCGTCGACCAGATGTGAGACCACTCGTACGTGCGTGGGAACACCCCCGATAGCCGCTCCTTCGGCGTGCTCCTCCTCGATCCCCTCCCCTTCCGGGACCCGCTGGGCCCAGTCCGCCTCGATCGCTGCACGTTCCGCCGAGGTGGGCGGTGCGAAGAGGACCGCCATGTCCACGCCCCCGACCACGTCTCCGTTCTCGGCCTCGAGGGGCGAACTGCTCTCGCAGCCCGAGACAAGGAGCGCGAGCGTGGGGAGGATGAGGAGGAAGACCCGGAAGTGCGCCATGGTTCCAGCACCATGCGCAAGGAGGGGCGGCGGCGCAACACGTGCCCCCGCCCCCCGGTCCGTGCTCCCCGCCGCATAAGAGGGCCACGGACGGACTCACACTTTCGCCCTCAGCGCACCCGGACGATCCCCCTCATGTAGGGGTGCATGGTGCAGATGTACTCGTAGTCCCCGGGCACCGTGAAGGTGAGCGCATCGGTCTCCCCGTGCCCCAGCATTTCGGTCGCCAGGTCTTCCGGTCCCTGTACCACCACGCTGTTGTGCAGGCCCGTCTGTTCGAAGTTCATGTAGTCGAAGACATCCTCGTTGACCCAGGTCACGGAGGTACCCGAGGGAATCTCCACCGTCTTGGGCACGTAGCTGTTGCCCACCATCTCGATGATGACCTCCTCGCCGGCATCGAAGTGCACTGGCCGGTCCACTTCGGGGCTACCGGGCGCGAAGGGCCGCACCACACGTCGGAACTGGGCGTCGACCAGCTCGCCGTTGGAACGGGGTCCCTCGCTGCGGACCACCGCATCCCTTTCGGCGTCGTGACTTGCCTGGAGGATTCCGATGGCACCCTTGGCGGTCTGGGTTCCGAAGGCATGGGTCACGAGAGTGTAGGCTCCCTCTTCCTCGGGTACCTGCCACTCGATGACCCAGGAGTCGGTCGGTCCCGAGGTGACCGACTGACCTCCGATGTCGACGTTCTGGGGGTTGCCCTGGTAGTGCATGTAGTCGAAGATGCCCCCCACGATATGGAAGGTCGAGGTCAGATTCGGGCCGTTGTTCAGGTAATAGAAGCGGACGTAGTCGCCGGGCCGAGCCTGGATCGGATTCTTCACGTAGCGGAAGAGCTCGCCATTGAACATGACGTAGAGGGCCTTTCCATCGAAGAAGTCCCGCCCGTCCCGATAGACTTCATGTTGCACAAAATAAAGTCGGAGATCGGGCTCCCGGCCCAACTCCGCCTCGAGCCCATATTGGCCGTCCGCGGGCTCTACGACGATCATTCCGTGCTGACCGGCCTTGGTGTGCATCATGATCCCATGACCGCCGGGGGCGCAGTGGTACATGAAGACCCCGGGATACTTGGCCAGGAAAGTGACCGAGCGAGACTCTCCCGGCGGCACGTTGCCGACATGCGCTGACGTCTGGGCATCGGCCGCGTGAACGGAGAGCCCGTGCGCGACGGTGTCCTCGTTGTGCAGGATCATCCGCACGCTGTCCCCCTGTTGGACGATGAACTGCTCGGAGGGAATCGTCTGATTGAAGGTGAACCCGTCGTAGCCGACGTGCTCGTCGAGGGCGACCATGCCCCGCTCGGCGGTGATCTCGAGCGTGACCGTCTCACCGGTCCACTGCACGTCCCGGTCGGGAACCGGACCCGGCTGAGCGCACGCCGCGAGAAATGCGAGGGCTCCGAGGGCCGCGAATATTGGGGTTCCGGCGGGAAAGTGTCGGTTTTGGGATCGAACGGACCGAATCATGGCTCACTCCCTGACTAGGCGATCGTGCCGCAATCGGAGCACAGAGGGGCTCTAGCGGCTCACGAA
>SLFU01000181.1 GCA_007124095.1 Gemmatimonadota bacterium
AGCGAGCATCGTCCAACGATCTGCCGACCGTGGTACCATTCCCGCCGTTCAAGCCGGGGCCTCCCCGCCATGACTGTCCCACAGTTCCGGGTTCCCGAATCCAGTTCGGAAGGCGTCCCTCCACTGCCGGAGTCCGAGCTTCCGGAGATCCAGGGATTGTGGATCGGGAGTTCCCTCTCGGAATTCGAAATCCTCTCGATCCGTTCCTTCCAGAGAGCGGGCCACCCCTTCCGTCTCTTCACCTACGGGAATGTGAAAGGAATCCCAGACGGTGTCATCGTGGAGGACGGCTCTGCAGTTCTGAATTGCGCCTTGCTCGAGCCATTTCTCCGCCCAAGGGCGAGTCTCGCCAAATTCGCGGACTGGTTCCGCTGGCAGCTCCTAGCCAGCCGGGGAGGCTACTGGGTCGACCTGGACATGATCTGTCTGCGTCCGTTTACGTTCCGCCAGGAGGTGATCTACGGCTATCAGCAAGGCCGGCTCCCTCAGGTGGCCGTACTCCGGTTCCCCGCCGGCCACATCATCCCCACACGGATGGCCGATCTTTCTGCTAACCCACACCAAGCCCTTGCCGGCGATCCGCTCGGACGGAGGGTACGGAAGACCTGGTATCGGCTTCGCCGCGCGGATCGGACACGCGTCAGATGGGGGGAGGGAGGCGGGAATGACACCTTCCATCAGATCCTGCAACAAGAAGGGCTTGCTGGAGCCGGGCTCCCGTTCACGGTATTCTATCCGATCCACCACGTGCACTGGGAGGCGATTTTCGATCAAACGCTAGTGCGGGATCTGATTCCGTTTCGCGAGACCCGGGGACTTCACCTGTGGCATGAGATGGTGCGGCGCTATGGGGACAAGGAAGCCGTCATCCGGTCACGAGAGCCCTCGCTGTACGATTCCCTTCGACGGCTCATCCTGCACGGGGAATCATCGAAGCCAGGTCAGCTTTAGTTCCCGTCCTTCACTCGGCGCGGATCCCCTCCACGCCGATCCTGATCTTGCCTGGTTTCGTATCTGTCGGGAAGGCACGATCGATGAGAGGCGTCAATCCTTCCCAAGGGGGCGTCCCCGCGGGAAGATACTTCGCCGACTTGTAGTTCATGAAATGAAGATAGGGAGCCTCATAGCCGTCTCGTAGGGAGTGAATCCGGCCGGAATTCCACTCCCACTCCAGCGGCTGTTCGAATCCGGTCGTTCCGTCATGCCATTTCAGTGGGATGATCGGGGTGGTGTGCATGTTCTTGGCGTAGACCCGCCCCGTGAGCCAGGGATAGTAGCCCACTCGCTCGGCGAGCAGCATGACAAGCTTGCCCACTGCGCCGCCGAGGCGCCGGAGGGGCGTAAAGGCGAGGAAGTAGAAGTCCGCCTCGTCGAGGAATTGATGCTCCTCCGCTACGAGCCTTTCCTGCCATCGAGGGATCGTCGTACAGAGTTGGCTGAGTTGGGCAGTATTCCGAATCATCCCGAGGTGACCTGCCATGCGGTCGTACATGCTGGAGATCACGTCGTAGCGGGCCAGGAGTTCCGGCGGGTAAAACCGTCCCAGATCCCCGTAGAGGAGGTCCAGATCCGTGAAACCCCAGAAGTCGGCGTCGGCGAGATCCTCCTCGTGAATCAGGCCGAGAAAGGGCTTGAGGTCGCAGAGCTTGTAAGGCGCGGCACTCCGGAAATCGACTCCCAGGCGGTGAGAGACCAGCTCACGGTACCCGTGGAAGTCCGAATGTCGGATCTCCACGTTGGACGCCGGAGTGCCGGCTGACTCATCGTCGGTGATGATCAACCACTCGAATCCCGGATTCGCCTCGCAGGACAGGAAAAAGAGATCGATCCACTCCGGAAGCCGGCCAAAATAGGGGATGATGAAGCGTACCACCGGTCAGACTCCCGTTAAGGTGAAGGAAGCGGCCTTGCCCTTTGGACCACTTCGTCCAAAGGACGGGCCATGACTTCCCGGAAGGTCTCATTCATCTGGTCAAGATTGTATCGGACAGCGGCGATGTTTGATGCCTCAGCGCCCAACTTCTGGCGAAGTTCAGCATCCTCATGCAGCTTGAGGACGAGTTGGGCAGCGGTCTCAACATCCCCATCGGGATACACGAACCCAGTGCGGCCGTGCTCGATCGCCTGCTGAACAGACGGCAGACTTGGAACCAGAACAGGAAGGCCGGCGCTCATGTACTCGACGATGGCCAGCGAGAAGGCCTCCCCCTGTGAGGGATGGAAGGCCATATCAGAAGAACATAGGATGGCCGGGACGTCATCCCTGCGTCCGGCGAAGACAAACCTGTCTCCTAGCTCCGCCTCTTCGGCCAACCCTTGAAGCCATTCAAGGTCGGGCCCGTCACCGCAGAACAGGAAGGTGATCTCGGTCCCTCCAGGGAGGCGACAAACTCGCGCTGCCACCTGAATCAGAAAGTCGATGCGCTTGTACCGGTGGGCTCGCCCCACCACTGCACACACTGTGTGGTATGAGGGAACCCCAAATACGCGATACACGTATTGCGGATCGAACTGCTCGCATGGGACGGGGTGGATCCCATTCTGGACCACTTCGACGCGGTGCGCTGGAATCCGTCCTGTCCGCTGAGCCCGCTCCTTCACGAAGGGCGAAACCGCCAGTTGAAGATCGGCACACACCAAAGGCAGCCGGCTCAGGATTCCTTTCAGCCACGCCCGCGCCCCACCGACGTCGGGACGGTCTCCGGGGACATGGTCATGGGTGACGATACGGCGAACACCTGCCCCTCGGAGCAATGCGTACCGAGGGTCCCAGAACGGACGATCAGTCAGGTAAATGAACCGCACCCGATGCTCACGCACCAACTCAAGGTCCCTACTCAGGTCGCTTTCGCTGACCAAAAAGGGACAGAAGGCAGTGGGGATCTGGGCAGATCGGATTGACTCTGGAATCGTGCCC
>SLFU01000123.1 GCA_007124095.1 Gemmatimonadota bacterium
GAACCCGGGAGTTCGAGGAGGTCGGGTCGTTGAAGGCGGCTCGGGAGAAGGGGCTCATCCGCTCGGAGGGCAAGGACTACAGGGTGGCGGACGGCGACATCATCCTCTTCCGCTTCAACGTATGAGGCGCGCCATAGGTGTGAGGCGCGTCATAGGTAGATAGAGGCGGGACAGTCGGTTCCACCCCGACGGAGTTCCGTCACGCCCCTCCCTCCTGACGGCTTCCAAGCTCCCGGTCGAGCATGAGGATGGCGGCCTGGTTGTCGCCGGCCATCCGGAGTTGATCCACCACAGTTCCAACGCTGTCCTCCTCCTCCACCTGCTCGGTGATGAACCACTCCAGGAGGAGCTGGGACGCGTGGTCGTGCTTCTCCTCGGCCAAGTCGTAGAGCTTGTGGATCATCTGCGTGACTGCCTTCTCGTGGTCCAGCGCCTCCTCGAAGACCTCCACGGGACTGCCGAACTCACGGGCCGGTTGGTCGAGGGCCGCCAGCTCCACCGTGGCTCCTCTCTCGTTCAGGTGGTCGAATATGCGCATGGCGTGGTTCAGCTCCTCCCGGGCCTGGGCCCGCATCCAACGGGCGAATCCGGTCAGGCTCCGGGATTCGAAATGGGCGCACATGGACAGATAGAGGTATGCGGCGAAAAGCTCCTTGTTGATCTGCCGATTGAGCGCGTCCTGCACGGTCTTGTCCATACGACTCCTCCTTTTTTCTTGAGATACGCCTCTGCATCGCATTGGTTTCGGAATGGGTGGCGCCGGCCTGCGGACGCGCGGTCTTCTGCGCATAGGGCTGGTACGCATAGGGCTGGTGCGCAAAGGGCTGGCCGTCTTCTGCTCATAGGGGAGGGAGCAGCCGAGGGCCGACTATCCGGTCGGCCGACTCGGGTCACGATCAGCCGGGGATGAGATCCCTGGAAGACTCCCGACCCATCGAGACGCAAGGTTCCAGCCCCCGACGAATGTTCACAAGCCGCACCTTGGCAGTTGAACCGCGGCGCAGGTGAGTCTATAATTGTCGGCTCAACCCGCTCCACCTCGACGGGAGGTGGGGCCCGTGCTCACACGGACCGAGGGATCGAACCGAGATGAGGGATTACGAAGTCGTGTACATCTACCAGCCGGCGCTTACCGAAGACGCGGTGAGCGAGCGTCTGGAGAAGTTGCATGCGCTGGCAACGAAGTCGAAGGGATCCGAGATGTTGGCCCTCGACCACTGGGGCGTGCGGCAGCTGGCCTATGAGGTGGAGGGGCAGAACCAGGGCTACTATGCGGTTGCCCAGTTCACCGCGTCTCCCTCGGACCTCTCCGAGTTCGAGCGAGTGCTGAAGCTCGATGAGGAGCTCCTGCGCTATCTCATCGTCCTGAGCGAAGGGGAGCCGAGCTCGGGAATGTCGATCGTCGCCGAAACCACCTCCACCCATGACCCGGATGAGGATGGCGACGATGACGAGGAGGATGAGCTCGAAGACGACGACGATGACGAGGACGGACGAGGTGAGGCGTCTCCTCCCGAGTTCTCAGGTGGCCGGGGCCGTCGCCGGAGGATCGACGGCCCCAGGATCGAGCTCCTGAATTACAAGGATGTCTCGACCCTCTCCCGATTCGTGACGGAGCAGGGCAAGATTCTCCCCAAGAGAACCACGAAGGTGCCGGCTCGATTTCAGCGGAAGCTCGGTCGTGCCGTCAAGCGCGCCAGATATCTGGCGCTCCTCCCCTACGTGCAGAGCCACGATCGGTAAGAGCGGTTCCCTATGACGGAGGAGGGGGGCGGGGAGCGGCGATGGCTCCGTCCCTTGGGCCTGTTGGCCCTCGGTCTGGCACTGGCGGTCGGCCAACCCCTGGTGCTCATCGCGGTGGCTTTCGCGTTCCTGACCCTGGCCGTCGCCGAGGTCAGGATCGGATCGATTGTGATGGGGGCCGCCGCCTTCGCCCTCGCCTTCGCTGGGGACCCGAGCGCGGCGCTCTGGTACGTGGAACGGGGATGGGCGATTCTGGTGGCCGGATGGTTCGCGGGAGTCTCCCTCACCTGGCCGGAGCGGCCTTTCGCCTCGAGGGCGCTGGGGGCGCTTGGGGGGGCGAGCCTTTGGACCGCGGCGGTGCTCGCCTCGGTGAACGGTTGGCAGACCGTGGAGCGGCTGGTGGAAGCCCGGATTCGGGCCAGCGCTGAAGCGACGCTGGAATTCATGGGCACGATCGGAAGTGGGGAGGGTGGAGCGGGATTGGCCGAGGCGGTGTCGCAGACCGTGGAGCTCCAGAGCACGCTTTTTCCGGCGCTCCTCGGGTTGGGCACCTTCGCGTGTCTGGGCGTGGCGTGGTGGCTTCACGTACGGCTCAGCGAGGGGTCGGATACGGGGCTGGGGGCGTGGCGGAGCTTTCGCTTCCCGGATCCCCTGATCTGGGCCTTCATCGCCGGCCTGGTGCTCGTTCTCATGGCTGGCTGGGGGGTCGGATGGGGTCGCCTCGGAGCGAACCTCGTGGTCTTCATGGGGGCGCTGTACGCCTTTCGGGGCGTTGGGGTGTTGCTGTTTCTGTCGGGCGGAGTGTCCGTGCTGAGCGGCCTCCTGGTAGTGTTGGGGCTCGTCCTCGCGGGCCCATTGCTCTTCATGGGAGCGATGGTTGTGGGGATGGGTGACTCATGGTTCGACCTCCGTAATCGCGCGCGTTCGGGGGATGGGCCAACCGGGGCGTAGGCATCGAGAGTGGGACGGGACGTCGTAAATCGGAAGGAGTGAACGCATGAAGCTGATCCTGAAGCGTGCAGTGGAGAATCTCGGCGAGTCCGGCGAGGTGGTGTCGGTCAAGGCTGGATACGCACGGAACTACTTGCTTCCGCAAGGCCTCGCCTACGAGGCGTCGGAAGCGAATCTGGCTCGGATCGAGGAGGAACAGCGTCTGAGCACGGAGCGGGCTCGCCGAGACTATCTCGAAGGTCGCCGGCGGGCCGCGCAGTTGGAAGGGAAAGTTCTCACCTTCCAGGCTCGGGCCGCGGAGGAGGGGAGGCTCTTCGGCTCCGTTGCCGCATCCGACATCGTGGAGCGCTTGAACGACGGCTCTCTGGATTTCGAGCTCTCGCGGAAACAGGTGCTCCTCGAGGAGCCGATCAAGGAGATCGGTATCTACCACATCTCCCTGAGCCTCATCACCGATGTCCAGGTCGAAGTCGAGGTTCGCGTCGAACGGGAGGAGGACTGATCGCCTCGGCGTCCCGGACGGGACCAGGGCAGACTTGTCCCGAATGGAGGCCCGTGGCGTGAGCGCCGCTGCCGAAGGGTTCGAGGTCCTCGACCGAGCCGCGGCGTTGGCGCTCGAACGAAAGGCACAGGACGTGGTGTCCCTCGATTTGCGGGGCATCTCCTCGGCGACCGACTTCTTCCTCCTGGCCACGGGGACCTCCGACATCCAGGTCAAGGCGATTGCCGAGCACGTCATGGATGAGCTTAGAGAGGAGGGGGTTCGTCCCAGCCACGTGGAGGGGTTGGAGGGTGGGCGATGGGTCCTGATCGACTACATCGACCTCGTCGTCCACGTCTTCCACACCTCAACTCGCGAGTTCTACCAGCTGGAAGATCTCTGGGGGGACGCACCGCGGCGGGAATTCGAGGATACGGCACCCTCCTGACCCGGAGGCCCACGGCCTCCGCCTCGGGGCGTGCCCGGCGCCGGGGAGGGCGAATTGCTCTCCGCCGGGACCGCACGTTAGTTTCGCGGCCGAGCATTCGGTCTTCCGACCGGCTCCGATCAGCTCCAGCGCCCGGGGACGCACTTGACGCTCGCCAACGGGAGCGTCCGCGAATCGGCTCGCGAGCCCTCGCTGCGTGGACTCCCAGTCGGAATCAACTCATGTCCAGCCCGAACTCCAACGTATTCCCGGTTGATCCCCTTACGTGTCGGGTACCCGAAGAGCTGGGTCGTCCTCAGGGCGATTCCGGAGAGGTGGTCATCCTCCTTGCCGAGGAAGAATCTCGGCGGCAGGGCTGGGCCGGCCGGATCTCGGTGGCTCT
Source organism: Gemmatimonadota bacterium (assembly GCA_007124095.1). Classification (GTDB taxonomy): domain Bacteria; phylum Gemmatimonadota; class Gemmatimonadetes; order Longimicrobiales; family Gaopeijiaceae; genus SLCK01. The sequence goes on from SLFU01000123.1 coordinate 4,006, forward strand.
CGCGCGTCGGTGGTCGGAGGAGGAGCTCAAGGTGCTGCTCGCCGATGGGGATTTCCACGATGCCACGCTCCGGCCCTGGGTTGAAGGGGGAGGCGGGGAGGGGTTGACCGACTCGATCCTCTACGGAGCTTCCTTCGCCCGCATCACGCACGCGGAGTCGGAGACGGAGGAGGGCTCGGGTTTTCACTTCGCGCCGGCGGGAAGCCCGGTCGCCGATCCGCATGAGATCTATTCGCACCCGCGCTTCACGGGCTTCATCTCCACGATTCGGGAATCCGGCAGCGTTCTGCTCCTATACCTTCCCGCCGAGTCGCGAGGGGTGGGGGCTGTGATCAAGGCAGGAGACCGGGTGTTTCGCTTCTCGGACGCTCCCCCCGAGGCCGGTTGGGACGGCCCGGAGGCAGCGCTGTTCCACAGCTCGGCGACACCGGAGCCTCACCCGCAAAGGGCCGAAGCCGAGAGCGATACCCCGCCCGAGGCCGATGCTGCGCCCGAGGCCGATACCGCGCCCGAGGCCGATACCCTGCCCGATACCGATACCCTGCCCGATACCGATGCCTTGCCCGATACCGATACCCCGCCCGAGATGGCTGCGGTCGCCACGCGCGGGCGATGGACGCCCTGGCTCTTGCTCCTCCTCTTGATTCTGGTGGGGGGCGCCCTCGCGGCGGCGTGGTTGGGCTACATCACGATCCCCGGTTTCCCCCGGCCCACCACCACGGCCGTGCTCGGTTCGGTATCGAGTCTCGGGACGGCTCCGGTAAGGTCGGGATGAGGCTGAAAGCACTTCGCCTGCAGGGCTTCAAGTCCTTCGCCGATCGCACGGAGATCCTCTTCCACGATGGGATCACCGCCGTGGTGGGTCCGAACGGGTGCGGGAAATCCAACATCTCGGACGCGATTCGCTGGGTCCTGGGGGAGCAACGCCCCACGGCCATCCGAGGCGCCAAGATGGAGGAAGCCATCTTCCAGGGCACCCTCAACCGGAGGCCGGTGAATCGGGGGACGGTCTCCATCGAAGTCGACAACAAGGACGGCACCCTTCCCGTCTCCTTCCAGGAGGTGGAGATCTCGCGCACGGTATACCGGGACGGTGGGAGTGACTACAGCCTGAACCGCACCGCCTGTCGCCTCCGTGACGTCCAGGACCTCTGCCGGGACACGGGGCTCGGCGCGAACGCGTACGCGGTGATCGAAAACCGGATGATCGATGCGATCCTCTCCGAGCGGGCCGAGGAGCGCCGTGGGCTCTTCGAGGAAGCGGCCGGAATAGGGAAGTACAAAGATCGCCGGAAGGCCGCGTCCCGACGGTTGGAGCGGGCGGAGACGGACCTTCAGCGGTTGGAGGACCTGGTCGGGGAGGTGCAGAGCAAGGTGCGTTCGCTGGCGCGCCAGAAGGGGCGGGCGGAGCGTCATCGCGAGCTCCGGAAGCGGCGATTGGATGTGGATGTGACGCTGGCCCGTCGGCGCTCCAGGAAGCTGGAGGAGCGGTTGGCCGAAGTGCGCGAGCGGCTTGGAGGGGGTCTGGAGCGGGACGAGAGTCTTCAGGCCAGGATCCAGACCGCTGAGAGCCGGCTCGAGTCGTTGAGGGTGGAGCAAGTGGCGGCAGAGCGGGAGCGGATGAAGGTGGCCGCCAGGTTGGGGGAGGTCAAAGACGAGCTCGTCCGATGGGAACGGGAACTGGCCGTCGCCGAGGAACAGTCCGCCTACGCCCGGAGGAGGATCGCGCAGATCGAGGGAGAGCGGGCGGATGCACGTGCCCGCATCGTCGCAGGCGAGGCCGAGTCCGCCGAGTTGAAAGAAAGGCGAGCGGCCCTCGCGAAGGGGCTCGAAAAGGCTCGCGAGGAGCTCGAGCAGCAGCAGCGTAGGGCCGGTGAGGTGAGGCAAGAGCTTTCCGCGGTACGCCAGGAGGTCAAGGAGGTGGAGGCGGTGGAGCAGGAGGCGGCTCGACGGATGGCGCAGCTCCAGGGAGACCTGGAGGCGTCGGAAGCGAGCCGAGTCGAGCTCGAGGGGAGGGCCAGGCATCTGGAGGAGGAGCTCGAGGCCGTCCGGGCGGCGCTGGACGAGCTCAACTCCCAAGGCGACCTCTTCAGCGACGAAGTGGCGACGCGAGCGGACGAGCTGGCGCTGGCCCGGAGCCGGTTGGAGGAAGTCCAGGCGTCGGCGGGGGAGGCCCGTGAGACCTTCGAGCGGGCGCGGAAGGAGGAGATGGAGGCACAGGATCGAGCCGGCTCCCTCGCCACCCGCCGGAGCGCGCTGGCCCGGATGGAGGAGGATCGGGAAGGTCTCGATCCGGCCATTCAGGCCGTCCTGCAGGCGCCGCCGGAAGGGGTGCAGGGGCTCCTGGCCGACTTCCTGGAGCCCGGCCCCGGGCTGTCCTCCGCGGTGGAAGCCTACCTGGGGGTCTACCTGCGAGCCCTGGTGGTGCGCGACTGCCGCGCAGCGTCGGAGCTGGCCGACTGGTTTCGGGATCGCTGGGAGGGAGGCGGAGGGATGATCATCCTCCCACTGGACCGGGTGCCGGAGGTGGACGGCCCCGAGGGCGTGCTCGACCGCGTGACGGCCCAGGGTGCGGGAGCACCCTGGGCCGAGGCATTGCTTCATGGCGTGGAGCTGGCCGAGTCGTGGGAGCCGGGCCCGGACGGCGCTGCCGACCCGCGGCCCGACCGCGTGGCCGCCGACGGGAAATGGGTGGAGCGCGGTGGCGTGCTGAGCGTGGGCAACCCCCTCGGAGCCACGGATCTGCTCGAGAGAAAGGAGCGCCTCCGGGCCGTCGAGAAGGAGGCGGAGGATGCCGAGCGGGCTGCGGACGCGGCGCGCGAGCGGCGGGAGAAGGCCTCCGATCGGTTGGACGCCCTCGACCGGGAGTTGGAGGAGGCGAGGAGCGAGCTTCGTGATCGGGAAGATGCCTGGAGACGGGCGCAGGCCAAGGAAGGCGAGCGCTCCGAGCGGCGAGGGCGGCTCGAACGGTCGGTCCGGGAGCTCGAGACCCGTCTGGCTTCGAGTCGCACCGGCATCGCCCGCGCCCGGGCGCGAGCCGAAGCGGCAGGGCAGGAGAGAGAAGGGCTCCTGGGCGAGGAGGAGCGGATGCGGGAGCGTCGGGCCGAGACCCGGAAGCGGCTGGATGGTGTGCAGGAGGAATGGGAGGAGGTCCGGAGCCGGGAATCCGTCCTTTCGGTGGAGAAATCCCGATTGGAGGGCGAGCTCTCCAGGTCGGAGGAGCGGCTGCGCGACCTCGACCGGACACAGGGAGAGACCCGTTCACGGATCGAGGCGCTCGATCGGGAGGAGAGGGAGCTGGAGGCCGAGCTGGAGCGGGTCGGCACTTTGCGTGAGGAGGGAGGAAAGGAGCTGGAGCGCCTCTTCGGGTTGCGGGACCAGGCGGAGTCGGAGCTCCGGGCGAAGGACCAGACCGCGCTCGAGTTCCAGGATCGGCTGGGGGAGGCGGAGCGGGACGCTCGATCGGCCAGAGTGGCGGAACGGGAGGCCTCCGAGCGTCGCCATGAGCTCGAGCTGGAGGCCCGGGAGCTGGAAGGGCGACTCGCCCGCACGCGGGACCGCCTGGAAGGGGAATGGGGCCGCCCGTTCGACCAGTTGGTGGAGGAAGCGGAGGGGGTGGAAGGAGGGGACGAGGAGCTCGAGGCCGAGCTCAGGGAGATCGTGGAGATGCTGGACCGCCTCGGCCCGGTCAACATGCTGGCCGTCGAGGAGCACGAGGAAGAGAGCGCACGGTTGAGCTTCCTGACCGAGCAGCGAAACGATCTGGTGGAGGCGCGCGATGACCTCGGCGAGGCGATTCGGGAGATCAACCAGGCGGCCACCCGTCTCTTCATGGAGAGCTTCGAGGCGATCCGTGAGAACTTCCGGGACACCTTTCAGCGGCTCTTCGAGGGCGGAGAGTGCGATCTCCGGCTGAGAGATCCGGACGATCCGCTCGAGTCGAGCATCGAGATCCAGGCCGCTCCCCGGGGAAAGAGGACCCAGCGGATCGATCTGCTCTCCGGCGGGGAGCGGGCCCTCACAGCTCTCGCCCTCCTCTTCGGGATCTATCTGGTGAAGCCTTCGCCCTTTTGCGTGCTCGACGAAGTGGACGCGCCCTTGGACGAGTCGAACATCGGCCGGTTCATCCGCCTGCTTCAGGAGTTCAAGGACCGCAGCCAGTTCATCGTGATAACCCACAACCCCAGGACCATCGAGGCGGCGGACTGGATCTACGGAGTGACGATGGAAGAGCCGGGAGTGAGCACAATCGTCGGGGTTCGGTTGGACGAAGCGCTGGAGACCGTGGGGGTGTGAGGATGCAGGTCACCGTAGTGGGCTCCGGAACTCTCCTGCCGGACGACGACCATCGTTCGGCGGGCCATGTGGTGGAGTCGGACCGGGCCATGGTCCTTCTGGACTGCGGCGCCGGCGTCCTCCACGGGATGGCCGGACGGGCGCTGGACTGGGCGGCGATCTCCCACGTGGTGATCTCCCATTTCCACACGGACCACTTCGCGGATCTGGCGCCGCTTCTCTGGGCGTGGAGGCACGGGGTCCCGGAGGAGCGTCAGCGCCCCCGTTGGATTCTGGGGCCGCGGGGAATCCGGAATCTCCTCCGCACTCTGGCCGAGGCCCACGGAGACTTCGTCCTCGAACCGGGATTCCCCCTCTCCGTGATCGAGCTCGATCCGGGGATACCCTGGGAGGACGAAAGCTTGGGGCTTCGGATCGAAGCCCACTCCACTCGGCACACCCCTGAATCGCTTGCCTTCCGTTTGGAGCTCGACGGAGTGGAGGTCGGGTATACCGGGGACACCGGTCCTCACCCCCCGCTCGGGCACTTTTTCAAGGGGATGCGCCTCCTCATCTCCGAGTGTGCGGTTTCCGATTCGACCGACCTCGAGAACCATCTCTCCCCCTCCTCCCTCGCGGAGCTGGCGGTTGCGGCGGACCCGGAGACGCTGGTGGTGACGCACATGTACCCGGAGGTGGATCGGGCCAGGTTGCCCGACTTCCTCCGTTCCCTCGGCTACACGGGCACGATCCACCTCGGCGAGGACGGCCTTCGGATTTCCCTGCCGGCACCCACTTGAGGCACCGCCTTCGCCCACTGAGGACATCGCGTTATTCCTACGCCCCGTGGTCCAGGCAAGTGTGCCTGGGCCCAAGGGGGGCGACCGCGCAAACGCCCACGTCTTCGATCCGGGCCGGAGAGAATGGAGTCGAGCACCGAGAAGGGGCGCCGGGGGGAGGAGCTGGCCTCACAATACCTCGAGGAACAGGGCTGGGAGGTCCTGGCGAGGAACTGGCGTGAGGGCCATGCCGAGGTGGATCTGGTCGTTCGAAGGGAGGAGGTCCTCGCCTTCGTCGAGGTCAAGTCCCGCTTCACTCGTGTGTGTGGACATCCGCTCGAATCCCTCACCCCGCGAAAGCGCCGTGAGGTGGAGCGTGTGGCTCGGGCGTGGCTGCGTCGGCGGGGAAGGGGGGAGGCGCAGCCGGCCCGCACGGTTCGGTTCGATGCGGTGTCGGTCGACATCTCCCGCGGTGGGGATGCGGTCGTGTGCCACCTTCCGGACGCGTGGCGGATCGGGGACCCCTGAGTCGGGTCACTCCCTGACGTGGGCGGCCCATTCCGGTTGACGTTCGGCTTGAGGTAAAGTAAGTTTCCGGTGTGCCCCAGGTTCGTAGATCGAAAGCCCACGAAATCCGTCAGGACCTCGCCGGTAGCAGCGGTAAGTGTGGTGATCGGTGCTACGGTTCACCTGGGGCATTTTCGTTGCCCATGGTCCGACCGTCGGCCGGGCCCTCCTCGGGGTCGTAACGGCTCCTCTCCGGTCCCCTCTCCCCTCCGTCGTGTCCAAGACCGCTCTCGCCCGCAGCCATCGTCCCCGGCGTTTCGCGGAGGTCAGCTCTCAGGAGCATGTCTCCGAGACGCTCCGTCGAGCCGTGGCAAATGGACGGGTGGGCCACGCCTACCTCTTCTGTGGACCCAGGGGAATCGGGAAGACGACGCTGGCCCGGGTCCTTGCAATGTCCTTGAACTGCTCCCGCCGCGAAAGCGACGGGGAGCCGTGTGGGTCGTGCGAGAACTGTGAGCGGATCTGGAAGGGCACCACCTCGCTCGACGTGGTGGAGATCGACGCGGCCTCGAACCGCGGCGTGGATGACGCGAGGGACCTCCGGGAGCGTGCGATGTACGCGCCCTCGGAGGAAGGGCGCTCGAAGGTCTACATCGTGGATGAGGCGCACATGCTCACCCGGGAGGCCTGGAATGCGCTCCTGAAGATCCTGGAGGAGCCGCCTCCGGGGGTCATCTTCATCTTCGCGACCACCGAGCCGCAGAAGATCGAGCAGACGGCGGCCCCGATCCTCTCCCGCTGTCAGCGCTTCGATTTCAGGCGGCTCGGGGTGGTCGAGATCGCGGACCGGCTCCGGGAGGTGCTGGAGTTGGAGGGGGCCGAGGCGTCGGAGGCGGCGCTCCGCTTGATCGCTCGCAAGGCGGATGGCGGGATGCGGGATGCCCTCTCCCTCACCGACCAGATCCTCTCCCTCTCCGATGGCGAAATCACCCCCGAAGCCGTCCGGAGGATGCTGGGACTCGTGGAGGAGGAGAAGTTCCTCGAGCTCTTCGATCTCCTCCTGGAGCGGGACCGTGCCGGACTCTTCCGGATCGTGGAGGAGCTCCTGGACCACGGATACGATCTCTTCGAGTTCTATCGGGGGATGGTCGAGGGGCTGCGGGTGCTCCTTCGCCTCCGGGTGGGTGGGGACGGCGCGGATCTTCCGGAGGAACGCCTCGCGGACTGGGCGGCGCGGGCGGAGCGCTTCGGGCCGGCGGAGCTGGTCCGGATGCTGAGAATCGCCGTGGAGCTGGAGACGGGGGGAAGCCTCAGGAGGAGCGCGCAGCCCCGGGTCATCCTGGAGCTCCTTCTCCTCCGCTTCTCCTACCTCGATCGTACCGTAGAGCTCGAGGCCCTTCTCCAGGCGCTGGGCGGAGA
>SLFU01000042.1 GCA_007124095.1 Gemmatimonadota bacterium
CATCCACTCCCCCACCTCCCGATCCCCCGTCACGAGGTTGAAGATCCCCTCCGGCAGGTCGTGCCCGTCGAGCACCCGAGCAATGATTCGCTGGACCGCGAGGCTGCAGAGCGGGGTCTTCTCGGAGCCCTTCCAGATCACGACGTCGCCGCACACCGCCGCGATCATCGCGTTCCAGCTGTAGACGGCCACCGGAAAGTTGAAGGCCGAGATGATTCCCACCGGGCCGAGCGGGTGCCATTGTTCGTACATCCGGTGCCGCGGGCGCTCCGAATGCATCGTCCTCCCGTAGAGCATCCGGGACTGACCCACGGCGAAATCGGAGATATCGATCATCTCCTGTACCTCCCCCATTCCCTCCTGGAGGATCTTTCCCATCTCGTAGCTGACGAGCCTCCCCAGTGGCTCCTTGAACGCCCGTAGCTCGAGGCCGATCCGCCGAACCACTTCACCCCTCTCCGGAGCGGGCGTCATGCGCCAGGCCTCGAAGGCCTCGACCGCCCGATTCACGACACGATCGTACTCCGCACGCGTGGTCCGACTCACCGCCCCGAGGGCACTGCCGTCGATGGGGGTACGACTCGAAATGGCCTCCGCCTCCGAATCTCCGAAGAAGGTCCCCCCCGTCGAGGTGCCCGGATTCCGGTCCCGGATACCCAACGTCTCCAGAAGCTCCCGCATGATTCGCTCCGTCCGCGCCAAGGATTCCGCGAGCCTCCAGAAACCGGCAGGAGGTCCGCAAGAGGGGCTCACTCCCCCTTTCACGGACCTCTAAGGGAGCCCCTTCCCCCCCGCAAGGAGCCGGTCGGTGGAACGCCGGATACACGACGCTGCGGCGAACCGGCACTCCGGCATCCCATTCCCTCGGGGTGTTCAGCGGGTGCGAGCCCCCTCCTCCAGAAATTCCGCGACCCAACGGTGCACATCCCAGGCACGTAGCATTTCGCGCGCCGCCGCCATCCGCTTGAATCGCTCCCCGTAGGGCATCCGAAAGGCCGCCAGGATCGCCCGAGACACGGCCTGCTCGTTGGTGGGATCCACCAGAAGGGGGACGTCGCCGAGCTCGACGGCCGCACCGGCGTGGCAGCTCAGAATCAGGACACCCTCCCCACCATTGGCCGCGCAGTACTCCTTCGCTACGAGATTCATTCCATCGTTCAACGGTGTTACGAGGGCGATGTCGGCCGCCCGGTACCGGGCGAGCAGTTCCCTCCGGCTCCAGCGCCCATAATGGTAGCGAACCGGTAGCCAGTCTGCGCTCCCCCATTCCTCGTTGATGGCCTCGACGAGGGCTTCGATCTCGGCCTTCGTATCTTGGTATGCCCCGATCGTATCGCGGCTGGGAACGACGAGCTGCTCCAGAACGATGTTCCTCCGCAGCTCCGGATGCTCCCGAAGCGCCCTGCGGAACCCTCGCAGCTTGTGGGGAAGCCCCTTCGTGTAGTCCAGTCGATCGACCCCCAGGATCAGGGCAGCCGAACCGGCCACGGACCGCACACTCTCGGCGCGGGCCGCGACGGAGCGAGATCGCGCGGTGCTGTCGAACGCCTCGAAGTCGATGGAAATCGGAAAGACTCCGGTGCGCGAGCCGCGGTTGGGCGCCTTCCCGGGACCGAGGCGATCGATAGCCGTTCGAAACTTCTCTTGATCGTCCGGCGACTGGAAACCGATCAGGTCGAAGTGCCCAAGGGCCTCCAGGATCTCCCGATGCCAGGGCGCCCGGAGGAGCCGCTCCGGTGTGGGAAAGGGTGTGTGGAGAAAGAAGGCGATCCGATTTCGAATTCCCAGCGCGCGGAGCTCCCGCGCAACCAGGAGGAGGTGGTAGTCATGCACCCATATGAAGTCCTCCGTGCCGCTGGTGCTCGCAATCATCTTCGCGAACCTCCGGTTCACGACCCGGTAGCGGTCCAGATACCCGGAGCTCGGACGGCAGTGGTCCTCGAGGCCGTGGAAAAAGGGCCAGAGCACTTCGTTCGAGAATCCCCGGTAGTAGAGATCCAAATCCTCCTCGCTCATCTTGACCGGTTCGAGGTCGCACGGGGAACTCGTAGAGCACCCCTCCAGGGCCTGGCGAAGGTCGGTGGCCGTCACACCAGGGGCGCCGGCCCAACCCAACCAGACTCCTCCCCTGCGACGCATGGCGGGCTGCAGCGCGGTCACCAGACCACCGGCGGCGGGCGTCACCTGCCATTGCCCCTTTGCGTCCCGGTCCAGGGCGAGGGGAAGGCGGTTTGAGGCCACGACCAAGCGCCCTCTGTCCACCCTCTCCTCTTCCGGCCCGAAGGGACCAAGAGGCGCTCCGCGACGAGGCCACCGGTATCCGGGACGGTCCCCGGGGGCCCGTCCCGGCACCTCCGCAATCGATCCGGATGGGAAAACCTTCGGCATCTCGCTCCTCCAACGCAGATGGACGACTTACTTCGGATCGAAGCCCGGAATGCCGTTCGAATGCATGAGACATGCCGTCGCCAACTGCACGAGCGAAGCCGACAGGAGTTGGGGCATCGGGCGCCCGACATACCTTCATTCCATTGGCTGGCATTCCGTTGGACATTCCGTGGGATGGCATTCCGTTGGACGGAAAGGGGTTTTCCGTCCCGAGCCCGGCTCTCCGCACGGGTCGGTTCGTCCGGCCGGATCCCGGCCGCCGATCCTGTCGAGCCCTGGGAGAGCCCGGGCCGAGGGCACCCGAATCTCCCGGGCGAAGGGGAGCAAGGCGCGCGGCCCGGGATTCAGAGCGGGAGGAAGAAGGGAAGCGCCACTACGATGACGAGGACGACCAGAACCGTCAGGGGGATTCCGAGCCGCAAGAAGTCCGAAAACCGGTAGCCGGCCGGTGCCATCACGAGCGCATGCGCCGGGTGCGCCACCGGGCTCGCGAGCG